>CAMORO010000095.1 GCA_946623875.1 uncultured Lachnospiraceae bacterium | reverse complement strand
TACCCAGCAATATGAGCGTTGAGAGTGCATTTACATCCGGAGAAACACCGCTTTTGATGCTTTCCATTACCTTCAGTGGATAAGTCTTTGTCTGTCCGTTAACAAAGTAGCTGATGATAACATCATCTATCGAAAGCGTAAACGCCAGCAGGGCTCCTCCTGCAATTCCCGGTGCCAGGACCGGAAGGGTGATCTCAAAAAATGTCACAACCCTGTTCGCACCAAGATCCATGCTCGCCTCCTCAATGGAAGAATCATATCCCGACAGTCTGGCCCTTACATTGAAGATCACATAAGGAACGCAGAAGCTTACGTGTGAAAGGATCAGGGTCAGCATTCCTCTGGGAACTCCCGTGTTTGAAAATATCGTCAGAAGAGCAATGCCGATAACGATCTCCGGAATTACTACCGGGATATATAACAATCCGTTGATCACTCCTTTTCCTTTGAATTTATACCTGTAGATCCCGACCGCACCAAGCGTTCCGATGATCGTCGACAGCAGGGTGCTGGTAAGGGCTATTATCATGGTGTTGGCAAAGGATTCAAGGAGCGATGAGTTGCTCCACAGTTTTACATACCAGTCGAAGGTAAAACCCTTCCAACTGAGGTATGGCTTTGATGTTGTGGCGTTAAATGAATTGGCCACGACAACAAAGATCGGAAGGAATAAAAACAGGTATACTGCCATGCAGAATACTATGCTGATACCTTTTTTTCTTTTTTCTTTTCTTATCTTCTTCATAGGCACACCTTATACTCCCAGGCTTTCCATATCGCCGCCGAGTCTCTGATACAGCTTTACAAGAAGCAGGGTAAGCAGGATCAGGATTATTGACAGTGCTGCTCCAAGCGGCCAGTTGTTTGCGCTCTTAAACTGTCTTTCGATCAGGTTACCGATCATATCCGTATTACCTCCGCCCAGGATATTCGAAACAAAGAAGTAACCGAGGCAGGGGATAAATACCATTATGCATCCGGAGAATATTCCTCCCGATGTCAGCGGAAGGATAACTTCAAACAATGTCCGGACCGGTTTGGCACCAAGATCGCTCGATGCCTCTAAAAGGCTTCCGTCAAGCTTTTCTATTGCCGTGTATAACGGAAGGACCATAAAGGGAACAAAACAGTAAACCATACCCAGTACCGTTGTTCCCGTCTTATACAGAAAATCAACCGGCTCCTGTATGATATGCAAAAACTGCAATGCTTTCACAAGCCATCCGCTGTTTCCCAAAAAAGATCTCCATCCGTAGATCCTTATCAGTGAATTGGTCCAAAACGGGATGATCACCAGCATATACAGCAACTGCCTTTTCCTGCTTTTTGTCCTGGCAATGATATATGCAAACGGATACCCGATAAGAACACATAATAGTGTGGTTATAAGGGAGATCAACAGGGATCTTGCATATATCTTCAGATAATCTACCGAAAGAAGCCTGCCGTAATTTTCGGCAGTAAAGTTGTAAACCACGTTATAGTATTCATCTGTTCCGCAAAAACTCATCACTGCCACAAAGACAAGCGGAGCAACAACAAGAAACATTAGAAGCAATGATACCGGTCCGACTGTAACAATAGCAGGAAGTGTATTCGACCTGAACTCATGCTTGGATCTATTCCCGTCCATATCTGTTCCTCCTTTCAATGCTTTCAGGCAAGCTTGATCTCATCCAGGATTTTAAAGATCTTATAACTGTCGTTGTGGATCAGGACCGCATCTTCGGGTTCCCAGTAAGGAAATATCCTGCTTCCAATTTCCGGCAGCTCCTGGCCGGCGAGTCTCTCGATCTTTAACTCATTTCCGTTGGGAAGTGAAACTATGCATTTCAAGACCGAACCTACGTATATATAATCCTTCACAACAGCTACAAGCTCAAAGCCTTCACGCGGCTCTCTACTGAATCTCATCTTTTCGGGTCTTACGGAAACGGTAGCGTATTCCAGTATCGAAAAGCTCTCGTCACACTTAACCTTTACAGCTCCGTTCTCAAGAGTTATCGTTGCGATACCGTCCGTAATGCTTGTTACACAGCCGTCATATGTGTTGGTTTCGCCTATAAAAGTTGCTACAAACCTTGTGGTGGGATGTTCATAAATCTCTGTGGGGGTATCCAGCTGGTCCACGATACCGTCGTGCATGATCGCGATCCTGTCACTCATCGTGAGGGCTTCTTCCTGATCATGTGTAACATAGATAAATGTTATGTTCAGCTTCTTCTGCAACCTCTTAAGTTCAAGCTGCATCTGCTTACGAAGCTTAAGATCCAATGCACCCAGCGGCTCATCTAAAAGAAGTACCCGTGGCCTGTTTATAAGAGCCCTTGCTATGGCCACCCTCTGCTTCTGTCCGCCCGAAAGCTGTGAAGGATACCTTTTTTCAAAACCGGTAAGCTGAACCATTTCCATCATTTCCAAAACACGTTTCTTTATCTCTTCCTTTGGAACTTTCTTCATCTTTAATCCATATGCGATATTATCGAAGATCGTTTTGTGCGGGAATAAGGCATAAGTCTGAAAAACGGTATTTACATTTCGTTCGTAAGGTTCCTTTTCCTCGACAGGTACACCCTCAACCTTTATAGATCCGGTAGTCGGTTCTTCAAATCCGGCGATCATCCTAAGGGTTGTTGTTTTTCCGCATCCCGATGATCCGAGCAGAGTCAGGAATTCTCCTTCATTCACAATAAGATTCAGATCTTTTACTACATGGTTTGAACCGTATCTCTTATTCACGCCGATCATTTCTACTATTGTTCCCATACGAACACCTCCGGCTATAGTGCCTTTACTCCTCTTTCTCCCGTGCGGATCCTTACCGCATCTTCCACATTTTTAATGAAGATCTTGCCGTCTCCTACGTGATCCGTTGCGCACACTTCACAGATATTTGCTATCACGGTCTCGACGTCTTTATCATTAACGACCACTTCAACCTTAACCTTGGGAAGAAGATTGATCGTCGTTTTATATCCCTTGATCTCGTTTACCGTTTCTTCGGTCACGCCCTTCTGCGTACCGCATCCCATAGCCGTTGACAAAGTCATTCCTCCACAGTGAACCTTGTCCAGTACCTCCTTGACATCCTCAAGTTTCTCAGGTCTTATAAAGATATTTAATTCCTTCATTGTCTATCCCTCCTCTTCCTGTTACTCTTAATAAATAAGCAAGGGCGCTGTGTCAATACAGCGCCCTTGCTCCAAAAAGCTTCGTCATTCTTTTATGAGCAATATAGACCTTTCGTACCGGTATTTCAACTGATAAAAATGACCGTTTTTATAGCACTTTTTAAGTAGTTCTACTCCTTTTCAAGTATCATCTTAAACAAACCCGTCCTATTATTGATCCCCAATTTGCGGTAAACATTAAGTATATGCTTCTTAAGGGTATTTTCCGCAATGATCATCGTATCACAGATCTCCGCATTACTGCGCCCTTCCATAAGAAGCCTAAGTACAGCCTCTTCCCGTCTTGTCAGATTATACGTATCGGCAGCTGCTCTTACCGAAAGCTTTTCACCGGTATGATCATTGCTCTTCTTTTGCTGATATAAGCGGTAAGCCAGATGATCCTTCAAAAGATCCAGAATAAAAATATCATCGTATACAAAGTCATCTTTTCCTATGGTCCTGTAAAAAGTCACAACCCCTACAAACTCCTTTTTTCTGGCCAGTACCATCTGCAGGGAATAATGCCATTGATTTGCTTTATAGACCTTTTTGTAATAATCCTCTTCCACTCTTTTTGAATCGGATATTATGTCCGTCTCACGATATATAAGAGTTCTCCCGCCATAGAGGATCCCCCTGCTGTAATCAATCTCTTCATATACCATGGACAGGTCTTCCTCACAGTTATACAGAACGGGAGAAACAAGCCTGTTCTCACCATCCGGAGAAGCAAGGTGAAAATCCGCACTGTCATAATCGATCAGCATCTTCATCTGATCAAGGAACTGTTCCCGCATTTCGGTAATATCGCTCACCGTGTATATCTTGTAAATTATGTTGTTCAATAAAATCCAGTCGTTTGTTTCAAGTGTTCTCATATACCGGTTATCCTTTTGTGATGCTTAATCTATCAGGTCATTCTGAAATCTTGACAGGTGTTCATACGGCAAGATCTGTCTGCCGCGAAAGAGGCCGCAGCCATCATTTATAAGCTGGTTATTCAAGGCTTTGAACATGTTGACCTTTACGGCCGATAAGTCCAGTTCCTGCAGTTTCTTAAGTCTTTCATAGGCTTCATCGTATGCCTTGCACTCTCCTGCGGGTATGATATCACGCCTGCTCCTGCTCTCTTCCTGTCTTTTTTCATATCCTGAATGGTCAGCCTCTCCTATTTCCGCAAAATCATCCATCGTTTTTGTCCTTAACTGGACTTCCGTATAACATCTTGCCAGGTTATCATAGAAGGTGATATGCAGGGACTGATATCCCGATACACGCGGCTGTCTTATATAATCCCTGTAATACGGACGGACATTTTCACTGAGATCATAAATATCCGTTCCGTCTGTATATCCCGACATTTCAGGCGTAAACCCATGTTCTTCAAGAAATCCCGGCAACGTGTTTGCTATATCATATAAATACTTCAGTTCCTCTGCTTCAGCCCTTTCCTTATCGGAAACATGACACAGGGGAAGGGATATCACTATCCGGTATGCTATTAAATCTCTGAAGCAGTTAAGATTATTCTTAATTTCCGATTCACTCGGATACCGTCCTTTTTCCTTGTAATAGTTGTATATGAATTCTAAAATATAACCATTAAATTTCTCTTCCGCACGTATAAGCGACTTTATCCTGCCCTTAAACGTAAAGGCAAGGAAAGGATACTTCTTCGTCATATACAGATAATATCCCTTGATCCTCTGTGACTGTGAAGAAAGGAAATCATTGTGTTCAAGAAGCTCTATTATCTGCATGAGGAAATTGCTGTGGGCAAGATCGATGGTATTATGCGATCTCAGCGCCTCAGCCTTTAAGTCCGATGCGTACTGTATAAGTATTTTAAGTACTGTATTTCCGTCATACAGATAATCGTTCAGGGTGATCATTTACAAATCCTCCACTGTTCACTCATGATATAAAAAAGGCGGCCTGCATACGAATCCGTAACGCAGAACGCCTTTGTTCACTTGATGTTAAACTGAAAAACGGAGCTGTAATCACTTACAGCCCCGTTGCCTGCCACAATTATATGTTTTTAAGCATGGAATGTCAATATATGTTTGAATCAGGATATTCCGCTGAAAAAATAATTATTTTGGGTGAGTTTTCTAACATCATATGATGATTTATTTAAATTTTCTGAAATTTATATTGACTCTTCTTCATAACAGTGCTAACATGCTCAGCAAGAGCAACGGAGTTTCCCGGTTGCTCTTTTTGTTTCTGCAGAACAAACAAGAATAAAATTAGAGAGGAGAAATATTATGAGCATGACACCAATGAATAATTCAGACTATCTTACAAGAATAAAATTTGCCGATGAACTCGCGGAGATTGAAGCTGCAAAGAAAGCAAGTAATATGACTTATGAGGAGCTTGCAGCAAAGCTGGGAGTAAACAAGGTCTGGCTTACGAGCGCTATTAAGGGGCAGCAATATGTTCCGGAAGAATATTGCATAAAGCTGGCCGAGGTTCTTAACATCGATGCAAAGATCACAATGGTCCTGAGTGAGCATCCATATAAGGGCAATACTGATCCTGTACTTTACAGGCTTCATGAAGTTCTTGATACATATGGACCTGCTATTAAGGAGATCATTCATGAAAAGGGAGGAAATGCGATCATGAGTGCGATTGATTTTGGCATTGACGTGGATATTCAGGATGACCCCCACGGAAAGCGCGTTATAATCACATGGAATGGAAAGCTTCTTCCTTACAGTAAATTAGGTCAGTATCCATGGTAGAATCCAAAAGGTGGTGATTATATGGAATTAGCTGTAATTGAAAAAATCTCAAATGTTGCCAAGGTTAAGTCTGATTATGCAAAAAGCAGTTTTTTGAAATGTTTTGTATATTCTATGTTTGCAGGGGCATACATCGGTATTGGTATAACGCTGATTTTTACCCTTGGTGCGCAGATCAACGGCAGTGAATATACATCCGGCCTTACCAAGCTAGTGATGGGAGCAAGCTTTGGGCTAGCTCTGTCAATGTGTATCATGTGTGGTAGTGATCTTTTTACCGGAAACAACCTGCTCGTTGGTGTAGGTGCAATGACTAAGAAAATTACCTGGGCAGATGCATTTTACGTTTGGGGTATAAACCTTATCGGTAATCTTGCAGGTTCGGTATTGGTAGCATGGATCATAAAGATGAGCGGTCTTTTGAATAATGAACAGTTTGGTACCTTTGTTGTAAACATGAGTGCCAACAAGATCAGTCCCGGATTTATACCTCTGTTCTTTAGAGGAATCCTCTGTAATGTTTGCGTATGTGTAGCTGTGTGGTGCGGACAGAAATTACAGAGTGAAGCCGCAAAACTGATAATGATCTGGTGGGGCCTATTCGCTTTTATCGGCATCGGTCTCGAACACAGCATTGCAAATATGACATTACTTGCATTAGGTGTATTCTCACCTTACGCATCAACTAACGAACTGGTAACCTGGGGCGGATACTTTACTAATCTGATACCGGTAATCCTGGGAAACTTTGTTGGTGGAGTTGTATTATTTGCACTGCCATACTATTTCTGTTCAAGAAAAAAGATAAATACCTTCATTACGCAATAGGTATAAAAGGGCACTTCTCCGTCATGGAGAAGTGCCATATAAAATACTGAATTCCTTGCCTTTTTCGATCAATCTAAATTCACCATGCAAAGTCATCTTCTGTCATAGCCATAAACGGCTTCAAATCATATTGACTTCCTATGTTTGTCACATCAATTGTCTCCACACATTTTGCCGTCCATGGAAATGCTTCAATCAACTCGTCTACTAATACCATTATTTCAACAGTAGTCAATTTTTCATCAGAAACATAGCCGGATCCCTGTCGATGAGAGAAGCCGTGCATTTTGAAAAACTTCTTCACCTCATAATATGCTTTGTTATAGGGAGTATAAAATGCCGCTAATTCTTTTGTATTTAAATCAAAGTTTATGGCTTTATAGTATTTCCTCTCCAATAACTCCTCCTACTTACGTCCAAAGTACTCAAGAAGATCTTCCTCACTAAAATCATTCGGATCATCAGAATCATCACTATTACATAATATCCATCTCATAGCATTATCCATGAACCAGGGCTGTTTTCTCAAGCCATTCAGGATCAGAGTAAAATTCCCGAAATCTGTACTGCGCCCGGTACCGCAATACTCAATATCATCATCCACTTCTACTCGGTTAAGACCGCGCTTTTTAAATATCCCGTCGATCTTCTCGTACACTTTATCAACAGAGTATATTCCACTACTCTCGATTTTATCCTTGTCCATCTTTATGATCATCTTTATCATTGAATAATCCTCCAATGTATCGATAACTCAACAAACTATATGCTTTTAGTTAATTATATAGCAATAGGTGCAGAATGCAAGAGCACAAACCAGACTTTCCCGCCAATGAACTCTATGATATCAGATCCTCCAGCCACAACTTAACCGATGCATCACTCGGCATGCGCCAGTCACCCCTTGGTGACAGGGAAACCGAGCCCACCTTGGGACCGTCGGGCAGGCAGCTTCTCTTAAACTGCTGGGAAAAGAATCGTTTAAAGAAATTCCCTGCCGCCGCCTTCACCTCTTCCAGGGTCAGTTCCGGATATGCCCTTAATGCATAAGCCGCAGTCCTTGACGGCTCAAATCCATATCTTAAGGTATAGAAGAGGAAAAAGTCATTCAGGTCATACTTACCGATCTTCTCCTCGGTTTTCTGGGCGATCTTACCGTCCTTATTCGGAGTAAGTTCGGGAGTGATAGGGGTATCACAGATTGACTCAAGTACTTCCTTAAGTTCACTGTTTCCGCACATACCGGCGTATGACCTGCAAATGAAACGTACCAGTGTTTTTGGTACCGACGAGTTTACGGCATACATGGACATATGATCTCCGTTGTATGTACACCAGCCAAGGGCAAGTTCTGACAGGTCTCCTGTTCCCACAACAAGACCGTTCTTCATATTGGCGGCATCCATAAGAAGATATGTCCTCATCCGCGCCTGGACATTCTCATAGGTGACATCGCCCTCTCCCTGATAAGTAAGTTCGTGTCCAAGCTGTGCCAGATGCAGTTCCACACCTTCCTTAATCGGGATCTCATGTGCTTCATCAGCCAGCAGTTCCATCAGTCTGTTGGCATTTTCATATGTAAGACCTGAAGTGTTTCCCTTGCTGGGCATAGTATAAGTGATTATGCGGATGTCAGGTATGAGTTTCCTGGCTTCCGCGCATACAAGCAGGGCAAGTGTTGAATCAAGGCCTCCCGATATACCGATCACAAGGTTTTTTATGCCTGTAGCACGAACTCTGGTTGCAAGACCGTTTGCCTGGATCTGAAGGATCCTGCGGCACCGTTGGTCCCTTGTATTGTCATCTGACGGAACAAAGGGATTTCTCGGTATGGGATATTCATATTTCTTAAGGATCTTCGCCATTTCACCGATATCTGCCTCATTCTTTCCGGCTGTCTGCATATTTACGGATACCCTGCGATAATTAAGGGCAAGATCATTTTCATATGTATTCTGATGCCTCCTGTCATGCATGATGCACGAAAGATCGACCAGGACCTCTTCAACATGCGTTTGACCGGGGAATACGGATTCTCCTATAACGCTTCCGTTCTGGGCGATCAACGTATGCCCCGAAAACACAAGATCTGTACTGCTCTCATGAGTCCCCGATGAACAATAAATATACGCACAGTAGCAGGATCCGCTCTGCTGTTTTACCAGTTCTTTTCTATACTCCTGCTTTCCGATAAGTTCATCGGAAGCCGACAGGTTGGCTATAATATTTGCTCCTGCCAGAGCCGCATGCGTGCTCGGCTTATCTGGCACCCACAGGTCCTCACAGATCTCTACCCCAAGTACGGCCCCGGTTGCAGGATCCTCCGCCAGGATATCCGTCCCGAAGGGTATCTCTTCATCTCCTAAGCGTATGCCTTTTCCTGTAATACCCTTACCCGGTGAAAACCAGCGGCATTCATAGAATTCCGAATAATTGGGAAGATAT
>CAMORO010000094.1 GCA_946623875.1 uncultured Lachnospiraceae bacterium | reverse complement strand
AGGAAGGAAAGTCAGCATACGGATACATTTGAGAACATCCGCATCTCCAACATTTCTCCAGTACTGGTAGAAATCGTAAGGAGTTGTCTTCTCGGGATCGAGCCAGACAGCGCCGCTTACAGTCTTACCCATCTTCTTGCCCTCCGAGTTAAGGAGCAGGGTTATCGTCATAGCCTCCGCATCCTTCTTACCAAGCTTCTTACGGATAAGCTCACGGCCGCCGAGCATGTTGCTCCACTGATCGTCACCGCCGAACTGAAGGTTACAGCCGTATCTTCTGTACAGCTCAAGGAAATCGTAGCTCTGCATTATCATGTAGTTGAACTCAAGGAAGGTAAGTCCGCCATCCCTGTCCATACGCTGCTTGTAACACTCGGCACGGAGCATGTTGGTTACCGAGAAATACGGTCCCACCTCCCGCAGCATATCAACGTAATTAAGGCCGAGCAGCCAGTCGGCATTGTTTACCATCAAAGCCTTACCGTCCGAGAAATCAATAAACCTGCTCATCTGCTTCTTGAAACAGGCTATGTTATGCTCTATGGTATCCTTATCCATCATCTTGCGCATATCTGTCTTGCCCGACGGATCTCCTATCATACCGGTTCCTCCGCCAAGAAGTGCAATGGGCTTATTACCTGCCATCTGAAGTCTCTTCATAAGACACAGTGTCATGAAATGTCCTACATGAAGACTGTCGGCCGTTGGATCGAAGCCGATATAGAAAATAGCTTTCCCGTTATTTATAAGATCCTTTATTCCATCTTCATCAGTAACCTGGGCGATCAGGCCTCTCGCAACCAGTTCATCATAAATCTTCATAGTATTTCCTCCTGATAATATATGTAATGCGTATGACATCCGGCTTCAACATATCTGTCGCATATCATTCATCATTCCCCTGAATTCACTCCTTAAGTATATCCGCTGAAACATTACGGGTTCTTGCCACACAACTGCAAGCCTTCGTGATATCGAACTGCGTACCGTCCCATTGAGTAACTATACCTCCGGCCTCTTCAACCACAAGAGACCCGGCCGCATAATCCCAGGGCTGTATAAGCGGCTCAAAATACATCTCCGCCCTCCCGCATGCCACATAACACAGATCAAGTTCAGCAGATCCGAACCGCCTGACATCTATACACTTATCCATGTATGCGTATGCTTTATCAAAAGCCGATCGGGTAAGATCAGCATAATACGGTGAAGTTCCGAACAATATCACACCCTTATCAAGCGGCGCTGAAGATACTCGTATCCGTCTTCTGTTAAGAAAGGCTCCCTCTCCTTTGAAGGCCGTGAACATCTCATCCGTAAAAGGATTGTATACAAGACCGTATATCCTCTCCATGTTCCTGACGAGGGATATTGCAATGGCGCTCATATTAAGTCCCTTAAGGAAATTGGTCGTGCCGTCTATAGGATCAACTATAAACACATATTCATTCTTAGGGAAATCAAGATGTTTGCCTTCCTCACCATAGAAACCGGAACCCGGCAGGATTTCCTTAAGCCCTGACTGTATCTTGTTCTGCACCCTTACATCATACTCTGTCACAAAGTTAGCATGACCTTCTTTAGCATTGACATCTATGCTGTTCCTGTCGGCATTCTTCAGTATTTCCCCGCAATCCCTTGCAAGCTTTTCTATTCTATCATACATCTCTTTTACGCTCCGACGCTACAACCTTCCCAAAGTGTTGCCATGCAATATTCATACTGCCTGTAAACATTCGCAGAATATCATCTTCACCCTGCCTGACGTTCTTTGCAAACATGAACATTCTATCACACATATTCCTTAAATAAAAGAAGCGATTTGAAAATCCTCATTTCCAAAGCGCTTCTGTATGAACTATCAATCATCTTTCCTCACAGCGACCACTACAAACCTGCCTTCTTCCGTATGATATGCACAGGTCACAAGTGTCAACAGCTTGTCCCCGTACACGGCATTTACACCGGTGTCATATATTGACTTTTCCTTATACCTGGCAATGGCTTCATCATACTCATATTTGTCTTCAGCATCTATAAAATTGTAAAACTTAAACACATCGGTTTCATCGGCATAGTACACTCTGTCATAAAAAACAGACATTACCTCATACTCGCGAACCTGATCGGTCGTATCAAATCTTATTACGGGATTGGCTTGAAAAAAGGACTTATCCTGATATGAAATGATCGTGGAAAACATACTGCCATTCTTCATGTTATGTCCGTAGATAATAACATTGTCACTGTCCGGTTCAAGCGCACATCTTGTATCTATAAACGGGAGCCCTCCGTCGCATTCCTGTCCGTTGATATCCAAATGTATATACTTTTCAGGATCATCGGGAGAATACATCACGGGATATGCAAGTTCAGTACCCTCAATCCTTAAGTATCCGGCAAAATCGGGATTGCTTTCCTTCATAACTTTATAGACTCCAAGCAGTTCCCTGTTCTCCTCCACAGTCAGTTTATCCAGTCTTTTTACACTGATACCGTTGCCTTCTTCATCACCGGCGGTATCATAGGCAACCGAAACACCGGAATCACTCTTATCAGTGACAGAGCCACGATTCTGATACTCTTTCAGAACCATGACTCCGCCAATAACCGCTATGAGCCCTATCATACTAACGGCAATCAAATACTGTCTTTTTCTCATCTTCTACCACTCTCTGTCTCCGGTTCTGGGAACCGAATCCATGGTACGTGATCCACTCGAAGCAGACGAACTGTCTGAAGTTGAAGCTGATGCAGCAGCCGATCTCGTCGTTGAACTTGATGTTCTTGTAAGCAGATCATTTCCTGAATTCCTACTGCTCGAGCTGCTTGAGCTGCTGGAACTGCTGCTGGAACTGCTGCTGGAACTGCTTGATGATCTGTTCGTGTTGCTTGTAGTTCTGTTTGAAGCAGCGACCAAAGTATCTCTTGATCCGCTTTCTATTACCCTGTACAGTATCCCGAAATCACTGAAATGAGATGTAACAAATCTCACACACCTAACTCCATTCCTGGTTATCACAGTATGCGTGATCGACTTATCTATTTTGTTATTAAGAATGGAAACGACAGTAATCTCTCCTTTATCAGGATCCATATCAGGGTCCAAAGGAATTATAACCGTACATGACGTAAATGCAGTTACAGCATTTCCTTTATCATCAACAAGCCTGATGTCGTAATACTTATGCTTGTCAGTGTAGGTATTAAGAGTTCCGTCACCGGATATCAATGTCCTCAATTCCGCTGCATTTGTATTCTGTATATCAAGATACAGATCAGATGTCTGTTCTCCTTTAAGATCAACTTCAAAAGCCGCATTATCTATACTTTTTTCTCCGGTTTTGTTTTCCACCTCCCTGACATATCCATCATCAGGAGCAGATGTCGGTACAGGCGTTGGCGTACCCGTAGGATCTGATGTAGGTGTGGGTATGGGCGTTCCCGTAGGTTTTGTTGTAGGTGTTGGAACAGGTGTCCCCGTAGGCTTTGTTGTAGGTGTCGGAACAGGCGTTCCCGTAGGTTTTGTTGTAGGTGTCGGTATTGCTGTGGGCGTAGGTGTAGGTGTAGGTATAGCATCATCCGACACCGTAACCGTACAGGTCGCAGTAAGCCCTCCATCATTAGTCTTAACGGTAATCTGTGCCCTTCCCGCTTTAATTCCGGTAACCAGACCTGTTGAATCAACATTGGCTATTCCGGCATTGCTTGTCGACCATACACAGGTTCTGTCATCAGCGTTGGCAGGCAAAACTGTGGCTGTTACCGAAAAGCTTTCTCTGACCTTAATGCTTTTGGCTGTCGGATCAACGCTTACAGAGGTTACACTCACCTTTGACTTGATTACTGTGATCTTCGCAGAAGCCGTTTTACCGTTCGAGGTTGAAGCAGTTATTGTTGCCGTACCGGCACCCTTTCCGGTCACCACTCCCAAATCCGAAACTACTGCAACCTTCTCGTCATTTGAAGACCATGTAACAGATTTATCGCTTGCATTTTCAGGTAATACATTTGCGGAAAGGCTCAATGTTTCACCTATGCTGACTTCACCTTCGGACGGTGATATGGTCACGCTTTCAGCCTCTACGATCTTATCAACAACAATTATCTTACACGAAGCACTCACTTCACTGCCGTCTGTTGATACGGCAGTAATTTCCGCTGTCCCGATCGCCATTGCCGTAACATTTCCGTCAGCATCTACAGTCGCGACACTTTCATCACTTGATTTCCAACTAAGCTTCTTATTTGAAGCATCAGACGGATTCACCGTCGCCGTAAGAGTCTCACTTGCACCAATATCAAGCGTTAATGTCTTCTTATCCAGTTCAATATCCGCTACCGGTACACTTCCCTTTACCGTGATCTTTCCGGAAGTAAAGCTCACCGGTACCTCTTCAAAATCATAATTAGTCAGATTACCACCGATCCCGTCCTTTAAGCCGAGCCCGATCGTGTAATCTCCGCTTTCGGCATTTGCAGCCACCTTGAACTTAAGTGTAAACAAAAGGCCTGTACCGGTAATATCCTTGGTTATATTACCATCAAAATATTGTATAACACCGGTTTCCACATTTGCGCTAAATTTTGTACTATCTTCCATCACCTCTCCGTTGGTCACTTCCAAAAGCGTCAACTCATCAGGATATGTCACAGTAAATGCAAATAAAGTAAATCCCGGATTGGATGTTAAATTTACCGGTATACTTATTTCATCTCCGACAGCCCCATCTGCCGAGCCGACACTAATGGCAGCCCCATCCGCTGCCTTAACAGGTTTGGTGCCTGAAGTAAATGTTACGGCAGTTAAGATCATGCTTAAGATCAACAAACTGCTTATTGCTTTTCTTACTGATACTCTCATATCACATTCTCCCTTTGTTTAAACATCTTTTATAAAGTGTTTATCTCCTCATCCTATCATCACAGTTCATCAACTGTGCCTGAAACATACCTTGAAAGCTTCATAACATCTCTCATGCTTATATCGCCGTCCCTATCAATATCATAAAGCACCTTCTCATCGTCCGTAAGAACCACACTGCCATTAACTGCCCTGGCAAGCTTCATAACATCATTCATCGCGAACTCATGGGCTGCAGCTTTGTTTTCTACCGTTGGTCCGGCTATAGCTCTGTTGTCTTCCGACGGCGCAGCTATATCTTTGCCCATATCCGACATTACTGTGATCCTGGTGTCGGCAACCGCTATATCCTCAGATACTTTCTCAGATATCTTCCCGGATGCATCAAGTAAAATATCTTCGCCTTCAGTTGTACTTTCGGTTAAGAGAATATCCTCAGGCTCTTCGAGTAAAATGTCTTTGCTGTCATCAAGCAATGCTGCCACCCCGGCCTTAATGGTATTGTTGACTATGATATCTCCCGCTATAAGTTCATCTGCAAATACGGGAACTGTCTGCATAACCAGCAATGATACTGCCATAAGACCAAGTATTGTTCTTCTCCTTCCGTTCATAGCTCTCCCCTTCCTTTCAACTGTTGATTCAAACCGGAGCAAACGATCTTCTTCGCCCCACTATTATAGTGGTATATTATATCACAATTGTTGTTATCGGACAATGTACTCAGAAACATTAGTGAATTATTTATCGATCTTTGCTACTGTTTTTATGCACTCTGGCTACGCAAACGCAATTACGTCCTTTCTCCTTGGCCTTGTAAAGTGCCCTGTCTGCCAGTGCTACAAGCCTGTCGATATCACGGACACCGCCCATACTGTTTATAGATACTACACCTGCGCTTATAGTCATGTTAAACCTGTCATTGACCATGATACCTTCAAGGCGTTTCCTCATATCATCCAGATCCTTCTTTACTTCGTTGTCACTTCCCGGCAGGATACCCGTGAACTCATCACCACCCCATCTGCAGATATATCCGGTTCCTTTTGCCGTAACCTTAAGCTGCTCCGATAACTCCTTAAGCGCTTTATCACCGGCTGCGTGTCCATATGTGTCATTAATAGTCTTGAATTTATCAATATCAAGTATAAAAGCACACATATCAGTATTGGATTTCCAGCTATGATTAACCAGATACCATGTTCTGAATGCATTTCGCCCCGGAAGACCGGTCAGTGTATCCCTTGAAGAAACCATAAGATCGGTCCATATATTGATCCTGCTTTCCGAAAGTGCACACACAAGCATCACATCCACGCCTTCATCTTCTCCCGAAGCGGGAATGATCAGTTCATCCCCGTCCATGATTTCAATCCTCTTATTAGGTTCAAGCATCTTCTTCCCCAGCATGGTTCCATTTCGTGATTCCGCAGGTATGTACGTGACCTTTCCGTCAGTCGTTTCAAAGAATCCGTGTTTCCTTGAAACATACTTATTGGTGACCGGGATATCGGGAAGCCTGTCTTCGGACGGTCTTCCAAGCAACTGCCTGCCCACAAGCGGAAATTCCATGATCTCATGTTCAAAACAGACAAAGAGCTTTGGTAGTACTGCCATATCCTTTCCGTCTGTGTCATTCTCCGTTTTTTTCAACAGTACTGTTCTGTTATTGTCATATTCAGAAATATTGGTCACGATATCTTATCTCCTTTATTTATTGCCGGTTTCCCGGTATCTGTAACAAATTAGAAACTATTCAGAAAAGCTTCACTCCTCCGGCTCAAATAAAATATCAAGTCACAACTCCGCAACCGTTCCCGCAACAAATCTGGCAAGCTTCATAACGTCATTCATGGCTATGTTTCCATCCTTAACCACATCGCCTGCCTCTTTCTCCTCATCAGTAAGCGTTACGGTTCCGGCAACCGCTCTTGCAAGCTTCATCACATCATTCATGGCTATATTACCATCGCCGGTAAGATCGCCTATTATCCTTACAGAAACAGGATCCTCATCGTCATTAGGTTCAACGACATCAATCACTTCATGTTCACTGACATTGCTTTCAGTATAGTTAAATATCGCATATGATAATACCTTTTCCTCATCTTTCCTCATCAATTCGAAACTCAGCAAGCCTTTACTGGCATTCACAGGCACTATTAGTTTATTATTGTTGTATCTGACATCCTGCACAATCTTTCCATCAACCATTACTGTTGCTAAATCCAAGCTTACATTTGTCGGTATCTTAACTTCTATAGACATATAATCAGCAGACAAATACTCACCATTTATCTCAAAGGATACATAGCCCTTCAAACCAGCTTCAGCAGAAGAATTTTTAAGCCTATAATAAGTATTTAACGGTTTTAGTACTTTGCGATCGGAAGCTTTGATATCATATTTCACCAGCGGAATATTATTATCAACGGCATATACAGCCGCATCTGACATCCTCGATGCATATATGCATATATTTGTACTTTTTGCAAAAGATCCGGAAGCTGCTCCGCTCGAAATTGACTTTACACTTAACGGAATAGATATCTTCGACAGATTTGTACAGTACGAAAAGGCGCTGCTTCCAATCTGTACTACACCATCAGGAATATCAACACTAGTCAATCCACTACAACCATAAAATGCATAAGTGCTTATTAACTCCAATCCTTTCGACAGTTCTAACTTCTTCATACCGGTACACTCCCTGAATGCATTCTGTTCAATTACCTTTACTGTATCCGGTATCTTTATCTCTTCTATACTGGCAGCTCTATAAAACAAATTCGATGGTATTTTATCAATTCCATCTTCAAACGATATTGTCTTTAAGTTATTGCATGTTTCAAAGCAACTCTGTCCTACATTCGAAAGAGCCTTAGGTACATTTACACTATATAAAGCTGTTGACTTAAATGCCCATGTTCCCAGTTTCGTCAATGTTACGGGAAGCGATACCTCAGATAAATTTGTACAATTCTCAAAAGCAGATGTGCCTATTTCTTTTATGCCCTCTGAAATCTCCAGTTTCTTGAGATTACTGCAATCATAAAAAGCCTGACTTCCAATTATCGTTACAGTCGAAGGTATCTTTATTTCTTCAATACTCTCTGTTCCGTATAAAAGGTTCGCAGGTATCTGTGTTATACCTTCCTCAAAAACCACTGTTTTCAGATTGCTGCATCCGCTAAAGCTAAACTGACCAACACTCGACAAACTCTTTGGTATTTCAACTTCATATAATGCAGTCATTTGAAAAACCCAGGAGCCAAGCTTTGTCAGAGTAGAAGGCAACACTATCTCTGTCATCTTTGTACAATGTGAAAAAGCTGATGAACCTATCTCAGTTACTCCCTCAGGTATTTCTACGCTTTGTAATTCATTACAACCATAAAATGCACTTGAGCCGATTTTTTCCAAGCCCTCAGACATTTCCAGTCTCTTTAATCCAGTACAGCCATAGAATGCATTATCCCCTATCTCAGCGACAGTTGCAGGAATTATGATTTCCTCAAGATAAGTAGCACCATAGAATAATCCAGACGGAATATGTGTTGTTTCTTCTTCGAATGTTACCTTCTTGAAATTAATACATTCATCAAAGCAATTACTGCCTGACTTTATCAGATTTTTGGGTATCACAATTTCACTTATAGCTGTCTTCTGAAATACCATTGATCCCAAAGTAGTCAACGATTTCGGCAATGATACTGTAGTAATCTTGGAACAATTAGAAAAAGCTGATGAACCTATTTCAGTTACACCCTCCGGTATTTGAAGATTTTGCAAATTGCTGCAGCCATAAAATGCACTACCTTCTATTTTTTCCAATCCAACATTAAGCTTCAAAGTCTTTAGACCGGTACATCCTGCAAACGCAGCCTCCCCAATAACTGCAACAGTCTCCGGAATATTCATTTCATCCAGACTCGTTGTATTATAGAAAAGCTTCGACGGAATCTGTGTGATCCCTTCTTCAAATGTCACTTTTGTCAAATTGATGCAATCCTTAAAGCAATTACTTCCTGACTTCGAGAGCTTTCTCGGAATGTTTATCTCTTTAACCGCTGTTTTCTGAAACACAGATGAACCAAGGATCTCTAAAGTAGATGGCAAGATTACTTCAGATAGTTTCGTACAGTTTTGGAAGGCATTTGATCCAATTTCCTCAATGCCTTCGGGTACTACTACCTTTTCTATTGGCGCACCCAAAAACGCACTTTGATCTATCTTCTTCACTTCATATCCTTTGATAGTGGCAGGTATATACACCTCAACATTTTCGCCCACATAGCCGGTAATAGTCACATATGTATGATCCAGAACATTATATGTCTTATATGAAAAATCCTCTTCTTCACCCTCAGCTACATCTACAGTGAGTCTTCCGGACTCTTCGATCAATTCAGAGTCTTCTACCTTTACTGTTTCATAATTATCCAAGAGGATTTCATTACTACACGTACCATATATGATATTATCATCCTGTATACCGGAAAGAATCGTCTCATCCTCTAAAGCATTTTGCTGCACACTATCATCGTAAAGCAAAGGTTCTTTAATCTCAGGTAAAGTCGCTTTTTCTTCTATATACTTATTTTCATAAGACAAAACCTTGGCATTAATAAGATCATCCGCATGAACCTTTAATTTACCTGCATTCAATACAGACAGTTCCGCAATAGCAGCTATTCCAATAAGAATATATCTTCTCATCTTCATCCTAAACCTCCGGTGTTTATTACACATACTACAGCACAGATTGTTCTGATTTTAACATGTCACTTGGCGTGTCTATAATTCTTTAATAGAGCCTGCAACAAACCTCGCAAGCTTCATAACGTCATTCATGGCTATGTTTCCATCCTTAACCACATCGCCTG
>CAMORO010000093.1 GCA_946623875.1 uncultured Lachnospiraceae bacterium | reverse complement strand
TCTGCACCAAACATCTGTCTGAATGCAAGACGACCGATACGACCAAAACCGTTAATTGCTACTTTTACTGCCATAATACTTTCCTCCTAGAAAAATTAATCATATTCAGGTCAATCAATAATGCATGGCATTGTTCATTGGAGCGCTGAATAAGTAATACAGATTTGTAACATCAATATTTTAAACGCTACAGCCTCAAAATACAAGAGGTAATTTGAATATTTACTTTATCACTCAAGCCCGGCCTTATGTCGGCCTTCGGGAGTGTTGTCCATGAATTCCGCTTCATCGGTGAACCCGGATACAAAATTCCTGAAAAAACGCTGTCCAAGGTCTTTACCGTTCTTTTTACATTCCCATCTGTCTTCATCCTCGTAATGTATACCCGTATACACGTCGCCTGCAACTATCCTGTCGCCCCTGATATCATATTCAATGTAGATATGCGGCATGGCTGTCTTACCCTCATCATTCTCATATACCGGGCCGCCTCTGTAGAAGCAGAAGGTTCCGGACTTTTGCGATATGATAAATGTACCCCATTGGGGGATATCCATTCCGGTTCCGTCAAGTTCAACAACTTTACCGTCCCTGTATGTAAAGTACAGATTATCACTTACGATCATTCCGTCAGTGTCTATTATCAGCTCAGGGGTACCGTCCGAATTAAGATCGGCAACGGCAAAGGTACAGCCTTCATCATCAAAAGAATATTTCTTATCCGAAACCACTCTGTCGTATGCACTTAATGCTTCTTTAATATCCGTGGCCGCCTCATACGTATCGTGATCCGAAGCTTCAAGACACGGTACTTCAGGCAGGATCACTCCGTTCCTGATATTTTCAAATATGTACTCATACTGATTCTGCATATCAAGGTATTCATCAACACCCTGCCAGCCTCCGCCGCCCGGAAAATCCGTAGGCATAAATGCGAAATAATGATAATACCCCGTCTCACCGTCAGACGAAGGCGAGCTGCCATAGTAATGATAATGCTCGCTTTCATCGATCACATCATCATCTCTATAAGCTTCAATCGAAAACAGGAAGCCGCCGGGCTCTTTAAGATCCGGGTACAGCTCCTTAAATGACTCCATTGATTTAGCGTGATAAAAAGCATAACCATTGTCGATATTCTTCACATTAACCTTTTCAAGATATTCATCCGGGATCCAGAAAGTCATATCCTTAAGTTCGAAGCTTGTAAAGAAGTCTTCATTCGGCGCAGTGGTCATACTGTCACTGTTTTCATAATCCCTGATGTTTTCATCTGTCAATGAAAGCATGGGGATATAGAATCTCTCAGCCTGATATACATACTCCGTATCCGGATCCTCAATACTCATCGTATTGATCAGCCATTCCCTGAACTGATTGACCGTGAATGGTTCTTCATTGATCTGCTCATACGGCGGTTCGCATTTGCGCAGATAAAAAAGTACACCGTCCTTATTCTTATCATACTCCGCCGGGAAAGGATTTCCGCTCATATCCTCGGGAAAATTATTACCGTCCCACGCCTCGACACTCGCAACTGTTTCGTACTCAAGAGCATCCTCATTGTATTTCCAGATGGTATAAGGCCAGAAATCTCCGGATACACCCTGATTTGAGTAAGCCAGCTCCTTTACAAACCCGCCCGTATAATAATTTATGAAAGGATTTGCCCCAAGCTCCTTGTACAGAGATCCCGTTGCCTTATCATAACCGTATATATCCTCCCTGTAGCCGGCGTGATACGTTGATATAAACCTGATATCAAGCTCAGCCTCACCGTCCCCGTCAATATCATGCACGGCAAAAGTATTATCGGAGAAAGAATAGATGTCATCCATGATATCCTCAGTTACATCCGTTCCGTCGGGAAGGATATGGTCTTTTTCGAATTTCTTCAAAGCATCCGTGTAGGCCTTCTTGGCCTCTTCATCAATTTCCGGGGACGCTGTTCCTTTTACGTTTTCCGCAAGGGACAGAATTCCTCCGTCATTACTGTCCGTTTTAATATCATCTGTTTTGCCGGCGGCGATATCATCATCGTTATCGGTGACTTCTTCCGTTGTTTCTCCGGTTGCGTCATCGGACACCGAACCCTGTTCATCCCCTGCCTCTTCGGTCACATTCGCTCCGGGTACCGCTGCACTGCCGGCACATCCCGTAAACGCAACCGCCAAAGCCGCTATCAAAAGCATCACTGTCCCAGTCTTCATACGACAAACCCTCCTATCCTTACTGTTCTCTGCTTTACAATCTGCCTTACACTACCATTTCAGAGATCAACAAATTCCGGAAACCTGTTCTTAAACAGACAATAGTACTCATAACCCAGTTCCTTAAGCATTGTCCCCGCCCTTCCAAAATCATAGGCAACACTTGTCTTTACATGTGCATCGGAGCCTATGGTAATGATCTCACCGCCAAGCTCTCTGTATCTTTTCAGTATGTCCGTACAGGGATTTGTCTCATCACCCAGTTTTCGAAAGCCGGCGGTATTTACTTCTATTCCCTTGCCTCTTTGTATAAGCTGCTTCAGTATTTCATCCACCACTTCTCTGTAATCCCCGTAATTGTAGAATTTATTCTTATTGGGGCCGTATCTTACAACGTAATCCAGATGTCCGCAGATGTCATATCCGTCAAACAGGCAGATACTCTCAAGAAGTGCTTCGAAATACTTACCGTAAGCCTGCTTCTCATCCATCCCTTCAAAGTATTCCGGAAGATATACATCCACTCCGTCAACAAGATGCTGGGAACCTATTACCATATCAAAAGGATGACTGCCCACATATTCGGTATTGTGCTGTACAAGATGACGCTGAAATCCGTACTCAACTCCAAATCTTAACTCCACCCTGTCCTTATAACGCTCCCTGCATTCAAGGTAATGCTTATAATACGCATCCGTATCCAGTTCAAAAAGCACACCGCAGTCCTTAACCTCCGGCCAGTCCTTGTCCATATGCTCGGTAAAACACATATATCTGAGGCCAGCTTCTATTCCCGCCTCGATCTGTACCTCCATGGGAGTTTCGGAATCCGCCGAATGTGCCGAATGTAGATGCTGATCCGCAAGTATCATATCCGGTCGCTCCTTCCTTTCACCTTAATGTGCTTAATTCTTCAAACAGCCTGTCGATCTCTTCTTCCGTATTATTCTCATTCAGTGATATCCTGACCGTCGATCTGACCGATCTTTTATCAAGCCCGACAGCAGCAAGCACATGAGAACCCTCATCCGCAGAGGAAGCGCAGGCTGCTCCCGCCGATATGCATATTTCTTTCATCCCAAGCCTAACTATAAGCTCCTCGGCTTCAACGCCGGGGATTGTCATACTGAATGTACCCGGAAGCCGCGGAAAAGATGCTGAATTGTCTGTTCCGGGATCCGCATCGGTACTTACTGCGCCGCAGCAGTTTAACGCGATCATCCTTCCCGACTCTGCCGCACGCGCGGCATTAAGAGAATACAATCTGCTTATAAAGTATTCATCAAGCCGTCTTCGTCTTGCAAGATTAACATCCATGTTATCGGACATTTTATTTACTGCCGCCGCCATCCCGGCAATTGCCGGTACGTTCTCGGTGCCTGCTCTTCTCCCCTGCTCCTGCGAACCACCCGCTATAAGAGGCGGAAGCTTTACATCTTCATTCACAT
This sequence comes from uncultured Lachnospiraceae bacterium, assembly GCA_946623875.1. Classification (GTDB taxonomy): domain Bacteria; phylum Bacillota; class Clostridia; order Lachnospirales; family Lachnospiraceae; genus UBA2868. Next base: position 6,277 of record CAMORO010000093.1, on the reverse strand, counting down.
ACAGAAAGCCTGCACCCTTGGGACCCGAAAACTTGTGAGCACTTGCTGAGAGAAGATCGATATTCATCGCCTTCACATCTATCGGAATATGTCCGAATGAAGCCACTGCATCAGTATGAAACAGTATTCCGTGATCGTGTGCAAGCCGTCCGGCTTCAGCTATCGGCTGGATGGTACCGAGTTCATTGTTAACATGCATTACGGATATCAGAAACGTATCTTTACAGATATGTTTTTCGATTTCATTGACAGATATGTAACCATCGGCGTTAGGGTTTACATAACTAATGCGAATACCTTCCCTCTGAAGCTGTCTGCAGCTTTCTAATATCGCATGGTGCTCAAACGCCGTCGTTATTATATGCGGGAAGCATTCACTGCCTTTATTATATTGCGCATACTCTCCGGCTCCGGTCACACGCTGCCGCCCCGGATACTTAAGCTGCGCAACTCCCTTAACAGCCCAATTATCCGATTCCGTACCGCCGCTCGTAAAATATATCTCACCGGGAGCAGCATTGAGCGACCCTGCTATATCACGTCTCGCATCAGCCACCGCACATCGTGCTTCCTGCCCGAGATCATACAGTCCTCCGGGATTCCCGTAAGCATCCTTAAGAAAAGGGAGCATCGCCTCAAATGCTTCATCACACAGTCTGGTCGTTGCGGCATTGTCCATATATATCATACGTTCACCCCGCTTCAGTTATCAGAAATGTGTATATTCGTGATCGCCACCTGATCCCCCGTTATTGACAGATATACCTTCGGAACATCTCCTTCGGGACCTGATATGAAGCTTATCTCTTCTGCGATCCTCGGAATATAATCTGTGGCTTCCTCATTTTCATTTCTCATTATCTGTACATTGGTTAAATCGCACTGCTCACCTGTAAGACCGATATATGCAAACCTGGCTTTATCCGGTAATGCCATTATTCGTACCTTCTGCTGGGGTATGGGATCCCTGTAGCTCCTCTTTGAAGTCATTGCATCATATGCATCAGCACCTGCAGAATATTAAGTTGGATCACTCTCAGTAGTTCCATTTACAGTTTCCTTCAAAAAAATATAGATAAATTATATCATATATCCCTTTGCTTTTGAAACATCCATTCCCAGATTCCCAAACTCCTTGCATCGGATACCGCCACCCATGAGCAGTGAGGATTTACACCGAATCCTCCTGTCATATATCCCTCGGGATATTCGGTATAACGCAGATCAACATCTTCCCGCGTGACAGTATCCGCATCCGGGTTGCTTTCACCCTTTTCAAGCACCATTGTCACTGCTCCCGCAGGATACTTTTCTTTTATTACGACATGGTAACCTCCCGTCCCCAGCCTCTCCATGATATCACGTGATCCGAGATTACCCGGCTCTCTGATGCGTTCCGTCCTGTATGTGGATTTAACGATCGTATCATCGCAGGCATGGACCATCCACAGCGGAGTGTGAAGCAGATTGTCAAGCTGCCATGTTCCAGTGGCACCGCAGATCGCGATCGCTCCCGCAAAAATATCGTCATGTTCCTTAAGCAGTCTCAGCAGACCGACAGCTCCCGCACTGTATCCGTAAATGTATATCCTCTTTCTGTCTATGTCCTCATTATTGTTTACGGTATCCTCTATAAGCTTCCACAGGATATCCTTTACATCGGCCATTGCCCAATGCTTCATTTCTCCGTATTGCGGAGCCAGTACATAGCACGGATGTTTCCGCTGCATATCATCACGCACAGGGAATGTTCCTATGTCGTGCATGGAAAGCTGTATTTCATTGTCATCGCCTGCCGCATCCGCTCCGTGTAAATAAATCAGAAGAGGAAACTCTTTCAAAGCCGAAGCCTCCGTGCCTTTCCTTTTCGGAATGAATAGTCTGTACGGCAGAACTGCGGACCCGTCCGTAATCTGTCTCTTAACGAAACGGGTACACAAAACTTCATTTCCTTCACTTGCTCTGTCCCAGTTAACGGGGAGTACCATTTTCATGATCTTACACTCCTAAAAACAATGAGGCTCATCCCCTCGGATGAGCCCTGTTATATACTTCACGTATATGATTGTGATTCATTGACGCATAAATCTGAGTTGTCGATATATCCGAGTGTCCAAGCATCTCCTGCACCGATCTGAGATCGGCTCCGTTTTCCACCAGATGCGCTGCAAATGAATGCCTTAATGTATGCGGTGTTATATCCGCTGCGATACCCGCCTTCTTTGCGTAATGTTTGATAAGCTTCCAAAAACCCTGCCGGCTCATATGTTGGCCCGAACAGTTGGCAAACAGCAGCTTGGATGACTTATCCATTACCATTGCATCCCTTCCGGTTCGAAGATACCGTGTCAATGCCTCCTTTGCGGCATTTCCAAAAGGTATGACCCGTTCCTTGCCACCCTCGGAACAGCTCAGATAACTCATCTTAAGATTAACATCATCTATTTCCAGATTAATGAGCTCCGTGACCCTGATCCCGGTTGCATACAGAAGCTCAAGCATTGCCTTATCCCTTATGTCCTTGGGAGAGTCACCCTTGGGCTGTTCAAGAAGCTTGACAACCTCTTCTGTCGTAAGTATCTCGGGAAACTTCTTCTCTATCTTGGGGGCCTTCAGCAATAAAGACGGATCCTTTGAAACCTTTTCCTGCGCCATTTCATAATGGAAAAAGGCCTTGATCGATGCAATGCTGCGGGATACTGTGGATGCCTTGGATCCACCGCTCTGCATTTCATCGATATATTCTTTAAGCAGCTTACCGTCAACCAATGACGGATCCTTTATTCCCTTACCGTTCAGGTATTCAACCAGCTTCTTAAGATCCCGTCTGTATGACTGCTCTGTGTTCGCCGATGCTTTTTTGACGTTATGTAAATAAGTTATGAAATCACTTACAGCTTGCTCCATGCAGTAAAAATACCCTTCTTCCCATAAAAAAAGCTGGGATCCTTGTTCCAGACACCAACTATTATAATAAGAATTCAACAGAAAAGCAATTGCATTTTTCCGCATAAAATCGGTATTTTCGGGATTATCAAAGGCCGGACGCAAGATATTGTAAAGGTTACATAAACCAATAACAATATCTTGTAAAAAAAAGGTTATAAAAATGTTAAAAAATAAATCCGATCATGCTCTATATAAGTTTACATAATTCGTTCAACTGTAACCTTTGGTACTTACGGCACGATATGTCATAAGCCCTGCTATAGTTTTCCCGTCTACGATCTTTCCGTCAGTGATCATCTGTGTAAGCTCATCCATGGTATAAGCATACACATCTATGAACTCGTCATCATCAAGATGCTGTCCTGTTTTTGTAAGATTTCTCGCCACATATATGTCTATTTTCTCATTGCAGAACGCAACCGTGGTATACATGGTCAGAAGAAAAGTTACATCCTCTTTCTTTGCATAATACCCTGTCTCCTCCTCCAGCTCACGGTAGGCACAGTCATGAGTGGGCTCGTCGGCAGTCTCACGTCCTCCTGCAGGTATTTCCAGAGTATACTGATCAACCGCGTTGCGATACTGACGTACCATTAATATACGCCCGTCATCCATTACGGGAATGACTGCGGCAGCTCCCTTGTGCTTAATAAAATCAAAGTGCTCGATACTCCCATCCGGAAGTTTGATAGTATCCGAATACATATCCACTATCGATCCGTGATGCATAAGGTTTCTGTCTATCCTCTCATGGCGCTGAAGCCTGTCTGTTTTAGTTTCCGATTTCATATCCTGTCTTTTCCTCTTTCTGTAACCAAATGACTCAAAAGCAGCAAAAAGTTACCTGAATATTTCCTTAAGTATACTGTCAGTCCTTATTACTTCCTTAGCCTTCTCCCGGAATTTCTCTTCATGGAGATATACATGTCTGTGAGGTTTCATCGAGGGAGCTTTGTCAATGGCATTACAATAATCATCCGCATTAAGTCCGAGTGTCTTCACATGATCAAAGAAACCGGTATCACTCAGGACCTTACGTACCCGTTCATATCTGTGATCCTGGACGATACTCATGATATAAGTCGCAATGCCGACCTGTATTCCGTGAAGCTGAGGTTTCTCCAGCATTTTGTCAAGGGCATGTGAAATAAGATGTTCGCTTCCGCTTGTCGGCGCCGAAGAACCCGCTATCTCATTTGCGATACCGCTCATTGCAAGTGAGTCCATAAGCTCTCGCAGGAACAGATCGTCCTTGACAGACTTATACGGTGTTCTTACAAAACTGTTAACGGATTTCTTGGCGATCATCATCGCAAAATCGTTAACCTTTGACACACCGCAGCTCTCTTCATATCGCCAGTCGAAATTGGCGGTGATCTTCGAAAGCATATCTCCTATACCCGAAAACAGGAAGCACTCGGGTGCTGTCTTTATCACATCCGTATCTATGGCTATGCCGTATGCTATCTTGGCAGGCATGGAGCTTCTCCTGCCTCCCACGATAAGGGATGCCGTCGCCGAGGCGAATCCGTCTGTCGACGATGAGGTCGGAACACTGATAAACGGAAGATTCTTAAGGAAGCATGTGTACTTCGCCGCATCTATGACCTTGCCGCCTCCCAGTCCTATTACCGTCTGTACCTTGTCCGGAAGATTGATCGCAAGTCTTGTAACATCATCCATCTCCACGGAATCAAGCTCCATATACTGAAGCACATCGATCCCGGCACTGTTAAGTGACTTCAGCACCGTGTCACCAAACATATCTATAAGTCCGTTTCCGAAAAATACGGCTGCATTTGTAAACCCGGTATCCTTAAGATATTCCCCCAGCTTTGACAGCGCACCTGCCTCTATCCTGAGAAACTCGGGTATTGATATTAATGTATTGTTCAATGTACGATCCTCCTTTTCTTATCCGCACCTTTTCCATTATAGCGGTGCTTACATCTTCTCCGGCGCACCAAAGCCGAGGAGATCTATTCCGTTCTCAAGAAGCTTCAGAGTGATCTTAAGAAGTGCTATCCATCCCGACTGTTTTGCTTCATCCTCTTCACTCAATATCCTGTTCTCATGGTAGAAACGATTGAATGCATTAGCCACATCATAGATATAAGCACATATCTTGTGGGGTGCCAGTTCCTCATAGGCATTTACGATCACCTGATTGTATTTGACAAGCTCCAGCATCAGTGCTTTTTCCTGCTCAACCGTCACCGTATTCAGAGAGACATCATCCGCCTTACCACCGTTCTCCCTGTATTTATTGAGTATCGATTTGATCCTTACGATCGTATACAGTATATATGGTCCCGTATTTCCTTCAAATGATGTAAACTTATCGATATCAAACACATAATCCTTGGTAGCCTGGTTGGAAAGATCCCCGTACTTGACTGCGGCCAGCGCAACGATCCCCGCGGTCTTGCGGGCCTCATCCTCATCCACCTCGTGATTGTCCCTTATCTTTTTGTACATCTCTTCATTTATCTCATCAAGCAGTACCTCAAGACGCATCACCCCACCTTCACGTGTCTTAAATGGTTTGCCGTCCTTACCGTTCATGGTACCGAAGCCGAGGAAATCAAGCTGTGTATCATCCTTAAGTATCCCTGTCTTCTTTGCACAGCGGAACACCTGAATAAAATGCATTTCCTGCCTCTTATCGACCACATAAATAAGCTTATCCGGATCAAGCTCGCGACGGCGGTAAACAAGAGTTGCCAGATCCGTGGTCGTATAGAGAGAAGCGCCGTCTGATTTAAGTATCATGCACGGAGGCACTTCCTTTGTATCCGTATCCTCCTTAACATCCACAACAAGGGCACCCTCGCTCTCATAAGCCAGTCCTTTATCCCTCATATCCTCTACCATATCCGCAATGTACGGCCTTGTATCGGATTCACCCTTCCACCAGTCAAAAGATACGTTCAGCTTCTCGTAGTTCTTTTTAAGATCCGGGATTGACACATTCATGATATGCTTCCACAGGGCTTCATGCCCTCTCTCACCCTTCTGAAGAAGAAAGGTATCATTCATTGCCTCATCCTTAAACGCCTCATCTGATTTTGACCTGGCGGACGCTGTCGGATAGATCTCTTCAAGTTCCGTAATGGTAAAAGGAGCCTCCGAAGGGTACTCCCCGGTAAAATCGGGATCAAAATACGGAAGCTCCGGCTTCCGGCTCCTGAGTTCGGCAATGATGAGTCCCATCTGAAGACCCCAGTCACCGAGATGTATGTCACCGATGACCTCATCTCCCATATAACGGCAGATACGCTTCACAGACTCGCCGATTATCGCAGAACGCAGATGTCCTACATGAAGC
>CAMORO010000092.1 GCA_946623875.1 uncultured Lachnospiraceae bacterium | reverse complement strand
TCTGATAGGAGATTATCATGAAAAAGAACAGATTATATTTTATAACGGCTGTATTATCGGCAGTAAGTATTTCGATGGTTGGATGTAACGTAAATGTCAACGTAAATGACAATACAAAGCATGAGGATACGTCAGAGGAGCCGGAGTATTATGATGAAGGCGTTGACGCGGTATGCGAGATAACCGGATATAACGATCATACTGTGGATGACGGGGAATATTTTCTGTCAGAGGGAGATAAGGTTGCCGTTATATCTCCATCCGCCCTTCCGAGCCGTTCCCAGGTCGACGCTACGATAAAGGGTCTTGAAGAATGGGGCTTCATTCCGGTGGAGGGACAGTACGCATATGCTGAAGTACGTACCATTGATGATATCATCTCCGATTTTGAGTGGGCGCTTAAGGATCCGGATATCAAGGCTATATTCTGCGTTCGGGGAGGCTACGGCGCATCTGAGATAATGGATCTGACGTCCCTTGATATGATAAAGGAGGCAGATAAGCCTATCATAGGCTACAGCGATATAACCATCTATCATTCTGCATGGGCTGTTTCGGGACTTCCATCGCTGCATGCGTGCATGAGCGGTACCTTTGGTGATTTTCCAAAGGATTGTAAGGATGCCCAGCTTCATATGATGATGGGAGAGATACCGTCGTACAGATGCAGTACGGATACGCCCATGACGGAGGGCGAAGCAAGCGGTATCCTTATTGGCGGAAATCTGTCCACATTTACGGCTGTTCTTAATACAGCATATGACTGTACTAAAACGGATGAACCCTATATCCTCTTTGTCGAGGAGGTGGGAGAAAATATCCAGCATATACACCGTTACCTGACGGTGCTAAAACACATGGGTGTATTGGATCGTGCATCAGGTATCGTATTCGGAGAATGGACGGAGCTTCCTGCTGATGGAAACGGTAACTTCGGAAATGAAAGAGGAGGGAAGTTTGAGTCGGTTGCGGATATGATAACGAAGGAATTCCTTGCGGATACGGATATCCCGGTGGCGTTTGACTTTCCGGCAGGGCACGGGGATGTCAATTATCCACTCCTTATGGGCGCCAAGGTACACTTGAATGTTGCGGATGGAAGCTATACCATGGAATGGGGTTCTGAATAGTTACCTTGTGAAAAATGTCTTGTGAAAAATGTCTTGTGAAAAATGTGTGAAATCAGATTGACAGAAAGCTTATTACTGATATAATAATTTACAGAGTTATCCAACGTATGCATGGCAACGTCAGGAGAGCTCAGGCAACCGGATATACAAACGAATACACATTCATTCGTGATCCGTAACTGTATTGTACCCTGTATGGGACAGAAACAAGGAGGGATATCATGAAAACAAACAGATTATCAACATCACAGTTAACTATTCTCGGACTTATGACAGCAATCCTGCTTCTGATGTCCTACACTCCACTCGGATATCTTAATATCGGACCTTTGGCCATCACTTTTAATGTGATCCCGGTAGCTATTGCAGCTATTGCATGCGGTCCAATAGGTGGTGCGATAGTAGGAGCGGTATTTGGTCTTACAAGCTTCGGACAGTGCATCGGTATCGGCGGAGTAAGCGCAATGGGAACCACGCTGTTTGCCATAAATCCGTTTCTGGCATTTGTTCAGCGTTTCATCCCCAGGCTTCTTGACGGACTTCTTCTTGGTTACATATTCAGGGGATTGCGCAAGGCAACCGGCAAGGTATCGATATCTGCTGCGGTAACAGGCTTTGCATCGGCATTCCTTAATACCGTATTCTTCATGTCGGCACTTGTATTGCTGTTTGGAAATACAGAGTATGTTCAGGGGCTCATAGGCGGCAGGAACATCATCGTATTTATATGTGCTTTTGTCGGGATCAATGCTGTGTGCGAGATGGTTTCATCAACGATCCTTACATATATTATTGCCATAGCACTTAACAGGGCACATCTGCTGCTGGTAAATGAGGACAGTAAGATCGCGAAAGAAGCGGTAACCGGGTAAAGAAATACTTTTCCTCTTGACATGAGGACTGACAAGTTTATAATAATTTTGATGAGCAAGGGCGCTTTGAGGGATCTCGAGGTGCCCTTGACTTTATAAATGCGGATAAATTCAAAAGAGGAAAGTTCAATGATCAGGCAGTATGACAGAAAACTTGTGTTGGAAAACGGAACGGAGATCCCGGGGTATTCCTTCGGAGCGGTGGAAGATAAGGTTCTCGAGCTTGTGTTTAACACATCTATGGTGGGATATCAGGAAATAATCTCGGATCCGTCATATACAGACCAGGCGGTAGTGATGACCTACCCGTTGATAGGTAATTACGGTATGAGCGATGAGGATTACGAGTCAAAGAACCCATCCATAGGAGCACTCATAGTCAGAGAATACAATGATGAGCCTTCAAGCTGGAGATCGGACAGGACTCTGGGTGAGGTAATGGAGCAGTATCATATTGCCGGGATCAGCGGAGTGGACACAAGGAGGATCACCAGGATGATCAGGGAGTTCGGGAGCTGCAAGGTACTGTTGACCAACATAGTCACAAGTCGTGAGGAGGCACTGCAGATACTGAATAACACTGAACTTAAGAGGGATCAGGTGTCAAGAGTGTCTGTTAGGGAGCCGTATGTGTCGGAAGCATCAGATGCGGAAGCTGATACGGCCGGTAAAGCCTTCCATGTGGTTGCAATTGACTGTGGCATGAAGCTCAATATCGTAAGGGAACTTAACAGGCATGACTGCAGGGTTACCGTGGTACCTTATGACACAACGGCTGATGAGATTAAGGCATTAAAACCCGATGGAATATTCATTTCAAACGGACCGGGTGATCCCGAGGATGCAACGGAGGTCATAAGTGCGGTAAAGGAGCTGAAGGGACAGTACCCTATGTTTGGTATCTGCCTCGGACATCAGATAATAAGCCTTGCTTACGGCGCCAAAACATATAAGCTTAAGTTCGGCCACCGCGGAGGTAATCATCCCGTAATGGACAGAGAAACCGGGAAGATTGAAATGACTTCGCAGAATCATTCCTACGCGGTTAATGAAGACAGCGTTAAGGGAACGGGACTGGAGGTTACCCACATCAACCTGCTTGACAATACGGTTGAGGGCATGCGATGTGAAAAGGATAAGGTTTTCAGCGTTCAGTATCACCCGGAAAGTGCGCCCGGACCCTGCGACAGCGGGTATCTGTTCGACAGGTTTGTGAAGCTTATGGAAAGCTGACCGGAACATACACACATATAGATCGAAGGAGATAAAAATGCCTAAGAATACTTCAATAAAAAGGATAATGGTCATCGGCTCCGGGCCTATAGTTATCGGTCAGGCTGCGGAATTTGACTATGCGGGAACCCAGGCCTGTCTGGCGCTTAAGGAAGAGGGCTACGAGGTGATCCTGTGTAATTCCAACCCGGCAACGATAATGACGGATACGACGGTGGCGGACAAGGTGTATATGGAACCGCTGACACTTGAGTATGCGGCGAGGATCATAAGGCACGAGCGTCCTGACGCTATACTTCCGGGAATTGGCGGTCAGACGGGACTGAATCTGGCAATGAAGCTTGCGAAGAAGGGGATACTGAAGGAATGTAATGTGACTCTGCTCGGGACGAGCATTGAAAGTATCGAAAAGGCAGAGGACAGGGAGCTGTTCAAGGAGCTGTGCATAAGCATCGGTGAACCTGTGCTCCCCTCGATTGTTGTAAATACGATAGAAGAGGGTCTTGATGCAGCAAAGGAGATAGGCTATCCGGTGGTTATAAGGCCTGCATACACACTTGGAGGAACAGGCGGCGGCTTCGCCGATAACAGGGAGGAATTTCTTGAGATAATAAAGAATGCACTCTCACTGTCGCCCGTATCTCAGGCGCTTGTCGAGAAAAGCGTCAAGGGTTATAAGGAAATAGAATATGAGGTAATGCGTGATGCCAATGACACCGCCATCACCATCTGTAATATGGAGAATCTCGATCCGGTGGGTATCCATACCGGTGATTCGATAGTCGTATGCCCGTCACAGACGCTTACAAACAAGGAATATCAGATGTTGAGGAGCAGTGCGCTCAAGGTCATACGTGCATTAAAGATCGAGGGCGGATGTAACGTTCAGTTCGCGCTTGATCCGAAATCGTTTGACTATTACCTGATAGAAGTAAATCCCCGAGTTTCAAGGTCGTCCGCACTTGCCAGCAAGGCAAGCGGCTATCCGATCGCGAGGGTTTCGGCCAAGATCGGTGTGGGAATGTATCTTAATGAGATACATCTGGTGAATACGCTTGCTTCCTTCGAGCCGGCGCTTGACTATGTGGTAGCCAAGCTTCCGAGGTTCCCGTTTGACAAGTTCACTGATGCCAACAACAGCCTGAGTACGCAGATGAAGGCGACCGGTGAGACAATGAGTATCGGCCGCACGATGGAGGAGAGCCTGCTTAAGGCTATAAGGAGTCTTGAACAGGGTGCAAACCATCTATATATGGAGAAGTTCGATGATGTCAGTACAGGAGAACTTCTTGAGTACATTTCGATCGGTACTGACGACCGCATCTATGCAATGGGAGAGCTGCTTCGCAGGAATGTGTCCCATGACGAAATTCATGCGGCAACCGGGATCGATCTTATCTTCATCAGAAAACTTAACAGCATAATCAAGGCAGAGAGAGAACTTAAGAGTAATAAACGGGACATATCCTACCTTAAGGAAGCGAAGAGAATGGGCTTCTCCGATAAAGCGATCGCATGGCTGTGGGATATGGAAGAGGCTGAGGTGTTTGAGCTTCGCGAAAGAAACGGCATTATGCCTGTTTATAAGATGATAGATACCTGCGCATCCGAGTTCAAGAGCTATGTACCGTATTTCTACTCCACCTATGAGGATGAGAACGAATCGGTTGTAACCGGTAAAAAGAAGATAGTCGTGCTCGGCTCGGGACCAATAAGGATAGGGCAGGGTATCGAATTCGATTATTCAACGGTACATGCGGTTAATACGATAAGGGATGCCGGATATGAGGCGATCATAATCAACAATAATCCCGAGACCGTATCGACCGATTACACCTGCGCGGACAAGTTGTATTTCGAGCCTCTTACGACAGAAGATGTAATGAACATAATCCGCCTTGAGGATCCTGTGGGTGTTATCGCTTCCCTGGGCGGACAGACGGCCATAAACCTGGCGGATCCGCTGGCCGAACGCGGTGTCAGGATAATTGGAACAGACTGTGAGGCCATTGATAAGGCTGAGGACAGGGATTCCTTCAACAGGGTGCTTGAAGAACTTAACATTCCCAAGCCCGAAGGCTACGCGGTTACCGGTATAGAAGAGGGGGTCAAATGCGCGGCAAAGATCGGTTATCCGGTTCTTGTGCGTCCTTCGTTCGTGCTTGGAGGGCGTGCGATGCAGATCGTATCAAAGGAAGCGGATCTTCGCCATTATTTAAAGAATGCTGTTGAAATAGACGAGGATAAACCGGTACTGGTTGATAAATACATAAAAGGTAAGGAAGTCGAAGTCGATGCCATCTGTGACGGCGTAGATGTGTTCGTACCCGGTATAATGGAACTGGTGGAGCGGACAGGAGTGCATTCGGGTGACTCTATGAGCGTGTACCCGCCCTACAGCATTTCCGACAAAGTCAAGGGCACCATATTAAGATACGCCAAGCAGCTTGGCCTTGGCATCGGAATTGTGGGACTGTACAATATCCAGTTCATAGTTGATAAGGATGAAAATGTTTATATCATAGAGGTCAACCCGCGTTCGTCAAGGACCGTGCCGTTCCTGTCAAAGGCTACAGGCTACAGCCTTGCTGATATAGCCACTCTGGTCATACTGGGTGTAAGCCTTAAGGAACAGGGGCTGTTCTGTCTGTATCCGGAGGAACAGAAGAGATGGTATGTGAAGGTTCCTGCATTTTCATTCAGTAAGCTCAGGGGTATGGATGCCTATCTGTCGCCCGAAATGAAGTCAACGGGTGAAGCGATAGGATATGATGACAGGCTTCACAGAGCCATGTACAAGGCGCTCATTGCTTCGGGAATACAATTGCAGAATTACGGTACGGTGCTCGTGACTCTTGCGGATGAAGATAAGGAGGAAGCGCTTCCTCTTATAAGACGCTTCTATGATCTCGGATTTAACATAGAGGCAACCACGGTTACGGCTGATTTCCTTAAGGAGCACGGTATCCGCACAAGGGTAAGGCACAAGCTGTCCGAGGGCAGTGATGAGGTGTTAAATGTTATCAGATCGGGATATGTAAGCTATGTAATAAACACAAGGGCGATCCTGTCGGGAGTTCACTATGGCGACGGTGCAGCGATAAGGCGGACCGCAACCGAGAATAACGTTACGATGTTCACATCGCTTGATACGGTCCGTGTGCTCCTTGATGTGCTGGAAGAGCTGACGATCACGGTATCGACTATTGATGAGAGGTAGCGATCCTGTAACTGTCGGGCCATGCATTGTAAATTAATGTGAGTCCGTATGCACCGGCGAGCTTTATCGCGGCGTCAGTGGGTACGGCTTTGCTTATCAATACGGGGATACCTGCCATTATCGCCTTTCTTGCCATGTCCTCGGGAATCCTTCCTGTTGTATAGATCATGCATCTGCTCAGGTCTGTCCCGTTGAGCAGAGCATATCCGACAGCCTTATCGACTGCGTTGTGTCTGCTTATATCTTCGAATTCAAGGATATTTCCGTCCTCAGGTGTCCCGCCATCCGGAATATACAGATAACAACTGTGTGTTCCGCTTGTGGTCTTATGAAGCCCGGAATCTTTGGTGAAACGCCCTGCAAGGGTAAACACTGCCTTGTTGTCCGGACATATCGAAGGCAGGGGCTTCATTTGCCTTCTTCCTTCTATTGATGTAAGGATCTTATTTCCGGTACAGCAGGTCGGTTCGGTGGTGAGAGCGGGAGTGTGGACGGTATTTGCTGAACCGTTTTCAATATTCTTTATTTCAGTTACGGTATTCTCTGTAGTTGTGTCCGGAGCTGAGGTATTCGAAGGTACAGAAGGTTCTGCAGACGGAAATGTGAAAGGGTCCGATGCTGAGATAGGTTTACATAATGTAGCTTCTGCCAGTGAACCCTCTCCGCATACAAACAGCCTTTCGATCTCATTCACGTCATCAATGATCCCCTCTGTGTACAGTCTTCCGATGATGAGTTCATTGATGTACATTGATGTACATGATAATCGCAAAACAGGGATGCAGTTAACGCTGATCTCCATGAAATGCTCATGAATGACAGTGTCCCGTCTGTCTTCGCAGGAGCCGTCAGGCTTAACCAGCCTGTACGCTGCTTCGGATGTCGTATTTGATTTTTCAAATCTGTTTGTGATGTTCATACGGGTATTATATCATAGAGCTGTTGGTTTGGGCAAAGGACACACTGACGGCCATTGTTCGGCCGATTTTTATGTTCACTAGACGATATCCCGAATGATATTTCTCCTCCTCATTATATGAAAACTAAGAGTATATCACAACAAAAAGTGTTGTTCAAAAACAACACTTGGTTTATAATGGCACTTATGAATAAAACATAGAGGTGATCAACATGAAAACCATATTAAAATGGCCCGGTGGGAAAGAAAAAGAGCTCCCCGTAATACGCGAAAACATGCCTGATTACTCCGGTCGGTTTATCGAACCCTTTGTAGGCGGTGGTGCCGTATATTTTGATGTTGATAATCAGAATTGCTGTATAAATGACAAATCTGTTGAGTTAATAAATTTATACAATTGTATAAAGCATGGAGATCCGGATCTTATCAAATATCTTCAGCTTGAAAATGATGAATTTTTAAAGATCGGAACTCTTGTGGATGAACACCATGATGATATTTTATCTTTGTACCACTCAGAACTGTCAATTTCTGATTTTTTAGTTCGTTACGATCCGGTTTTTTCATCATTATCCGGGGATTATCATTCTGTATTCGTTAAGGAATTGAACAAAAACCTTACTAGCAAAATCAACCGCTCGCATAAATTGGAGAGTGAACAGGGCTCCATTCCCGATAATGACAGAATTGATAATATTGAATCTGCTTTAAGATCCGCATATTACATGTATATCCGACATCTTCACAACATACAATCAGAATTCAGTGCCGGAAGAAGAGCGGCAATATTTTTCTTTATACGCGAATACTGTTATTCTTCAATGTTCAGATATAATGCCAAGGGTGAGTTCAATGTTCCCTACGGCGGCATATCGTACAACAGAAAGGATTTTCAAAAGAAGATCAATTATATCCTTTCTCCGTGTATGAGCAGAAAACTTTCCAACACCGAAATATATAATCTTGATTTTGAAGATTTTATTAAAGATCTGGATTTGACAGAAAATGATTTTATCTTTCTTGATCCGCCCTATGACAGTGATTTTTCAACATACGCTCAAAACACTTTTGGCCGTGAAGAGCAAATCCGGCTTTGTGAATGTTTAAAAAGTACGAAGGCACGCATACTGCTTGTCATAAAAAATACCGAGTTCATATATGATCTCTACAAAGACGCTTTCAGTATAAAGAGTTTTGACAAGAAATATATGGTCAGCTTTATGAACCGAAACGAAAAAAATGTAAAGCACCTGGTAATTACAAATTACTAAAACATATGCCCCCTTCAGTTTGAAGAGGGCTTTACTTTGTTATTTCTTTTAATTTAATATTGTCATCGTCTTCAATCCTCATTTATTTGTTCCTCAGCTATTCTTTTTTGGGCGGCATCAAAAAACACCGGATCTATCTCTACACCAATGAAATTCCGATTTAATTGTAAAGCTGCTACGCCAGTCGAACCAACACCCATAAAAGGATCAAATATAACGTCCCCCTCATAGCTAGATACCTCAATTAAATGTTTTAATAATTTCAATGGTTTTTGAGAAGGATGCTTTGGGCTTTTAATCCTTTCTTTGCCCATACAAATAGGACATTCAAAATAATTGTGCATATTGTTCTGGTTACTGAAATTCCATTTATGCTTCTTATTCCAAAGACATACTATCATTTCACAACTGTTTAAAAATCCGTTCTTATAAATTTTGGGCATCGGATTTGTCTTGTGCCATATAAAGTATTGAAAAGTATCAAACTCAGGATCAAACGCCTCGTGCCATTTGCCTATCAAATTATAACTGGTAAAAATAAAAATATTTCCATCCGGTTTTATTATCCGTTTGAACTCAGAAACAAAGTCTTTGGGGTTTATCTCCCCTAAATCCCACTCTCCTAAGTCGTTATTCACTGCACTTCTTCCAGGTAACGAAATATTTCCTGTGGAGTATTTAGCAATATTATAAGGCGGATCCGTTAAGATTAAATCTACGTAATGATCTTCGATTTCTTTAATTGCTTTCAAGCAATCCTCATTTTTAAGTTTTATCTTCATTTAAGTGTATCCTTTATCATTTCATTTATTCTAGCATTAAGATCAATATCCTCCAAAGCCATCTTATATAGCTCAGTAAAACTCTCGTAATCTATACCATTTGGAAGGATTTTATTCCAAAAAGCTTTGCCGATAAGAAACATCTCAAGATACGCCATATGTTTCTTTACTGCACCGGTCCATGTATTACCTTCACCGTTTTTGTTATAAAGAGTTCCAAAGTATACTTTTGCATTCGTGATATTTAATCCTGCATATATTGTAAGTAATTTTTCTACATTCGAAGGTGCATTTGAACTGTCAAGATCTCCGCCAGCTTTCAGTTCAAGTATATTCCAATTCTCTCCATCAAAAAATGCCAAGTCAACAGGTTTTGTATGTACTTCATTGCTTTGCTTATATTTCTTAGCAGATTCCAATAATATCTTAATAGTAGATTGGTTTACTCCACTCTCTACACGGTTTGAGCCTTTACCAGATGCAACATTGTTTGCTCTAAATGCAGAGATTGCTCCACGCAAATCACCATTATCAGTATCTACATCTGTTACGATAATCTGACCATTAATTGTATCGGGATCGATATTATGTTTTATCCCCCTTGGATTAATTATGGTTGGAACGTTCTCATCTCCGAATCTTAGCCTTGCTATTC
>CAMORO010000091.1 GCA_946623875.1 uncultured Lachnospiraceae bacterium | reverse complement strand
ACACAATGCAGCCTGAAGAATCCCCTCTTTTCGCCGATCTCCAGTTTAAGGCCGGCACGGTCACACAGCCTGCTCACTTCATCCACGCCGTATACATGCACATCTCCATGGCCAAACAGGTTTATCACAGGCATTTCTATATGGTTAAAGAACCACCTTACAGGGGCAGTTTTTGCCGTTATGCAGCATGGCAGATGTTGCGTGGGCATGACCCCGGCTATACCCGGTCTCTTTTACACGAGAGCATTGTATAACCTGACGCCGAGATCACACTCGCAAGATCTCTGTCTGTTTCCTCAAGCTTGGAATATAACCTTACCTCTTTATTGGCAAGATCCACAGTCGCCCATCTTCCTTCCGTCTTATTTAAGGCATTCTCAACCCTGCGCGCACAGTTACTGCAATGCATGCCCTCCACGCTCAGTGTGTATTTATACGGATAATTATTTCTGTTCCTGTCTTTAACCTTAACCTTTTTATCCGGCGGTGTCTTTGTACCACAGCAAGACGACCCGAAACGGATCCTTTTTACCGTACCGTATATGGCTGCTGCCAGAATAAGTATAAGCACTATGACTATGATGATATTTTCCATACAACGCCTCATCTATATTAATTACTTGGTTTCGGTTAGGCTATGCTAACCGTTGCATATTATAAAACATTGTTCTTATTTTTTCAAGTACACTCCATGTGTTACAGGTAAACCTCACCATTATCGATCATCATCTTCACAAACTGCGCAATTACTAACACCCAAAGAGGGCGGATGCCTTCACCATTCTGCCAGCTATCTTCACTCCGAAAGGACATCTGCTCTCACAGCTCTTACATCCTATGCATTCAGCCGCTGTGTGCTTAAGGGACTTATAATGCTCTACAACACTCTGCGGAACCTTTTCCTGCACAGTGGCGAGATCATAAAACTTATTTACCATAGCGATATCTATATCCTTGGGGCACGGCTTACAGTGACCGCAGTAGGTACACTGGCCTGTATAGGAATGCAGGGGTGCATTTGCAATGACCGATGCGTAATCCTTCTCATCATCGGAAGCATCTTCATATGAAACAGCCGCGTCAACCTGCTCTTTCGTATCGTATCCGCACAGGATCGAAGATACTCCCGGGCGGGTCAACGCATAATGGATGAGCTGGACCGGTGTAAAGGCCACTCCGAAGGGTGATCTGTCCTTATCAAGAAGAGCTCCTCCGAAAAATCCTTTCATTACGGTAAGACCGACATTTTCCTCTTCACACATCTGATAGAACCGCGCCCTCTCAGGATCTATTCCCGATAACTGATCCTCATCATAGCCTCCGAACATTGATTCCAGTTCCTCGGTCGCCGGTCTCATGTCAAATGCGGGATTTATACTGAACAGGATCATCTCGATAAAGCCGGCTTCAACCGCAAGCTTCCCGATAACGGGATTGTGGGTGCTAAGACCGATATGTCTTATAATTCCCTCGTCATGAAGCCTGTGTACATAATCTATGAACTCACCGTTCATTGCGTTATTCCAGTCTTCCATTGAATCTATGTAATGGATCATTCCAAGATCTATATGATCTGTGCGAAGTCTCTTCAGCAGATCTTCAAAGGCCGGACGCACATGATTTAAGTCCCTTGTTCTTACATACTGGCCGTTCTGATATGTAGAACCGATGTGTCCCTGAACATACCACGAGTCACGGTTCCCTTCCATTGTTTTGCCTATTATATCCCTGGACTTTGGATCCGGCATCCAGCAGTCGACTATATTGATGCCCTTTTCTGCCGCATACTTAAGCAGTTCTATTGATTCTTCTTCCTCATGCCTTTCAAGCCACTCACCGCCGAAGCCTATCTCACTTACCTTTAAACCTGTCTTACCAAGTGTTCTGTATTTCATGATCTGCCTCCATTTTTTACTAATATAATACATCTTTTAAATAATCTTTTGCAACTATTCATAACAGGCTAAAAAGGGGTTCCTATGCTTCACAGACATTGACGGAATTACGGAATTATCGTATAATGATTACGATATTATCGTAGTGGAGGAAATATATGACTGTCACATCAAAAAAGGCAAATATGAGGATGATTTTTTCACAAAACCTGTGCTTTCTTATGGAACAGAAGGGGATAACACGCCGCAGCCTTAGCAGGGACCTTGATATTAAGTACACTACGCTCTGTGACTGGGTTAACGGGAGGACCATCCCCAGAGAGGATCAGCTTGACAGGCTGGGCAGTTACTTTGGGATTGAGGCAGGCGAATTCTTTATTGATATTGATGAGAAAGATGTTATTTCCGAACGCGAAAGACTGAGCCGCTATTTGTCTGACACAAGGAGGCTTGATATGAATGTACTGGATCATATGTCCGATGAGCAGATAAGGGATCTGATCAATTCGGGATATACCTTTGAACACAGGAAACTCGAAGAATACGTAAAGGGATCAGGCGGAAAACTCATAGTGTCGGATGAGATCGACTGGGGTGAGCCTGTAGGAAGTGAAATATGGTAGAACAGGGAAACATCATTAAGATAGAAGGCATCAAATATCCGGCACTCGTTGTCAGCAGGAATCTGTACAACGAATCAGGGCGGGTCATTGTATGTCCTGTCGTATCGGAAGATACCGGCGCTACTCTGGCCTATCCCATAGGACCGGACAGGTATGTTCTGTGCGACAATCTCCGCCAGCTCGACCTCAATTCCAGATTTTATTCGATCAAAGACAGGGTTTCCCTTGCCGGAATTATAAATATTACAGACCGGATCCAATCCATGTTTGATTACATCTAAATTGGATCAATCTTTTGTATTAAGGATAATAACCGATGAAAGGATCATAAGGATCCCAAGACACGAAAAAACCGTTAACGGTTCCTTAAATATCAGAACCCCAAACAAAGTGGCTACCATAGGCTCGATCGTAGCAAGAATTCCTGCCTTGCTTGCCTCCACCGACCTCAACCCCAGCGTGTATGCCAGAAAAGGTACGACAGCCGTAACAAAGGCAGTTAAGATACAGAATAATATCAATCCGGCCAAATGATCCGAAGACGCAAACCTTCCGGACATTTCTCCCGGCCGGCATATAATAAGGGAGCCTGCTGCCGCAAAAAGAAAAGTATATGCCGTAACCGTATACGGTGAATAACGCTTAAGGGCTATGGTTCCCAAAATACTGTACAATCCGTATCCGATCCCCGAACCCAGACCGACAAGCAATCCCGTCAGTGTTACTCCTCCTCCGGAAATCCCGGATATCAGCACACAGCCTCCAAAAGCAGCGGCAAGTGCAAGGAGCTTTCTCCCCGTTAACTTCTCATGGAAAAAGAGGATCGACATTAACATGATCCAGATCGGAGAAGTGTAAAGAAGAATAGCCGCCGTCGAAAGTGACATCATGTTTATAGCCGTAAAATAGCATACCGTAAAAAACAGAACACTTCCAAACCCAAGTCCGAGAAAAAGCGGAATATCCCTAAGCAGGATCTTAAATCCCGAGCGGTCTTTAACAAACAATATCAGGCTGAAGGCTAATGCAGCCAGTGTTACACGTATTGAAACTATCTGAATTGGATCAAATCCTTCCTCACTGAGTTTTCTTACAAAAATGCCCATGCTCCCCCAGAAGCATCCAGCCAGTATTATCAGTATTGTTCCTGTCTTTTGTTTATCTGTCTTCCGTTGCATTTTCCCGATACCTGTTTCATCAATATTATCCCAGCGCCACATCCAGTGCCATCATCAGACTGAATCCGGCTGCAAAGGCTATTACGCCTATATTGGAATGCTCCCCGGCAGACATTTCCGGAATAAGTTCCTCAACCACAACATACAGCATGGCTCCCGCCGCAAATGATAACAGATACGGCATGGCAGGCAATAAAAACCCTGCCAGTAATACGGTTATCCCTCCAAAAACCGCTTCCACCGGTTAATCCGGCATACACAACTCCCACTGCCATTCCCTCAGGGATGTTGTGAAGGGTCACGGCAAGCACTAGCATTGCCGTTCTGGTCAGCCGGCTTCTTGGTCCCTCTGCCTGATCGACACCTATATGAAGATGCGGAATGATATGGTCCAGAAGGAGCAAAAACAAAATACCTGCCCAGAATCCTATGAAGGCCGGGAGAAAAGCGAATTTCTCAAGAAATGAAGACTGCTCGATCGCAGGGACGATCAGACTCCATATAGACGCGGCCACCATCACGCCTGCGGCAAAGCCCGAAAAAATGCGTTGGGTCCCTGTTTTCAGTTCCTTTTTCAGAAAAAAGACACAGGCCGAACCGGCTGCTGTTCCGATAAAAGGTATAAATAACCCGATCAAAATCGTACTAGTCATGATCACATCCTCCACTATCACAGGTCTCTCCAACACCTGTTTTATTTTCATCCATGATCGAATACCGCATCATTTTCAGTATTTTTTTAAGCAATAGCTGTTCATAAATTATATTACCACATAATCCGGATATTTAATGTGTCACATTTGAAATAATTTATGATTTATGATATCTTTAATTTATGGCTAAACGTACACTTGTGAGTACCAGTACCCTCAAAACCGGAATGAAGATCGAACAGTCTATTGTGGATTCCTTCGGTCATGAAATGATCGCCAAAGGAGTGGTATTGGATGATTTTCAAATAGAATATTTAAGAGATCATGGAGTTGCTGTCTACATTAACAGCGGTGAAGCTGAGGATGTGACTGAACTTGAGCGCAATCTTCCCAAGGAGACCAAACAGCTCATTGAAGATACAAGAGAGGAGGATCCTTCGAAGGTTCAGCTTAACGAGGAGGTCTGCAAACGTGTCGGCGAGGGTATCCAGTATCTGTTTAATAATACTGATTCCGAGAACTTTATGGAAACAACAGCCAATATCTCCAATGAGCTTGTAAACGCGATCACGAGCAGCAACGCCGTTGCGATAGATATCAATCTTATCAAGGTAAGCGATGAATATACATTCAAACACAGTGTTGATGTCGCAACCATGGCAATGGTCATCGGTCAGGGCTTAAATCTGACACAGGACGAATTAAGGGATATCGGTATAGCCGGTCTGCTTCATGATCTGGGCAAATCGCAGATCCCGCTTGAAATCCTCAATAAGCCCGGACGCCTTGACGATAATGAATTCAAGCTTATGAAGCAGCATTCTCTTTTCGGATTCAAGATACTTAAGGAGAAGAACCAGCTTCCCGAATCCATAATGATGGGAGTCCTTCAGCATCATGAAAAGATGAACGGAAAAGGCTATCCTCTCGGTACAGCGGGTGACTCCATACATAAATACGCCAGGATAATAGCAGTTGCCGATGTTTATGATGCACTTGTAACCGAACGGCCTTATAAAAAAGCATTTCCCAAAAGAGAGGCTGTTGAGATGATCCTTGCCATGACACAGGATCTTGACATGGAAGCAATGCTCAGCTTCTTTAACTGTGTGATCCTTTTTCCGGTGGACAGCATCGTGACTTTGTCCTCGGGTGAACCTGCCAAGGTTGTTAAAAACAACCGCAACAACTGCTTACGGCCGACGGTAGTAGGTCTGAAGACAGGCCGGCTTTACGACCTCTACAATGATTTCAGCTGCGCTAATCTTGTTATAATATAGATACAGTTACAAAGATATCGTCTGCAGAGTTCCGCGTATCCTGCAGATCCCGCCTTCATTCTGCCACTCCGTTTCCTGGCAGGCGTGCCGGATCAGTGCGGCGGAAAAAGCATCTGCGGTTTCGAGCGGGTTTACTCCCTGCCCCGCGTAAACAATCTCCATTTGTACACTGCCACCGGCAGTTTCATTGTATTCAAACACAAGCCTGATCTCACCGTCCTCTTTCAGGATCGGCATGATCGTATTCATACACAGCTCCTCTACCATGATAAGCATCCTGTTCATAAGCCCTCTGCCGATCATATACCGGAAGCCAAACTGTTCAATCCCGCTGACCACACCACTGTGATCGGGACTGTTTTTGTGAATCGTTGTTTCAAACACGCGCAGCCTGTTTATAAACTGCCGGGTTTTGTCTTTTTTGGGCGCGTCAAATATCTGTTCCGGCGTACCTTCCTCATAGATGATCCCCTCGTCCATGAAAAATACGCGGTTAGATACATGTCTTGCAAAATGCATTTCGTGGGTCACGATCAGCATTGTCAGCCCTTCCTCTGCAAGCTTGCGGATTACCGAAAGCACCTCGCTGACCATGGTTGGATCCAAGGCGGAAGTCGGTTCATCAAACAGAATGATCTTCGGATCCATGGCAACCGCCCGGATGATCGCAACACGCTGCTGCTGCCCTCCCGAAAGCTGGGTGGGAAGACTGAGTGCCTTGTCGGTCAGCCCCACCATCTGAAGAAGCTTCATACCCTTTTCACAGGCTTCTCCCGTGCTTCGCTTCAGTAGTCTTGTCTGTGCGAGGATCAGGTTTTCAATGACCGTCAGGTGCGGGAAAAGGTTAAAGGACTGGAATACCATTCCGATTTCTTGCCGCATGTGGTTCACATCATATCCCTTTGCGTTTGTATCCATGCCATCAAACAGGATAGTTCCGCCATCCGCAGGTTCAAGATGATTGATCAGATTCAGCAACGTACTTTTGCCGGTACCGGACGGACCGATGATCGATACCACGTCCCCACTGTGAATATCACAGGTAACATCTGAAACCGGAGTCACATTCCCGTAGCTTTTGTGCAAATGATCGATCCGGATCAGTGTTGTTTCCTTCATGTCATTTACGGACTGTTTTTTGGAGCTTTTATCCGTAAGTACATCCGGATGATAAGCCTTCACTGCTTCAAGGACAGCTTCCTTAACATTCCGCCTTTCCGGATGGAGCTTTCTCTCAAGCATCCGCAAAAGTGCTACCAGCAGGGAGCAGATAATAAAGTAGACCAAAGAAGTGAAGAATAGCGGAAAGAATGCTTCATAGGTTCTCGAACGGATAATGTCCGATGCCTTGGTCAGATCTGTCACGGAGATATAGCCTGCAACAGCCGTCATTTTGACTGTTGCGATAAACTGACCGCTGTAAGCAGGCAGGATATGGATCAGAGCCTGCGGCCACACAACCGCGCGGAAGGCCTGCATTTTCCCGAAGCCCAGGGCTGTGGCTGCTCTCATCTGTTCCGGAGGAACAGCACTGATCCCGCTGCGGAAGATCTCCGCACAATAGGCCGAGAACTCTATGGAAAACGTGATCGCGCAGATCCAGAACGCGCTCAGTCCGCTGTTTCGAAAAACAATGTAGTTGAGTACAAGAAGCAACACCACCACAGGCAGCGAACGGAAAATCTGGATATATATCCGGGCAAAAGCGACAGGCCAGGGATTTCTGCGCATCCGCAGAAAACACACTCCGGCTCCCAGAAGTGTTCCGAATACTCCGGCGATAACAGACAGAAGAATGGTTATACCCAGACCGGAAAGAAGGATTTTATGCCGGCCTTCCGTGATGAAAGTCCTCTGTATGCTGTTACGGATGTTTCCGATGAATACGGATGACTTCGGTACCACCTTCACCGGCGCTTCCCGCCGCACGATCAGGTAATATTCATCTGTCATCAGAGGATCCGTGACCATGATATTCTCAAGTCTCTCCGAAGTCGGAACGACAGCATCAGCACAGATGTCATAAGTACCGGCAGCAAGACCCGAAAGTTCTGCGGAAAAGGCTACCGTTTCAAATTCCGGTAAATAGCCGTATTCGGCACAGAAACCATTGATGATCTCCACAAATTCGCCTGTCAGGGTATCACCATGAAAGAACGTCATGGGCGTCCACATTCCGCCTGTGACTATTTTCAGCGTTCCTTTTTCACCCGTGAAAGTATACGAAGCCATCATATCACCGACGCGATCCGGACTTTCCCATTTCGCACGGAGTATGTCGTACTCCCCTGATCCTTTGAGAGATTTAAGATATTGATTCAATTCCGCACACAGCGCCTTGCCCTTTTCACTTTTCTGAGTGCCAAAGCCAAAATCGACAAAAGCAAAGGGTTCCGTGATAAATGCAAGGTCCGGATAAGTACCGGCCAGAGTCTCCCTCTCGTCAATAAACCCCAGTGCCGCATCCACCTCACCGGCATCCAGCCCGGCATAAAGATTCGCCATGGTTTGATAATGCACGATCTCTCCCTCGGGGAACCGCTTTCTGATCGCATCTTCCCATTCCGGCATAAGCATTACACCGAACTTTGTTCCGGGTTCTTCCAATTCCTCCAGTGTCTTCGTGGTTATTGGAAGCCCATTTTCATCCACAGCCTCAGAATCATCGCTGACAGTCGTTTCGCCAATCAGTTGTGATGCCAGGATAAGGGATATGATGATAAAGATAAGCAGTACCTCACACACAACAACAGACTTTTTGTTCATGCCTTTGTTTTTCCCGGCAGATCCATTCTGATCTGTTTTCATTTCATTCATGGCAGTTCCTTCTTTCTATGTATCTATCAGTTTTTTAATCCCCCTTTGTTCAAAAGATATTATAATGGTTTTACTTTATTTGCTCAATGGCTTTGATGGAGGGTGAATTTCTTACAATAATATGTAACTACCGTTAATTGTTGGGATACCATTCGGCGATCTTCTCGTCCATTATCTCAAAATGCTGATAATCCTTTAGGTTCTTCCAGGCACCGCCCCACTCAAATCCGTGTTCCGTAAACAGCTTATAGCACAGATCGTTTTCATCGATCTTATACGGAAAATCCGCATCCCTGTCAAGATAAGGTTCACCGGTGACCGGTTCAACAATTCTTTCACCGTTCACTGTTTTCGTATACGGATTGTAGAGCGTGTTGATATCAACCGCCAGTCCCAATCCATGCTTAGACACTTTGGTCGTGTCTGAAATGAACCGGAAGTTAAAGGCTGATGAATTGTTGTCCTCCATGGAAGCTTCATCGTCCGCATCATACTCATCAACAAGACGTATCTTTTCAATCGGATAATCTGCCTCATAAAGCTCCTTTAGAATCTCCAGTACATCTTCTGCAATGTGCTTATTGACTATCATTTCGCCCTCGTATTCGTTTCCTTCCGCATCCTTATGCAAAACATGGAGATAGCGCAGATCCTCTCTTGGCAGGGTACAGTCTTCCTTGAATGATTTCCCGTAAATACGGTCAAAGATATCATCCGTGATCTCTGTGATATAGAAGGGATCTTCTGTTGAAGCATTACTCCCTGTTGTTGCAGTTTCGGCCTTATGGATCGCCTCATCCACATCCTTTGATAACTCCATGTCCTGAAATACATCATCACGGGACAGTGCCATTTCAAAGCCATCCGTTATATCCAAAGCTGCCTCAGCCTCCCTGACACTGACCTGCAGGACATGTCCGCCACGGGTACGATCCTCATTTATGAAATGAAAATGCCAGCCGACGGTATTCAGGTCTCCCATATAATCCGGACAGTACAGGCCTACGATAGTACCTGGGATATCTTCATAGTCAAACTCCGTCTGATCCTCCGCCAATGCCACATCCAAAGGCCGATAGGGCTTTTCCTGCTTATACTCACTGCGCACCTTGATGGTATCAAAGGTACCATCGATCCTTACCATGTAGAAGCAGTTGGCACCAATTCCGTCCACGACACCGTTCAGCGTTTCCTGCAATGCTGCCATATCCGCAATACCGTTTAAGGATACAGTCTCATCCGCCTCAAAGAAGGTCACGTTGCTGAATGGGATCGTCTCGGTATCGGATGGTGTTTCGATGCTTCCGTCCGCAACGGCCTGATAAACGGTACCGTCAAGTACGATCATCTCCCCATTCACACCCTCAAAGGTTCCTATGCCGGTATCACCATGCTTCTTCAGTTCATCTACGGTAACGATACCATCATAATAACCCTGAACCAGAGATTGCAGAAGAGCCACCTGATAGAGTACATCCTTGTCTGCCTTTTCCGATGAGGTATTGTTCACCTGTACAACGCTCTCCGGGATGACGACGGAACAGGCCGTTACTGTTAACATCATACCCCAAATCACAAGTACACAGATCACTCGTCTCATTTTTCCGTTCTCCTGTCTAAAGCTGTTTTTTAGTTAACCTTCCTGCCGCTGAAATACACTTCACTCGGCTTGTTATGGCTG
>CAMORO010000090.1 GCA_946623875.1 uncultured Lachnospiraceae bacterium | reverse complement strand
CGGCTATAATCTGCAATGGGCCTTTTCGTCGGGGGCACTGGCAGGTACAGATGCAGCGGCGGCATTAAATGAATCATGAGTAATGTATCAGCCACAGCCATGATCGGAACACTATGGGAAACAATTATAACACAAGCTGGAATACGGGTACTGCCACGGTTGATGTCAATTCGAGGGAATCGGTCAGAAAACAGGTCAAGGATCAGCTTAGGAACCTGTTTGAAAAGGAACGTTTATCGGATGACGACATGGGCCACGCTGAAGGCATGCCTAAATCTCCCGGGGAAGATCTGATAAACAACCTCAGTGAGGAAGATAAGCTGGAACACAGCGGCAGGATATATGTCTTCAGGGAGATTTCAAGCGGCATAATGAGCGCTGACAGTGTTGATGATGTAAGGAATATATTAACAATTGTGGTAGACAGGATAAAACAGATAGAGGCCATGCTTTCGGATGATCATATTGAGGATGATGATCTGTATATTGCACTCGCACATGCCAGACATATGGAAGAGGTGGCCAGACAGAAAATGCTTCATCTTCGGGATGAGAGTGTTATGATAAAACATGAGAGTGATTCCCAGATGATCAACAAGCTCAAGCTTTCGCACAGGCTTGCGGAGAACAAAGCACTTATGAATGCGGATATGAACTATTTGAAAGGTACTTTTGACGAATAAAGATAAACGGGGGTTAATGCTGTTATGGAGAATTTCAGAAAAAGCAGTGGACTTAAACGCCGGGTTTTGGTTGTTGATGATGAAGAGATCAATTGCGAGATACTCGGCAATATCCTGAGAGGCAGGTATGAAGTGGATTACGCACACGACGGCCGGGAGGCATTCGGAATGTTAAAGAATGCATCGCCGCAGTATTCACTTATACTTCTTGATCTTTTGATGCCGAAGATGGATGGATTTGAACTGATAAAAGTATGCCGCGGAAGCTCGGGACTTAAGAATATCCCCATCATCGTGATGACGAGTGAGAAGGAGGCGGAGGTTAAGAGTATTAATCTGGGAGCTGTCGACTTTATTACAAAACCATATGATATGCCGGAAGTGATCCTTGCAAGATGCGAAAGGATAATAGAGCTTTCAGAGGATAAGACAATTATAAGCTCGGCGGAGAAAGACAATCTCACCGGGATGTATTCAAGGGATTTCTTTTTTGAGTATATAAGGCAGCTCGAGGTCTACAACCGTGACAGACTGATGGATGCCCTCATCTTCAATATCGATCATTTCCATCTGATAAATGAAATGTACGGTCGCAAGATGGGAAATATGATACTTAAGGAGCTGGCACAGATGCTGATGAACATCTTTAAGGATGTTGCCGGCATAGGCTGCAGGACGGAAGCGGACACCTTTTATGTGTACTGTCAGCATCAGTTCAGTTATGACAGTATCATGAAAATGATACAGGATAATCTTCCCGATTTGTCCGAGACCGCTAAGATAAGAGTAAGAATGGGTATATATCCCAATGTTGACAAGGATGTGGAAGTTGAACAATGGTTTGACCGGGCCAAGCTTGCCTGCGACCGTATAAGAGGTGATTATACCAAGGCCATGTCAACCTACAGCAGTGAGCTTCACGAACGTTCACTGTATCATGAGAAGCTTATTAATGAGATCGGAGAAGCAATAAACCGTAAGGATCTCATCGTTTATTATCAGCCAAAGTACGGTATACAGGGAGACAAACCGGTGCTTAAGAGTGCGGAGGCGCTGATAAGATGGAAACATCCGGAGAACGGAATGATAAGTCCGGGTGATTTCGTACCGCTGTTTGAAGGAAACGGACTTATACAGAAGCTGGATAATTACGTATGGGAAGAGGCTGCCCGTCAGATACGTAAATGGAAGGAAAAGTACGGAAGGACCATTCCGGTATCCGTTAATGTATCGCGTATAGATATATATGATCCCGAGCTTGAAAGCAAGCTTCTTAAGATCCTTGAAAACAATGATCTTACTTCGGAAGAGTTGCTCCTTGAGATCACGGAGTCTGCCTATGCGGACAATGCGAAGGCACTTGCTGATGTGGTTGAAAGCTTGAGAAATAAGGGCTTTATGATAGAAATGGATGACTTCGGTTCCGGGTATTCTTCTCTTAATATGCTTACGACCATAGCCGTTGATGCGATTAAGATAGACATGAAGTTCATAAGAAATATGCGAAGGGATGATAAGAGCCTTCGCATGGTAAAGCTGATCGTGGATATAGCCAAGTTCCTTGATGTGCCGACTGTGGCGGAAGGTGTGGAGGATGAGGTGCAGGTGGAAGTTCTCAAAAAGATGGGATGCGATCTCATTCAGGGCTTCTATTTTTCAAGACCGGTCCCGCCGGAGGAATTCGAGAAGCTGATAGAAAAGGATATGGCAGGATAAATGTTTCGCAATTACTTTGCTTAATGCGGATGCGAAGAATGAAAACAGAGGAAAAGCTATGCTGACTGTAGATGATCTGAAAAATTTTGGAGCAGATACCGATACCGGTCTCGCCAGATGCATGGGAAATGAAGGATTGTATTTAAGGCTTGTCAGATCGTTATGCGATGATCCAAGCTTTGACAAATTAACGGAAGCTGTCGAGGCGGGTGCTCTTAAAGAGGGCTTTGAGGCTGCACATTCTCTCAAGGGAGTCCTCGGGAATCTGTCGCTTACGCCCATATATGATAAGGTGGTTGAGATAACCGAGCATTTACGAAATGAAACGGAAATGGACTATAAGCCGCTGATCGGCGACCTGAATTCACTCAGGAACGACCTGAAGAAGCTGTGCGGCTGAAATAAAAATACAGGGGTGAAACTAACATGAGCGCATTACTTGAATGCAGAAACCTTACCAAGATCTATGCCGGAAGGAAGGAGGCGGTGTCCTCTCTCAATCTGACTCTCAACAGAGGCAGGATAATCGGTCTTCTTGGTCCTAACGGAAGCGGGAAGACCACTCTCATCAAGATGATAAACGGTCTTTTAAGGCCGACGGGCGGAGAGGTATATATTGAGGGGTTTGAACCGGGTATCGAAACAAAGAGCATGATATCATATCTTCCCGAAAGAACATATCTTGAGGCTCAGAATACCGTGGCGGATATTGTTGATTATTTTTATGATTTTTATTCGGATTTTGATGCCGACAGGGCACTGAACATGATAAAAATGCTTGGTATTGATGAAAATGCCAGGCTTAAGACGCTGTCCAAGGGAACCAAGGAGAAGGTACAGCTTATCCTGGTCATGAGCAGGAATGCCCGTCTGTATATACTTGATGAGCCGATAGCGGGCGTTGATCCCGCCGCCAGGGATTACATCATAAAGACCATAGTTCAGAATCACAATCCCGAGGCATCCGTTCTTATATGCACACATCTCATATCCGATATTGAGGGAATACTCGATGAGGTCATCTTCCTCAAAAACGGACATCTCGTTCTGTATGGGACACCGGCTGAGATAAAGAATAAATACGGCTGTTCGGTAGACAGGCATTTCAGGGAGGTGTTTGCATGTTAATGAAGCTTTTTAAACATGAATGGAAGGACTGCTGGAAGCTGATGACCGTGCTTTGTGCGGTGGTTGCAGCGCTTTCTGCTCTGGGAGCCGTACTGTTTCATGATTACGGGACGATCATGGACAGGATCAATATGAATGACAGTGACGCGCTTGATATGATGTTTGCTGCCGGTGTTATGGGTTATATTATGTTGCTTTTTATGAGTGTGACTCTGCTGCTGATGGGTTCTACCATCTATTTCTATGTGCGTTTCTACAGGAATCTGTATACCGATCAGGGTTATCTTATGCACACTCTTCCCGTGAGCAAGCATGAGCTTATACTGTCCAAAACCTTTGTATACGTATTGTGGAAGCTTATCGCGGGAGTGCTTATCATTGTCTGCGGCTGCTTCATGTTCCTGAGTATTTTCGGTGAGGAATTCACCGACACTGTTCTGGATGCCGTCCGGGAAGTGACGAATCTGATGGATCCGTGGGAAATCGCCGTTGCCATACCCCTTCTTCTGATCATGACTGTTCTGCATCTGATAATGTCGGCATTTACGGGTTATATGTCGATCAGTATAGGACAGCTTGCGGTTAAGAATAAGGTGTTTGCGTCGATAGGGGTATTTATAGGCATAAGGGTAGTGCTTCGACTTATAATAAATGTGCTTATCCAGTCGATAGCTATCTTTGATGTGTTTGACGGATTTGAATTTCTTGAACGTTTTGTTGAATATGAACAGGCTCCGCTGATAACGCTTTTTGCGGGAGATCTTGGCGCCTGCGCAATCTGCGCCGCCATGTACTGGATTATCTACTCGATCATGAACAAGAGTCTTAATCTTGACTGAGATGTAAGGAAATACCCCTTGTTAAAGTTTACAGGGGTTTGGAAGGTATAAAATATAAAAACGGAGGTTTTGATGATGGCAAGGCTTATAATTAATGAAACAAAGAAGCTTGGAACCATAGCGCCGGAGATATACGGACATTTCTCCGAGCATCTTGGAAGATGTATTTATGAGGGTATTTATGTGGGAGAGGATTCCGATATACCCAATGTTAACGGTATGAGAACAGATGTAGTGGATGCACTTAAGGAGATAAATATTCCGCTCCTTCGCTGGCCGGGCGGCTGTTTTGCCGATGAATACCACTGGCGCGACGGTATAGGTAAAAAGAACGAACGTAAGAAGATGATCAATACGAACTGGGGCGGTGTCGTGGAAGACAACAGCTTCGGTACACATGAGTTCATGGAACTGTGCAGACAGCTCGGATGTAAGACATATATAAACGGAAATGTCGGAAGCGGAAGCGTACGCGAGATGTCGGAATGGATAGAGTATATGACTCTTGACGGAACATCTCCCCTGTCCGAACTGCGTAAGGAAAACGGACATGAAGAACCCTTCAGGGTTGATTATTTCGGAGTGGGAAACGAGAACTGGGGCTGTGGCGGCAACATGACGCCGGAGTACTACGGTAACGAGTACAGGAGATATCAGACCTTTATCCGCCAGTATGATCAGGACAATCCGATAATGCGTATATGCTGCGGAGCCAACAGTGAAGACTACTACTGGACTGAGGATGTCATGAGGACGTGCTATGCACATACGACTCCCGAACAGCATGGATTTATGGATCTGTTATCGTTGCATTATTATACACTTCCCGAAGGCTGGCTTCCCAAGGTGAGCGCTACCGAGTTCGATGCTGATCTGTGGTATAAAACGCTGTGGGCAGCTAATCATATCGAGGAACTTATAGTAAGGCACGGAGCGATCATGGACAAGTACGATCCGGAGAAGAAGGTCGGTATGTCAGTGGATGAGTGGGGAACATGGTTCGAGGTTGAACCCGGCACCAATCCCGGATTCCTGTACCAGCAGAACACCATGAGGGATGCGCTTGTTGCCGGTATTTCGCTCAACATATTCAACAAGCACTGTGACAGGGTTAAGCTTGCCTGCATCGCACAGATGGTTAATGTGCTTCAGTCGGTGATCCTTACAGAAGGCGAGAAGATGATAAAGACTCCGACCTGGCATGTGATGTATATGTTCCGTCATCATCAGGGTGCGGAGCTTCTTGACAGCTCTCTGACAGGCGTGGGAACAGCCGGAGTGAAAGATGAACGTATGGTTCCGGAGCTTACGGAGTCGGTTTCGGTTAAGGACGGTGTGATCACGATCACTGTTAACAATCTTTCCTTTGAGGAAGATAAGGAGCTTGAAATACAGTTTGCCGATGCGGGTGAGCGCGAAATTGTTGAATGCCGGATCCTTAAAGGAGATGATGCCCGTGATAAGAATACCTTTGACGAGCCCGATAAGGTTGCAGTTAAGGAATACAAGGGTTACAGGGCTGACAATGGCAGAATAGTGATTACTGTACCCTGCGCTTCGGTCATCGAACTGAGAGTGAAAGAGTAGACTGTTACATGGTTGGGTGAGTGTGATTTTTGCCCGAATTAATGTTTTTAAATAAAACTGTAGGTTAAAATCTGTAAATACAATATATAAAATTTTATAAATTATGTTGAAAATACATAAAATTTCTTGCTATGTTGTGCGATAAATGGTAGAATATACATATCTTTTTAAGAAAGCGGGGGTTAAAGACTATGAAATTAAAGGCAAAATTCATCATGCTGTCGGTAATTCCGGTTGTTGCACTTGCCATTATTTCCTGTATCGTTTCTTACGTAATGGTTGAGGACAAGATGGCGGAAGAAGTATATGCAGCTCTTAAGGGTACCACAATATCCGTAAGAGACCGTATATCAACTGTTGCACCCGGTGATTTCGAAGTAAGGGGAGAGGAAATGTTCAAAGGTGATTTCAATATCACCGCGGATGAGGTTCCGTTTGATAACATCAAGGCAATTTCCGAGATCGATACAACGGTTTTCTTCGGCGACACAAGATATGCCACCTCGGTAGTAAGTAATGGGGCCAGGGCGTTACTTACGCAGGCATCTGCCGAGATAGTAGGCAAGGTTATCACCGGAGGACAGGCGATAACATCCAATTCGGCCAATGTTGCGGGACAGAATTATTTCGCATATTACATGCCTCTGACACAGCCGAGCGACGGTTCCATCTGCGGCATGGTATTTGCCGGTAAGAGCCGTGAAAAGGTTCAGGATGAAGTCATGAGCGTGGTTTCCGTTATCATCATAGCTTCGGTTGTAGTATGTGTATTATGTGCGCTCCTTGCATTTATGATAGCAGGAAGTACGGTAGGAGCCATACAGAAGAGCATTGATGTAGTAGGTGAAGTAAGTAAGGGTAATCTTTCGATAAAGGTTGATGAAAAGGCTGCAGCCCGTTCCGATGAGGTAGGCGAACTTTGTAAATATGTTGAGGAGCTGAGGACGCAGCTTGCCGAGATCATCGGTAAGCTTAAGACCGAAAGCGGTCATCTGTATTCGTCATCCAACCGTCTTGCCACCACATCACAGAATGCAAATGATGCTGTAGGCCAGGTTGAGCGTGCGGTACATGAGATCGCGGACGGTGCTACATCACAGGCTGATGAAACGCAGAAGGCTACCGAGAACGTTATCCTTATGGGTAACATGGTTGAAGAGACCAGTGCTCAGGTTGAAGAGCTTCAGAGAAATGCCGTTGAAATGCAGAAGTCATCCGAGCAGGCAAGTGCAATACTTGCAGAGCTTGCATCTGTTAATCAGGAAACCGTTGATGCTATCGAGGTTATCTCACAGCAGACCAATACGACCAACGAGTCGGCACTTAAGATCAGGGACGCTACAAACCTTATCACAGAGATCGCGGACGAAACAAACCTCCTTTCGCTCAATGCCAGCATAGAGGCTGCAAGAGCAGGAGAACAGGGACGCGGATTTGCGGTTGTTGCCGCACAGATCAGTAAGCTTGCCGAGCAGTCCAATGAGTCGGCAAGGAAGATCGAGGAGATCATCACAAGCCTTATAGCGGACTCCACCAAGTCTGTTGAGACAATGAACCATGTACGTGACATCATGACGAGACAGAACGAAAACGTACAGAAGACGGATGATGCGTTCCAGGTTGTTAAGGAAGGTATCGACAGATCCATGGAAGGTGTTAAGCATATCGCAGACACCACATCACAGCTTGATGAAGCAAGGGTTAACGTAGTTGATGTAGTTCAGAATCTTACAGCTATAGCTGAAGAGAATGCTGCAGGTACACAGGAAACCTCCGCATCGGCTACAGAGTTCGGTAACATGATCGGTGATATCGAGAATGAGACCCAGGGACTTAAGAATGCGGCCAACGTTATTGAAGAGAGCGTAGGTATCTTCCAACTGTAAGATGTGGAAAATAATTACGTAACAGGTTATAATACAGGGAGACGCTTAGGCGTCTCCCTATATTTATCTTTTACTCATGGCAAGGAGGATACTACCGGGTATGGAAGAAGACAGTGGCAGAAATGTTGACGGATATGTGTTTGCCGACAGAGAGAACGGAAGCATAGCGCGTGAAGAAATACAGAGGATCAAATATATATCATCCAAGATCAATGAAGACAATCCGGAAGCGGTATTGTCGGTATACAACAAGATGATAGAAAGCAATACCTTCTTTACTCCGATAGGGTTGGAGTATTTAAGGCAGCTTCAGGCATATCTGTATAAACGACAGGAAATAGATGACGCCAGGGTTTCCGATATTCCTGTGTTGGTTTCTTACGTTGATATACACGATCAATACAACAATAAGAAGGATATAGAAAGGGAAGAGAGGATGCAGCGGAGGAGGAAGGTCAAGACTTTCCGTAAAGAATACCGCAATTCGCTTCTCCTTAATCTGGTTATGGCTGTTATGATAATTGCGATGTATATTATTGTTATCAAATCTGATACACCCAATATGATCAATTATGAGAACGCGATAACCAATAAGTATGCTTCATGGGAACAGGAGCTTACCGAGCGTGAATCAAAGGTCCGTCAGCGTGAGAATGAGCTGGGAATACAATAATAGGGGGGAACTGAAATGGATAAGGTTAAAATACTGATAGCGGATGATGAGAGCAGGATGCGCAAGCTGGTAAAGGATTTCCTTGTGAGAGAGGATTATGAGGTTATTGAGGCAGCTGACGGAAACGAAGCTCTTGACAGATTTTATGAAGATAATGATATCTCGCTGTTTATTCTGGATATCATGATGCCCGGGGTTGACGGTCTGGAGGTGTGCAAAGAGATAAGATCCCAGTCCAAGGTTCCGATAATCATGCTCACGGCGAAATCCGAGGAGAGAGATGAACTCAAGGGCTTCGATTCGGGTGCGGATGAATACATATCCAAGCCCTTCAGTCCCAAGATCCTTGTAGCAAGAGTCAATGCCCTTCTTAGAAGGAGCAACAAGCTTGATGCCGAAGAGAAGCTGGAGGCCGGCGGTATAGTACTTGACAAGACGAGCCATACCGTTACGATCGACGGCAATCCCATTGAACTAAGCTTCAAGGAATTCGAACTGCTGACTTATTTTATGGAGAACCGTTCGGTTGCACTTTCGCGTGAGAAGATACTGAACAATGTATGGAATTACGACTATTTTGGCGATGCCAGAACAATAGATACCCATGTGAAGAAGCTTAGGAGCAAGATTGGCGAAAAGGGTGACTATATAAAGACCATCTGGGGAATGGGATACAAATTCGAGGTTTCGGATATGTGAGATTCTCTGTTATTGATGATCTTGATATTTTATCTTTGTGTATGTGATCAAACAGTATTATGCTCGTTATACAGCTTGTTTAAGTCTGCGAAATGCTGATTTGCCTGAAGAGGGTGTTTCTCCTCGTTCAGCAGCCGGAATTGCGAGGGTGGATACCCGGTGCTTTTTTTGAAGGCACGCGTAAAGGCAGTACAGCTGGCAAAGCCTGCCTGATATGAAATATCCGTAACGGAAAGCTCGGGATTGGACAGGAGTGTTTGGGCATGATTTATCCGCATCTGCTGAAGATACTGATAAAAGGTCATGCCGGTGTAATCCCTGAATATCCTCTCGAAATGATATTTGCTGAAACCGGCATATTCGGAGATGTCCTCGAGTGATAGATTCTCGGTAAAGTGTTCCGAAATATATGAGCATACATTGCTGAGGGAAATACTGTTTTTGAATTGAGCCGATGCAGGGACCGCATCCGAACCCTGAAGAAGGCTTATATTTTTTGCGCAGGAGACAATAAACTGCATCAGGATCGAGTATATTTCGAGTTCGCCGTATGGCTCCAGTTCGGTAAAGGTAATGAAGTTCTCATTATCCGGTATGTCATGGATATCTACTGATCTTGCTGAACCAAAATACAGTTTAATTATCAGGTCCAGATAATTGCTTAGTTTATTATATAGATCCTGTGGGCATGTCTTTTTCTTAATGTGAAGAGCCGGAGCCATCAGACGGAAGGCCTTATCCAATTCCTTAAGGGTGATGATACCGGAGAAATCAGCCTGTATATACATCCTGTCACCCGGATAAGGTGAGAATATCTCATGGATGACTGCCGGACATATCATAAGTATATCCCCTATTTCAACTTCGTAGGTCTGATTAGCACAGATCACCCTGTATGGAGCCTCCTTAGGCATTATGATCTCAATATCCGTGTGCCAGTGCGGAGGAAAATCTCCGTGAAACCTGTTTATGAACATGCGCAGGTTGGTGTTGATCTTGTGGTTAACCTGTTCCTTTGCATTGGGATTCAGAGTCAGTTGACTTTTCATTTTGACACATATCCTCCTGAATATGACTAAAATTGTCCGGGATTTCGCGACCTTATAAAAAATTTCGTATTCCCATACACAATTAAGAAATATTATAACACATATATAACAAAAAAGTGTCGAAAATGCAGCATGTTGTATAGCTAATCATT
>CAMORO010000089.1 GCA_946623875.1 uncultured Lachnospiraceae bacterium | reverse complement strand
ATCTTAAGGATATTCCGTGCGGCAAATACGGAACTCTAGACAATTACAAGCCTGACGGTGATTACATTGTTATCAAGTATGCCCGCTGGGCATTTGAGAAGTTCAAGGGTGCAGAGGACAAGCTCGGAACACAGATGCGTGCCGTAGGTGAGGTCATGAGCATCGGCAAGACCTACAAGGAGGCATTCCAGAAGGCTATTAGGTCACTGGAGATAGGGCGTTACGGCCTTGGAGGAGCCAAGGATTACGCAAAGAAGAGCAAAAAGGAACTTATGGATATGCTCCATGTTCCCACATCGGAGCGTCAGTTCATCATGTATGAGGCTATAAGAAAGGGCGCAACCGTCGAGGAACTGTATGATATTACAAGGATCAAGCCTTATTTCATCGAACAGATGCAGGAGCTTGTTTTTGAAGAGGAAACCATTAAGACATACAAGGGCTCGGTGCCTCCGGCAGAGGTTCTGACAGCCGCCAAAAAGGATGGTTTTTCAGACAAGTATTTAAGCAAACTGCTTGAGGTTGAGGAAGAGGAGATAAGGAATGCCCGTATTAAGCTCGGTGTTGTGGAAGCATGGGAAGGAGTTCATGTAAGCGGAACACAGGACAGTGCTTATTACTATTCCTCTTACAATATGAAGGACAGCAATCCGGTTAAAGAGGATACAAGAAAGATAATGATACTCGGCGGAGGTCCCAACAGGATCGGACAGGGTATTGAGTTCGATTACTGCTGTGTTCATGCTGCCAAGGCTCTTAAGAAGCTCGGATTTGAAACGATAATCGTCAACTGTAATCCCGAAACCGTATCGACGGACTATGATACTTCCGATAAGCTGTATTTCGAGCCGCTTACGCTTGAGGATGTCCTGAGCATATATGAGAAGGAGAAGCCCCTTGGAGTTATTGCCCAGTTTGGCGGACAGACACCGCTTAATCTTGCGGCGGATCTTAAGAAATACGGGGTGAACATTCTCGGAACAACGCCTGAAACAATTGATCTTGCCGAAGACAGGGATCTGTTCAGGGAGATGATGGACAAGCTTGAGATACCCATGCCCGAATCGGGAATGGCGGTTAATGTTGAGGAAGCCCTGAAGTGTGCGGCAAAGATAGGATATCCTGTAATGGTCCGTCCTTCTTATGTGCTCGGAGGCCGTGGAATGGAGGTTGTACATGATGATGAGCATATGAAGGTGTATATGGCTGCTGCCGTAGGCGTTACTCCTGACAGACCGATACTGATCGACAGATTTCTCCACAATGCGCTTGAGTGTGAAGCTGATGCGATAAGTGACGGAGAGAACGTTTTTGTTCCTGCGGTAATGGAGCATATCGAGCTTGCGGGAATCCATTCGGGTGACTCTGCATGTGTTCTTCCTTCGATCAATATTTCACCTGAGAATGTCGAAACCATCAAGACCTATACCAGAAAGATAGCACAGGAGATGAATGTGCGCGGTCTTATGAACATGCAGTATGCGATCGAGGACGGTAAGGTGTACGTTCTTGAGGCTAATCCGAGAGCGTCCAGGACAGTGCCTCTTGTATCAAAAGTATGTAACATAAGGATGGTTCCCATAGCAACAGAGATAATAACCATGCCGCTTACGGGGAATCCTTCACCCGTTCCGGCGCTTAAGGAGAGGAAGTTCAGGCATTGCGGTGTTAAGGAGGCTGTATTCCCCTTCAATATGTTCCAGGAGGTTGATCCGCTCCTTGGTCCCGAAATGAGATCGACGGGTGAGGTTCTCGGTATGGCCGAAACCTTCGGAGAGGCATATTACAAGGCGCAGGAGGCCACTCAGACAAGGCTTCCGTTATCCGGAACGGTACTTATCAGTGTCAACGACAGGGATAAGGCCGAGCTTGTAGAAGTGGCAACACTGTTCAATGAATGCGGTTTTAAGATCATTGCAACAGGAGGAACTTATGACATGATAGTTAATGCCGGTATACCCGCGACCAAGATATTCAAGCTTCAGCAGGGACGTCCCAATGTTCTTGATGCGATCACCAACAATCAGGTTGATCTGGTCATCAATACTCCCGATGATAAGAAGGGCGCCATGGATGACAGCTATATCCGCAAGGGAGTAATCAAGGCCAGGATACCTTATGTGACGACAATGGCTGCAGCCAGGGCTTCCGCTCAGGGAATTAAGACGATGCAGGAAAAGACATCCGGTGTTAAGAGCCTGCAGAGATTTCATGCAGAGATCGAATGATATATCCGTAAATGTTACAGTGAACGGCGTGTGCAGATGGTCACATGAATAGTTACACGAATTTAGATTAAATAATCCGAAAGAGGAAAGTACAATGTTGGATATGAAGTTTGTCAGGGAAAATCCTGATATAGTAAAACAGAATCTGAGAAATAAATTTCAGGAGGAGAAGCTTCCGCTTGTAGATGAGGTGATCGAACTTGATTCCAGATCACGTGCGGCAAAGCAGGAGGCCGATTCGCTGAGGGCAGGCAGGAATACGATCTCCAAACAGATCGGAGCCCTCATGGGTCAGGGAAAGAAGGAAGAAGCGGAGGAACTTAAGAAGCAGGTAAGTGCCAACGCCGCCAGACTGGCTGAGCTCGAGGAGCAGGAGAATGAGCTTGCCGACAAGGTGACTAAGATAATGATGACACTTCCAAACATCATTGATCCTTCGGTTCCCATCGGAAAGGATGACTCGGAGAACGTGGAAGTGACGAAGTACGGAGATCCTGTGGTTCCTGATTTCGAAATACCTTACCATACGGAGATAATGGAGAGATTTGACGGTATTGATCTGGATGCCGCGGGAAGAGTTGCGGGTAACGGTTTCTATTATCTGATGGGAGATATAGCTAGGCTTCACTCGGCAGTTATATCATATGCCCGTGATTTCATGATCGACAGGGGATTTACTTACTGTGTTCCGCCCTTTATGATAAGAAGCAATGTTGTTACCGGAGTAATGAGTTTCGCCGAAATGGATGCGATGATGTATAAGATAGAGGGTGAAGACCTTTATCTTATCGGAACAAGCGAGCACTCCATGATAGGTAAGTTCATAAATACGATAATCGAAGAGGAGGAGCTCCCCAAGACACTTACGAGTTATTCACCCTGCTTCCGCAAGGAAAAGGGTGCGCACGGTATAGAGGAGAGAGGCGTATACAGGATCCATCAGTTCGAGAAACAGGAAATGATCGTTGTATGCAAGCCCGAGGATTCGCCGATGTGGTTTGACAAGCTGTGGCAGAATACGGTCGACCTTTTCCGTTCGATGGATATTCCCGTACGTACACTTGAGTGCTGTTCGGGTGATCTTGCGGATCTTAAGGTGAAGTCATATGACGTGGAAGCGTGGAGTCCCAGACAGAAGAAGTATTTTGAGGTCGGAAGCTGTTCAAATCTCGGTGATGCCCAGGCAAGAAGGCTTAAGATAAGGGTGAACGGCAAGGATGGCAAGTATTTCGCACACACGCTCAACAATACGGTTGTGGCACCGCCCCGCATGCTCATCGCATTTCTTGAGAATAATCTGAATGCAGACGGAAGCGTGAACATACCCGAAGTACTGAGACCTTATATGGGCGGTATTGAGAAACTTGTTCCGAAGAAGTAGGAGCTTCCCGCACAGTCTGCCGATGATAATGTAAAATTGTAATACGGAATAAGGATGGGAATATCAATGCCATACATATATATGCACAAAACGCAGTATTACGAGAGTGATCAGATGGGGATAATCCATCATTCGAATTATATAAGATGGTTTGAGGAAGCACGTACTGCTTTTCTTGACGATATGGGTTATGCTTACGCTCGGCTTGAGTATGAAGGAGTGGTGTGCCCTATACTGAGTGTTGAATGCAAATATCATAAGATGATGAGATATGGGGATACCGCCAGGATCGAGGTTGAGATAGAGAAGTTCAACGGTATAAAGTTAATGGTCAGATACAGGGTGTATCTTGAAAGTACCGGTGAACTGTGCAGTGAAGGAAGGACAAGCCAGTGTTTCCTCGATAAGGAGCACAGGCCGGTATCAATGAAGAAGTACAACAGTGAGTTTTATGAGAAGCTTTCGGGCTTTAAATGAAACGGTGTGCCGCTTTTAACAGTCAGTTACAATAACAGAAGGTGTTCATATGGAACAACAGGATAGAAGACTTGCCGTACTTATAGATGCTGAGAATATATCGATCAGATATGTTAAGTTCATACTGGATGAAATATCCAATTACGGCATTGCCACATATAAGAGAGCATATGGGGACTGGACCAATCCTTCGACGACGGGATGGAAGGAAACAGTGCTCAAGAATTCGATAACTCCCGTACAGCAGTACAGCTATACACAGGGGAAGAATTCCACTGACTCTGCCATGATAATCGATGCAATGGATATACTCTATTCGGGCAAGGTTGACGGTTTCTGTCTTGTAAGCAGTGACAGTGATTTTACCAGGCTTGCGGCAAGGCTGCGTGAAGCCGGAATGCTTGTTATCGGGATGGGAGAGAAGAAAACGGTCGAGGCTTTCAGGACATCATGCACACTGTTTAAATATCTTGAAGTCCTTGCAGCCGAGGAGACTCAGGACGGAGATGTTTCAAGAGAGGATATCGAAGAAACGATACTCAAGATAATAACGGACAATGATGCGAATGATAAGGATACAACCGTCGGAGAACTCGGGAATAAGATCAGTAACAGACATGCTGATTTTGATGTGCGTAATTACGGCTATTCGAAGCTCAGCAAGTTCCTCGAGAGCTTCAAGAGCCTACATCTTAACCAGAATGGGAAGACAATATATGTGACTCTTGCCGAGAGCGATGTTACGAAGGATCAGATCGAGAGGATAGCAAGGGATATAGTGTCACAGGCCGCGGGAAAAACAATGAGCCTGCCTGAACTCAAGCAGAAGATAGAGAAGAAGGTGGCCAATTTCAATGTCAGAAATTACAAGTATTCGAAATTTTCACAGTTTATAAATGATATGGACCGTCTGTCGGTAAACAATAACACGGTTAAGATTATCAAATAAATTCGGGTGGATCATGAAAATAGGAATCATAGGTGCGGGAAATATAGCGGGAATAATGGCTGCAACACTGCAGCAGCTCAAGGATGCGGAGTGCTATGCCATAGCTTCGCGCGATATTAAGAGAGCAAATGCTTTTGCCGATAAGTACGGGTTTGAAAGAGCATATGGTTCTTATGCCGATATGCTGAGCGATCCGTATGTTGAGCTTGTATATATTGCCACACCTCATTCGCATCACTATGAACATATTAAGATGTGCCTTAATCATGGTAAGCATGTGCTGTGTGAGAAAGCGTTCTGTGCCAATGCGGACCAGGCCAAAGAGGTACTCCTGATGGCTGAGGACAAAGGTCTTTTGCTGGCGGAAGCCATATGGACAAGATACATGCCTATGCGGGATCTTATAAACAAGGTCCTTAAATCGGGCATAATCGGTAATGCCACATCACTTTCGGCCAATCTGGGTTATCCGCTGATAGGGAAGTCGCGTCTTATACGTCCCGAGCTTGCAGGTGGAGCATTGCTGGATCTTGGCGTCTATGTTCTTAATTTTGCTTCCATGGTTTTCGGCGATGATATAGATTCTATTGCGGCCAACTGTGTAAAGCTGGATTCGGGAGTGGATGCGCAGGAGAATATTATGTTAACCTACAAGGACGGCAGGATGGCCTCCCTGTATGCGACAATGCTTGCACAGACCGACAGACGCGGAATGATCAACGGAACTTCGGGGTATATAGAGGTTGAGAATATCAACAATTACGAGATGATCAGGGTATTCAATCTCGAGAGGAAGATAGTTGCCGAATATACAGCTCCGACTCAGATAACGGGGTATGAATACGAAGTGATAGCGGCCATGAAGGCAATACGTGAGGGCAGATACGAATGCCCGCAGATGCCTCATGCCCAGATACTCCGTATGATGCAGTTGATGGACAGCATCAGGAGTGCGTGGGGAATAGAGTTCCCGTTTGAGAGGGACAATACCATAAGGATAACAGCTTCTGATGTCAGACCGGAAAAGAACAGTACGCTGGTAAGGACTGATGATGAAGCGGTAAAAAGGGAATCGCGTTCTGTAGTAAGAAAGATAAGCGAGACCTCAGATCTGTCTTCATTTGAACAGGATGAAAAGGATGAGAAATATAAAAAGGACGGTAATGTGGAAGCTGCCGATAAAGGACAGACAGGGGCAGATGAAAGGGATGAGTCTGAAGGCAGAATGAAAAATGACAGAATGGCGGATGAAATACATGAAATGGAAATAAAATAAGCATCCGGTTGACGGTACCGGATGCTTTCAACATCTTAATAAAGCATATGCTCAGGC
This sequence comes from uncultured Lachnospiraceae bacterium, assembly GCA_946623875.1. Taxonomy (GTDB): domain Bacteria; phylum Bacillota; class Clostridia; order Lachnospirales; family Lachnospiraceae; genus UBA2868. The sequence goes on along the minus strand of CAMORO010000089.1, from coordinate 4,108 downwards.
AATCTTGTTAACTGCCTTGGTTAAACGTGAAATCTTTCTTGATGCTGTGCTCTTATGATAAATACCCTTGGAAGCAGCCTTGCTTATCTCGGATATAGCTTCCTTAAGAGCAACATCTGCTGCAGCCTTGTCATTTGCTTCGATAGCTGCATATACCTTCTTCACAAAGGTCTTAACCCTTGACTTGGCAGCTTTGTTGCGCTCGGTCCTGGTCTCTATTACAAGAATCCTCTTCTTGGCAGATTTAATGTTAGCCATCCTTACACCTCCTATTACGCGGAATAATAAGTATTCGAATATTAACGAAATCCTGTGGAAACGGAAAGGACACGGACTTCCGCTCGCACACTTGATTATTCTATGATACTTACAGAGGAATGTCAAGGAAAAAAATACATAAAATATTCGGTAATTGTGCAAAATTATAGCAAAAAATAAGAAAATTTGATAAACTGTTGTATGAACGGAAATATTACTTGGCCGATAATGGGATTTGTTATGTGGTGGAATACTTTGATCGCAGGTGAAAGCATATACAACCTGATCAGTTACTTCATTTTTTTCAGCTTCATAGGGTGGCTTTGGGAAAGCATCTATGTTTCAGTCACGGAACACAGGATAGTTAACCGTGGATATGTCACGGGACCGTTTTGTACTATATACGGAGTCGGCGGTATATTTATGACGCTCACATTGCAGCCTTTTAAAGACAACATTGTAATGATGTTTTTACTGGCCATTGTATTTACAACCACGCTGGAATATGTAACGGCCGTAATTATGGAGAAGCTTTTTCATACAAGCTGGTGGGATTATACGATGGAGAAGTTCAACTACAAAGGAAGGATATCGCTTAAGAGCTCGCTTGCCTGGGGATTTGCTTCACTGTTTCTGTTTAATTTCCTGATACCGTTTGTAAACAGGATACAGTCATTGTATCCGGAAAAAGCGGGCAGGATGGCAATACGTATAATAGCGGGGATTTATGTTGTTGATTTCATATTTGCCACTATCGCGGCCGTGGATGTCAGCAGACAGATTGCCAAGCTCGATCAGATGCTGGATGAGCTGGAAGCTTATTTTAAGTCAACAAGGCTGTATTCCGAGGGAGAAGAGTTAAAGAACAGACTCGGCGCCATAAGAACACGTATCACGGAGATAAATTACATACAGAGATACTCCAAGCGTCTTGAAGTGGCACAGGCTGTATGGAAGGACAGGGTAATAAAGGCAGGTTCGAAATATACAACGGAAACTCTTAACAGGATAAAAGATCTGTATCAAAAGGTGATGGTAGGGAAAACATGGAACAGCCTTTTGCAGCTTCGAATCCTGAGGGCATATCCGAAGATAAAGTCCGGAAGACATTTCAGGGAAATGCAGCATGAAGCTGAAATAAACGCAATGCATCATGATTTTGGCGGAAGAACAGATAGTAAAGCATCAGGTAAAGAAGATAATTAGAGTACAGTAAAATGCAGAGGTGGTAGAATGGCCGGTTTTACATTTAAGGGAGGAATCCATCCCTATGAAGGAAAGGAGCTTACAAAGGATAAGCCGATCCGAAGGTTTACGCCGCAGGGAGAAATGGTTTATCCTCTGTCGCAGCATATAGGGGCGCCGGCGAAGCCGGTAGTGAAAAAGGGAGACAGGGTCCTGAAAGGTCAGATGATCGCAGAAGCCGGAGGCTTTGTTTCCGCGCACGTGTATTCATCCGTTTCGGGAACCGTTAAATCCATAGGCAAGCACAGAGTGGCTACGGGAGACATGGTTCAGTCGATAACGGTTGAGGGTGACGGATTGTTCGAAGAAGCCGATCCGCTCCCGATCGGCGAGATAGAGGATATGAGCAAGCAGGATGTGCTGGATGCGGTTAAGCTTGCGGGGATCGTAGGAATGGGAGGAGCCGGATTCCCGACTCACGTCAAGCTTTCACCCAAGGATCCCGATAAGATTAATTACTGTATAGTCAACTGTTCGGAATGCGAGCCGTACCTTACTTCCGATTACAGGCGTATGCTCGAAGAACCCGAGAAGCTTGTGGCCGGACTCAAGATCATACTCTGCCTTTTTGATCATGCCGAGGGAATTCTTGCGGTAGAGGACAATAAGCCCGACTGCGTAAAGATATTAAAGGAGCTTACCTTTAATGAACCCCGTATAACGGTAAAGGCATTAAAGACCAAGTACCCGCAGGGTGCCGAGAGACAGCTTATATATGCCACGACCAGACGCGCGATAAGTTCTGCGATGCTTCCTGCCGACGCGGGCTGTATAGTGAACAATGTGGATACGGTCGTTTCGATATATCATGCTGTTATAGAAAAGAGACCCCTTACGGAGAGGATAGTGACGGTTACCGGGGATGCGATAGCAGATCCGTGCAATTATCTTGTTCCGACAGGTACATCAATGCAGGAGCTGATAGATGCATCGGGAGGATTTAAGGTTAAGCCCGAAAAGATCATTGCAGGCGGTCCCATGATGGGCTTTGCAATGTTTGATACGGATGTGCCGGTAATAAAGACATCATCAGCGATAACCTGCTTTTCAAGGGATGAAGTTGCCCGTTACAGCGAAAGTGCATGCATTAACTGCGGAAGATGTGTGGATGTATGTCCGGGTCGTGTCATTCCGGCAAGACTTGCTGATTACGCCAACAATCATGATGAAGATATGTTCCTTAAATATAACGGAATGGAATGCTGTGAATGCGGATGCTGCAGTTATATATGTCCGGCCAAGCGACAGTTGACACAGAGTATCAAGACTATGCGTAAGCTTCTGCTTGCAAAAAAGAAGAAGTAGAGTAGGGAGGTAGGGACTTTGAGCGATCTTTATAATGTCTCCTCGGGACCGCATACGAGGAGCACCGATACAACAGGAAAGATAATGGGGATCGTACTCCTGGCGCTGATACCTGCGTCGGGATACGGTATATATCATTTCGGAATAAATGCAGCAGTGATCATAGTCGTAAGTATAGTTACCTGCGTACTTACCGAACTTGTGTATGAGCTTTTAATGAAGCAGAAGATCACGGTAACGGATCTCAGTGCTGCCGTAACCGGTTTGCTGCTGGCACTTAATATGCCGCCCACGGCACCGTGGTGGCTTCCGGTGATAGGAGGAGTGTTCGCGATCCTGTTTGTTAAGATGCTCTTCGGAGGTCTGGGCCAGAACTTCATGAATCCCGCGCTTGGCGGAAGATGTTTTCTGGTCATCTGTTTTGCCGCACGTATGACGGATTTTAACTACGACGGAGTAACGGGTGCAACGCCTCTTGCAATGTTAAGGGCAGGTGAGGCTGTAGATGTCAAGAGCATGATCATTGGAAATATAGCCGGTACAATAGGCGAGACATCTGTTATAGCCATCGTTTTGGGAGCCTGCATAATGCTGGCGCTTGGAGTTATAGATCTTAGGATACCGGTTGCTTATCTGATCAGCTTTACCATTTTCATGGGTCTGTTCGCGGGACACGGCTGGGATGTTAATTATCTGCTGGCTCAGCTTGCAGGTGGCGGACTGATGCTGGGTGCATTTTTTATGGCTACGGATTATGCGACCAGTCCGATAACGGGAAACGGCAAGATCGTATACGGAATAGCACTGGGCATAATGACGGGTATCTTCAGATGTTTTTCCAGTTCGGCAGAGGGTGTCAGCTTTGCAATAGTATTCTGTAATCTTCTTGTGCCGATAATTGAAACGCTGACACTGCCCAAGTGTTTCGGAAAGGGTGGTGAGGCTTGATGAAGGAGAATATAAGGGCTGTGCTCACACTGACACTGATAACCCTGATCGCGGGAGTGCTTCTGGGATATGTCTATGAGGTGACCAAGGAGCCCATTGCCGCGAAGACGCTGGAAGCCAAAATGACTTCATACAGAAAGGTGTTCGGGCAGGCTTCGGACTACACTTATGCCGCAAATGCCGATCCTGCTACGGCAAGAACTGTGCTTGATGATGCGGGGTATCCGGCTGAAACCGTTGATGAATGCCTTCAGGCAGTAGATGAGTCGGGAAACGTCTTAGGATATGTGATGACCGTTACGACATCGGAGGGTTACGGCGGCGATATCACCATATCGATGGGCGGGACAAA
>CAMORO010000088.1 GCA_946623875.1 uncultured Lachnospiraceae bacterium | reverse complement strand
GCGAGGATAGCTCTTGTTTACTGGCTTTCCTCGCATTTAGACTGTCAAAGATGGGGTTATGTCAAGTAATACTTCATCAAGGATTTGCCTTACCCTGTCCGGCGCAAAGCCTTTGTTGAACATATATGCAAATATCTTCCGTCTTGCTGCCTCATCACTTATATCGGTGCTTCTGCATTTCTTAAGGAGATATCTTCTTATAAGCTCTTCCTCTTCTTCCTCTCCCGGTCCTTCATTTTCAAAAGCTTCACTGATAATGTCCCCACTTATGCCCTTCACTCTGAGCTTCTGTTCAATATCGTGCCTGCTCCTTGATGTCCTGTTGCTCCTTATATAGCTCTCGGCATATCGCAGATCATCCACATATCCGTATGAGATCACATATTCAACAGCATCATCTACAACCTCGTCGGGATACAGTCCCTCCTTAAGCTTCCGCCGCAGAGAACACACAGTGTAATCACGTACCTTGAGCAGATTGAGCGCACGAAGTCTTGCCCGCTTCTTAAGCACAACGTCGATCAGTTCGCGATACACCTCATTACCTAATACAGCGTCCTGTTTAATCCCGTATTTACGCAATTCGCCTTTGTATAATACAAAGGCGAATTCGTCATTTAAAAATATCTTGTACTTTCCTTTAGTGTATTCCACTATTCCGGTAACAACCACTGTTTATTACTCCTTTATTCAGCCGTATCCTCTCCTGATGCGGCGTCATTCCCATCAGATGCATCACCGGTAAGGCCAAAATGTTCACGAACCTTAGTTTCAACTTCAGCAAGCATTTCGGGATTCTGTTCAAGATAGAGCTTGGTATTCTCCCTGCCCTGCCCGATCTTCTGTCCGTTATAGGAGTACCATGCTCCCGACTTATTGATAATATCTGTATTTGCCGCAAGATCGACAATGTCTCCTACCATTGAGATACCCTTACCGAACATGATATCAAACTCGGCTTCCTTGAACGGAGGTGCGATCTTATTCTTAACAACCTTAACACGGGTCCTGTTACCTATAACCTCTCCGCCCTGTTTGAGAGACTCGATCCTTCTTACATCAAGACGGACAGATGAATAGAACTTAAGTGCACGGCCTCCCGTAGTAGTTTCAGGATTACCAAACATCACGCCTACCTTCTCACGAAGCTGGTTGATAAAAATAACTGTACAATTGGATTTGGATATGACCGCAGTCAGCTTACGCAGAGCCTGGGACATAAGACGCGCCTGCAAGCCCACATGTGAATCACCCATATCACCGTCTATTTCGGCCTTCGGTACCAATGCGGCAACTGAGTCCACCACTATAATATCCACCGCTCCCGAACGCACCATCGTCTCGGTTATCTCAAGAGCCTGTTCACCGTTATCGGGCTGGGATATATAAAGGTTATCTATGTCAACACCAATATTCCTTGCATACACCGGATCAAGCGCGTGCTCTGCATCTATAAAGCCGGCAATTCCACCTCTCTTCTGTACTTCAGCTATCATATGAAGTGTAACAGTTGTCTTACCTGAAGATTCAGGTCCGTAAATCTCAATGATCCTTCCCTTAGGTATACCTCCGAGGCCGAGGGCTATATCAAGACTTAACGATCCCGTGGGAATGGTCTCGACATTCATATGATTGGCAGTATCGCCCAGCTTCATGACAGAACCCTTGCCATACTCCTTTTCTATCTTGGATAACGCAACTTCCAACGCTTTAAGCTTCTCTTCTCTTTCCATTTCAATCTCCTTTGCTGTTAAACCGAACATCTTTTTGGAACGTCTGTTCGTTACAATACGTACTATAAAACATCCGTTCGGTAATGTCAAGCGGTTTTTGTGTTTTTTATTTCATACCAACCCAGGATCGTGTTGTCCTTTATGACTTTCATTTTAGCACAAGCAAATATATTAACCGGGAATTTAATGAGACATTAAATCGAAACTGTGTTCGTTTATGCTTGCGATTTGAAGAATCTGTATCAAAACTGACACAAAGCCATTCATGTCATGTGTATAAACATTTGTAACTATGAGAAATTCTTTTCGCTGTAATACTCAAGGATACAGGTCCTTAGGAGTGCCAATGCCGCCGATGTGGCCTTGATCCTTATCTCCATCCTGTCACCTTCAAAATTGAATTTGCTCACCCTTGTCTTCCCGCACACACTGCATCCAATGTATACAAGTCCGACCGGTTTATCCTCTGTTCCGCCGTCAGGCCCTGCTATTCCCGTAGTGGAAAGCGTAACATTTGCCTTTGAAACCGATGCACAGCCCTTCACCATCTCTTTCGCGGTCTGTTCACTTACAGCCCCGTATTTAACAAGAGTGGATTTCTTAACTCCCAGTCTCGTACGCTTCGCCTTGTTTGAATATGTCACGAAGCCTTCCTTAAATACTTCGGAAGCGCCCGGAACGTCTATTATCTTGGACGCTACCATGCCTCCTGTGCAGGACTCGCATGTGGCAAGCACAAGGGAATTGGTACGCAAAAGCTCAACCACTGACTGCTCCAGGGTTGTTTCCCTGTCGGTTGCGTATATATTGAGTCCAAAACGGTTCTTTATTTCCTTTACCATGGGTTTGCTGAGCTTCTTGGCACTGTTTCCGTCTTCATCAGAAGCCGTAAGCGTAATAAGGACCTCACCCGGTACGGTATCCACGGAAAGAACAGGATTACGGGAGGTTATGAGATCTTTTACCAGATTTCTTACCGCCTTTTCACTCAGTCCGCAGATTTTAAAATACTTAACAAAACGACCGTCTTCTGCAGATCCTGCCTCAGATAATTCGTCATCGGGAGCTTCAGTCTTTATTTCAGTATCCGGTGTATCTGTTTTATCCTTAGCGGTTTTTATATTTGCATTTTTTTCCTTATCCTTACCCATTTATCCGTACCTCTTTTATAATCCCTGCATCTTTATTCTACAGTGAACGAATTTAATCCGTTCACTCCGCGCCGATTGCGAGGCATCCCGGATGCACTTCCCATTCTGCCCATGATCTCTGATCATGGGAGCCCAGCGGCTTTGAGCGGTTCAAGGATACTCCGGCAGGAGAATCTCCATATCGCAATCGTGTGAATCAATTTATTATAGCTTCATCCTGTCATCCGTCTTTCCTACGGTGCAGGACTTAAGCGTCTTCTAATGTTTATCTGTCTTCAGTACTTCTTTATTCTTATATATGTAATCGATCAACGAAACCACAGTCAGTATCAGGGCCGCCCAGATCACAACAACCGTGATCACCCTGTAAATATCATTATTTATGTCTGCTATCAGAAGGCAGATCATCACCATCTGAAATACTGTCTTAAATTTACCGAAATAGCTCGCGGCTATTACAACACCATTGTCAGATGCTATCAGTCTGAAACCGCTGATGATAAATTCCCTGCTGATGATAACGATCACCATCCATGATGCAAGCTTCCCCATACCTACCAGACAGATAAGCGCCGAACAAACAAGCAGCTTATCGGCAAGGGGATCCATAAATTTACCGAAATTGGTGATCAGATTGTACTTCCTGGCTATCTTTCCGTCAAGCATATCTGTCAGACTTGCGACTATAAACAATGCAAGAGCCACCCATTTCCCATATCCCGGCGGTATATCCTCAAGCATGAAAAATACAAAAAACGGTATCATCACTACTCTTAATACCGTAAGCCTGTTAGGCAGATTCATCACACAATTCTCCAATCAGATCATATTCATTGGCACCGGTAACACGTACCTTTACAATATCACCGCTCATAAGATTCTGTTCGGTATTTATAAACAGCAGACCGTCCACACCGGGAGCATCCATATAAGTCCGTGATACATAAGTATCCTCATCCACAAGACGTCCCTCAACCATTACATCCAGCTCACGGCCGACCATGTCAAGTGCATGCCTGTATGCAATCTCCTGCTGAAGCTGCATTACCTCGTCTCTTCTTGCTGCCCTTATTTCTTCATCTGTCTGATCGGGCATGACCGATGCGGCAGTACCCTCCTCTGCCGAATACGCAAATACTCCGAGGCGCTCAAACTCTGTTTCTTCAACAAAATCAAGCAGAACATCCATATCCTGTTCATCTTCACCCGGGAAACCGGTTATGAGGGTTGTACGGAGCGCAATATCCGGGATCTCCTTCCTCAAACGACCTATGATGGAAGTAAGCTGAGCCCTGTCCGTCTTTCTTCCCATCAGCTTGAGGATCCTGTCCGAAGCATGCTGTATTGGCATATCCAGATAGTTACATATCTTATCTTCTTCCTTTATGACCTCGATCAGCTCATCCGTTATCTCTTCAGGATAACAGTACTGTATACGTATCCATCTGATCCCTTCTATAAGACACAGTTCCTTAAGAAGCATGGGAAGGCTCTTCTTTCCGTAAATATCCACACCATACATTGTGGTTTCCTGGGCTACCAGGATAAGTTCCTTTACGCCTTTGCCGGCAAGCTCTTTTGCCTCTTTTACAAGCCTCTCCATGGGAACCGATCGGTAACGGCCCCTGAGCTTCGGAATAATGCAATATGTACAGTGCTTATCGCAGCCTTCGGCGATCTTCAGATATGAGTAATATCCGCCTGTTGTGACTATTCTTTCAGCATCGGGAAGCACCAGCCTGTCAATACTTTCAAGCTCCCTTACATGTTCACCGCCAAGTACTCTGTCAATAACATCGGCGACTGTATCATATGCTGTTGTTCCTACGATCGCATCAACCTCGGGAATCTCGGTCCGTATTTCATCGGCATAGCGTTGTGCCAGACAGCCCGCCACAATGAGTGCCCTGCACCGTTCATCATCGGCAGTCCTGTACTGTGCCATTTCCAATATCGTATTGATGCTCTCCTCCTTGGCATCCCCGATAAAACAGCAGGAATTCACGACTATCACATCAGCTTCCGCTTCATCATCAGTAAAGTCATAGCCCCTGTTCCTGAGTATTCCGAGCATATATTCGGAATCGACCAGATTCTTATCACAGCCAAGCGAAACAAAAAACACATTCATATAAGGCTTATTCTCCAACTACCTTGACCACGCCGGAATTAAGCTCCTCAATAGCAACAGATAACGGCTTTTTTTCCGTTGCATTGCTGACCGGTGTGGGAGCACCGTCTATAAGCTGCCTTGCTCTTTTGCTTGTAGCCATAACTATGGAGTAACGGCTGTTTACCACCGGCTGTTCTCCTTCTTCTACCTCACTGTTTACGACCTTCATAAGATCACTGTATGACGGGTGTAACATCTTATCATCCTCCTGTTTATTAAACCTTTAATATCTTCTGTAGTAGCTGCAATCTGTTTGCCTAAGCTGTAAAACCATCAAGCTCTTCGATCGTCCGTCTGATAATATCTTTATTCCTGGCGGTCGAAAACTTGGAGCACTGTATGGTATTATGCACATCTTCTATACATTTATCCAGATCATCATTTATTATGAGATAATCATATCTTTCTATGACCCTGGCTTCCAACGCACCCTGGGTCATACGCTTCATGATCACTTCTTCGGTTTCTGTTCCGCGTTTCTTAAGCCTGTTGTATATTTCCCTTACGCTGGGGGGCATGATGAACAGAAGAAGTGCATCGGGACACTTTTCCTTTATCTGAAGCGCTCCCTGCTGCTCAATCTCAAGGATCACATCCTTGCCTTCATCAAGCTTATGTTCTACATATTCACGCGGCGTCCCGTAATAATTGTCAACATATTTCGCGTATTCAAGGAACTCGTCCTTTTCTATCATCGCTTCAAACTGTTCAACAGTCTTGAAAAAATACTCCCTGCCGTCCTGCTCCCCGGGTCTTGGCGACCTTGTTGTTGCAGAAACAGATAAAGAATAATTGTCATAACGGTTAAGCAGCTCGTTGACGACCGTGCCTTTGCCGGATCCCGCGAACCCGGACAGTATGAGTAATATACCTTTCTGCATATTCCCTCCGATCATTCGATGTTCTGAATCTGTTCACGTACCTTTTCTATATCTGTTTTCAGATCTATAGCCACATTCGACGTTGACAGGTCTGTAGACTTTGACAGGATCGTATTGGCTTCCCTGTTCATTTCCTGTGCGATAAAATCGAGCTTACGTCCTACGCTTCCGCCGGCACGCAGTGTATCCCTTGTACTCTCTATATGACTCTTGAGCCTTACTATCTCTTCATCTACACATATCCTGTCAGCAAAAAGAGTAACCTCGGTCAGTATCCTGCTCTCATCTATCTTGGCATCTGCAAGCATATCCTTAACCCTGTCATTTACCTTCTTCCTGTATTCCTCAATAATTGCGGGAGCTCTCTTTTCGATAGTATCCACATAGTTAAGCATTGTATCCAGCTTACCGATAAGATCGTTCTTAAGGTTCTCGCCCTCGGAAAGCCTTGATGCGACAAATCCTTCACATGCCGAACGGACAACCGCTTCAAGGTCGTTCCACAGCTCATCTTCATCTATCTCCTGTTCCTCAAGCGTAAACACTTCGGGATAACGGGACAGAACAGAAACCCTTATGTCATTCTCCAATCCGAATTCCCGACTCATATCGTTCAGATATTTAAGATATGCCCTGGCCATGTCCCTGTTGTATTTAAGACTGAAATTATCCTCCGTATAATCCTCATACGAAATATATACATCAACCTTTCCTCTCTGAATATACTCCTTCAGGAGGTTTCTGATTGATGTTTCAAAAAAGGAAAGCTTCTTGGGCATCTTTATATTCACATCAAGATACCGGTGATTAACGGACTTGAGCTCAACCGTAATCTTGCGCTTTTCATCGCAATGCTCGGCACGGCCGAACCCTGTCATGCTTTTGATCATGGCATTTCTCCCCGATTACAAATTCTGTAAAACTGTACGATTGCTTATGACGAATTCTCAAAATGCTTTGCATTTTTCGCTGTATTGGATCCATCCAATACATAAATTTATAAAATATGCCTCTTTCATGCAAGCATGAGAGTCATATTTTAAAATTTATGTGCTATTCTGAATAGTAACACATTATAATCTAAATATCAAATTACAGTCAGGTGATCCGGATATCACTTGGCACAGCGATACTGAAGATCCTCCCAGCGTCTGTCCACTTCCTCCTGGAACTGTACGATAAGATCCTCATTGCCCTTCTTGAACAGATGCTTGAACCTTCCCTGTGCGCGAAGGAAATCCTCGATCGGAAGCTTCTTCTTTGGTTCGTAATTCAGTATCCATTTGCCGTGATCCACCTCGAAGAGCGGCCAGTAGCAGGTTTCCACTCCAAGCTTACATATATTCATCACATCCGAGGTTTCATATCTCCATCCTCTCGGACACGGAGCCATTATATTCAGGAATGCCGCACCTTCCGTATAGATCGCCTTCTCCGATTTCTCATACATATCCTTAAAGTTCTGTGTCAGTGTAGTCTGTGCTACATACGGAATATTGTGTTCGGCGATTATGGCTGCCAGATCCTTACGATTCTGCATCTTGCCGTTTGACTGTGAACCCACGGGCGTTGTTGTTGTATCGGCATAGATGGGTGTTGCGGAAGAACGCTGGATACCGGTATTCATGTAAGCGCCGTTGTCATAGCAGACATAAACCATATCATGTCCGCGCTCCATTGCACCGGACAATGACTGGAAGCCTATATCGTAGGTACCGCCGTCACCACCGAAGGTAATGAACTTAAAGGTCTCGTCCTCTGCTATCTTTCCTCTTTTCCTGAGTGCCCTGTATGCTGTCTCCACACCTGATAATGTTGCACCTGCATTCTCGAATGCATTGTGTATATAGGAATCCTCCCAGGCAGTGTACGGATACATAAAGGTAGATACCTCGAGACATCCGGTTGCATTACCTATTACGGCATGATCTCCTTCATGAAGCGCCCTGAGGACTCCTCTGACCGCTATTGTTGCACCACAGCCTGCACACATCCTGTGTCCGGCAGCGAGACGCTCGGGTTTATTCATAACTTCCTTAAGATTGTAACTCATTGTGGTGCCTCCTATTCCCTTAACCCGATATACTTATACTGCTCCACCTGAGTACCATTCTGAACAGCAGCATCAATCTCTTCAAATATGTCATATACGTGTTGCACGGTAAAATCACGGCCGGCCAGTCCATAGATATAGCTGACCGCTTCCGTATTTACCCTGTACTTGAACAGAGCGGCACATACCTCCATGCTGAGAGGCCCGCCGTTACCGTTATAGCTCTCGCATCTGTCCATGATCGCCACACACTTGCAGCCGGAGAGAGCTTCAGCCAGTTCTTTGGCAGGAAAGGGCCTGAATACACGAAGCTTCAGAATACCGGCCTTTAATCCTTTCTCTCTCAGATCATCACATGCCTGCTTCGCGGTACCTGCAGCCGAACCCATGATAAGCATGATATAATCCGCGTCCTCAGTCCTGTACTCTTCGAAAAGACCGTACTTTCTTCCTGATATGCGTTCGAAATTCCTTGCGACCTTAAGAATCACCTCTTTGGAATTCTCCATTGCGATTTCCTGATTCTTCTTGGCTTCCATTGCATATGCGGATATGGAGTAAGGACCTACCGATACAGGCTTGCCTATATTAAGAAGATACTCCTCCGGCTCATAGGTTCCGACGAAGTCCTTTACGGTATCATCATCAAGCAGTTCTATATTCTGTACTGCGTGCGACGTGATAAAGCCATCCTGACACACCATTATCGGAAGATGTACGTTTTTATTTTCCGCGATCGGATAAGCCTGAATGAAATTGTCATATGCCTCCTGATTGTTTTCGGCATAAATCTGTATCCAACCGGTATCTCTTGCTCCCATACCGTCCGAATGGTCACAGTTAATATTTATAGGGCCGGACAGTGTTCTGTTAACCAGAGTAAGTACACATGGCATACGATTGGAAGATGCGAGCAGCAGCTCCTCCCACATAAGGGCAAGACCTGCCGAAGATGTTGCGGTAAGGCTTCGTGCTCCCGCAGCCTCTGCACCTATCGTTGCACTCATTGAGGAATGCTCGGATTCAACAGGTATGAATTCCGTATCCATCTGTCCGTTTGCTATATATGTAGATACCAGTTGTGGTATCTCTGTTGACGGTGTTATCGGAAATGCCGGCATTACATCCGGATTCACCTGACGTATTGCATATGCGACCGCTTCATTTCCCGACAATCTGTCTTTCTTAGGCATCTTACATTCCCTCCCTCATCGTAATGGCTCCGAAGGGGCATGCCTTTTCACATATTCCGCAGCCCTTGCAGTGATCATAATCAAAATCAGCCCTTCTGCTGTTCTTAACCGGAATGCTTCCGTCCGGACACACAGGTGCGCAGAGCAGGCACTGTTTACATTTCTCTTCATGAAACTCGGGAGTGGATGTCCTCCATTCCCCTGTATTAAATTCCCTGGACGTTCCGCCCGCAAACATCATAAGACCTTCGGTAAGTCCCTGATGGGGTGTACTTTCATTTATCTTAGTTACATCAGTTCTCATTGTAATCCCTTTCATCCATCATATGTTAACGTTACTCCTGCTCATAACAGGCTCACGCAGTCTTTTCAAGATCCTTTGCAAGGGCATCGAAAGTCATTACCAGTGCTTTCATATTTCCTTCGATAACCTCAGGCTTCTTGGCAAACTTATGCTCATATGATGTTCTCATTTCCCTTATAAACGATTCCTTGTCCATCACTCCGCTCACTGCCACAGCAGCCGCAAGCATCGGAGAATTGGGGAAATTCTTACCCAATGTTTCAACGGATATCTTTCTGGCATCAACTGTGTAGACCTTACCTTTGTATCCGTTCAGAAGATCCATTATCTCTTCCTTTTTTTTGGGTGTGTTTATAATAATGGAACCGTCTTCCTTAAGACCTGCCGTTACGTCCACCGAATGAAGCAGTGTCTCGTCAACCACCACAACAAGATCCGGCGTATAAATATTGGAATGTACTCTTATCTCATCACGGCTTATCCGGTTGTATGCCGTGATGGGCGCACCCATCCTCTCAGGCCCGTACTCCGGGAAACCCTGAACATGAGCTCCTGTTTTAAACGCAACATCCGCAAGCAGAAGTGCAGCCGTTTTGGCTCCCTGACCTCCTCTGCCGTGCCATCTGATCTCCAGTCCCTGTTCCATTTCCGTCTCCTTAACACTATCTTAAATCTCACTGATTTCCGAATACAGATAAGAAAATGCATTCAAAAAGTCATAGTCTGTCCAAACGATAAACAGCCATACTATTATATACAACTTTTCCTTATAATGTAAAGTAAAAGCTGAACTTTCTTCCATACTTTTCTTAGCGGTCACAGGACTGGTTATCAATTCATCGCAAACAGATCCGACAGTGACAGTTGGTTTGACTCCGGCAGATCATCCAATATCCCGAGACGAGTCAATGTATCTATTACCGTATTGGAAACCTTCGTTCTTTCCCTGAAATCATCCCTTGAAATAAACGGACCGTCCTTGCAGGCATCGACTATCGCATCGGCAGCCTTATCGCCCAGACCTTCGATACTGCCAAGATGAGGCATGATCTTTCCATCCAGTATACGGCATTTGTGCGCCTGAGCCTTGAAGAGATCAATGGGCATGAAATCATATCCTCTTGCATACATTTCCTGTACCAGACGCATATCCCTGAGCTCATCCTGTTCCTTCTTGGCAAGGCTGTCCTCTCTCTTTTTGTAATCCTCAAGATAATGCTCAAGATTAGCCCTCCCAAGACACATCTTTTCATAAGAAAATCCCGATGCCCTTATACTGAAGAATGCGGCATAGTAAGCCAGAGGATAATTCACCTTATAATAAGCTATACGCCACGCCATCATAACATATGCGGCAGCATGGGCTTTAGGGAACATATACTTGATCTTCTCACACGAATCTATATACCATTCGGGCACATTGTGACTGATCATATCCTCCTTCCATGCACCCCATTTATCACATTTGCCTTTTGCAACATTACCCTTTCGGACATTCTCCATGATCTTGAAGGATTCCTCGGAATCCAGTCCCATACCTATAAGATATGTCATAATATCGTCACGTGTACAGATACAGGTAGATATCGTAGCCACTCCGCTTTCGATAA
>CAMORO010000087.1 GCA_946623875.1 uncultured Lachnospiraceae bacterium | reverse complement strand
GTAGCGGAACCTGAACTTTCATCCATACCGGAAGCAGAACAGGTACCCGCATTTACACCCGGACCGGCAACAGCGCCGGAACCGGTGGCAGCAGCGCCGATAGAAACACCTGCTCCCGTAAAGACTCCTGTAAAAAAGGTAGTCAGGAAGGTGGTAAAGAAGCAGGCAGCAAAATCCGCACCGGAAACCGCTGAGCCTTCACCTGCCTCAGCTCCCGGAATGCAGGTTAATAAAAAAGATGACAGGGGCAATGGCAGGGAATTCAAGCAGCCGACAGCTGCGTTTGGGAATGTAGCCTACAGAACCGGGACAACAGCATCTTCACCGAATGTCTGGAATGAGGAACAGCGTGAGGCATACAGACAGAAGGAGAAAGAACGCCAGGCTGTTGAAGAAGAGAAGGAAGAAGAAAAGCCGGTAAAAGGGTTTTTTAAAAAAAAATCGAAAGAAAAAAAAACCGAAGATTTAGATAAAAAGGATAATGAGGATAATGCGGATAAAGAGATATTATCCGATATCGAAGCTTCGGTGAGCGGGGCAAAAGAAGAAAAAAAACAACAACCAAAGAACCCGAAAGCCGTAAGGAACAGGTTAATAGTTGCTTCTACATTTTCGGTCATGGTCGCAGCACTTGCGACCACCACTTTCATCATTCCGTCCTTCAGATTCCGGAACGAAATGTCCGATCTTCGTAAAGCAAATGTAGGAGATATAGTTAAATACGGAAAATATAAGGGAAACACTGATTGGATAGTCCTTGACAGGAAGGATAACCGGGTATTGTGCATCAGCAATTACGGCGTAGGTGATGAGAGAGCAGATGAAGTGGTATTATGGGAGACAAGCCCTGTGAGGGAACGTCTTAACAGTACATTCATGAATTCGACGTTCAATATATTTGAGCGTGTCAGGATAGTCTCAACCAAGGAGATCAGGGAAAACGAACCTGACTACAGAGCTGAATACGTGAGCCCGGATGTAGTGGACAAGATGTTCATGTTAAAGGATGAGGAGGTGAAGGAGTATATTGCATCGAACAGTGACAGGATGACACAGTTAAGTGATATATCGGTTCATCCCGCCTGTTGGATAGATATACACTGATATTTCCCGGAGTGTACCATGAAAAAAAGAATAACAGTATCAGTGTCCGTTTTGCTCGGGATCACAGTAGTACTCAATATACTTGCATGGAACAGTGAGAGCTTCTGTGATCGGTATGTTGATAGTATATTCCCGATATGGGGACCTGTGTACGGACTCTTTACAGAACTTACCGATCGTTCGGTAGGAGAGATAATGATCGCAATTGCGGCGGTACTGCTTGTATGTACAGCAGTATTCAGTCTGTTTGCGGTCATTTTCTATTTGTCGAAAAGAGGTAAAGGTTTCAGGCGCTTTTACGGTAAATTCATGAAGGTAATAGTCATTATAGTTGCTGTGGAATCGCTCGTTATGACCCTTAACTGCTTTATACTTTATCACTGTTCATCATTCAGGGACAAATATATGGATGCGTATCATACGGAGAATGATCAATATACCGTGAAGGAACTGGCAGAGCTCAGGGACATGATCGTGTCTGAGGCAAACCGTTTATCGGAGGAATTGGAGCGGGATGACAGGGGGCAGCTTATTTACGGTAAAAGCATCAGTGAAGAGGCTGTCAGGTGCATGCAGCGGCTTGGAAAAAGTTACCCGCAGTTGTCAGGATATTATTCAACACCCAAGGCACTGAGTGCGAGCAATTTCTTTAGCCAGCAGTATATGGAGGGCTACTATTTTCCGTTTTCAATGGAGGCCAATTACAATGATGTTATGTATATAGTAAACAAACCGGCAACTATGTGTCATGAGCTGGCGCATACGAAGGGTTTCATATATGAAGATGAAGCTAATTTTATCGCGTATCTTGCGTGTGTGGGGTCGGATGACCCTTTCTTTAGGTATAGTGGATATCTGTCTGTGTACAATTACATAGAGCGTGATTTTCTTAAGTCGATAGGCAATGATGAAGCTGTATACAGATCGTATGTGAAGCTGTCAGAACTTGCAAAGAGCGATAACATTTTCCTGACTTCGGAAGCGTGGGACGAAGTGGAAAAAAAAGCAGTACTTGAAACCGGGAAGGTCAGGAAGGCGAGCAATACTTTTACCGACAGTACTCTTAAGATAAACGGAGTGGAATCGGGAATGGCAAGCTACAGTGAGGTTGTGGGACTGCTGCTTGATCACTACAGACCGGATATCGGGAAATAAAGGCAGAAGAATAAGGCCGTAAGCTGCGAAAATAATTATTGACAGAATATCAACGCAGGTGTATATTAAGTGTACTAACAGAATTAGTACACTTAAATTGCTTTCGTGTGATTCATGATGTGCGACACAGAACAAAAGAAAGGGGGAATTGAGGTGATCCTGATTGATTACAAGGATTCAAGGCCTATATATGAACAGGTCTATGACAAGTTCCGGCTCCTTATACTGAACGGGGCATTAAAGAGTAATGATAAGATGCCCAGTGTCAGGACTCTTGCCATGGAGCTGTCGATCAATCCAAATACGATCCAGAGGGCATACGGCGAGCTGGAGAGAACCGGTTACATATATACGGTAAAGGGCCGTGGTAATTTTGTATCGGATACGGAAGGGCTTAAGCAGGAATATCGCAGGGAGGTATTCGGAAGGCTGGATGAGGTATGTGATTCGGCGCTTAAGGCAGGGATAACTGTTGATGAAATGATAAGTCATATTAAGGGAAATGGAGGTGAACAGCCTTGATAAAGATTGAAAAGGTATCAAAGGATTTTGATGAAATAACGGCTGTAAACCGTGTGAGCATGGAGATCGGGGAAGGAAATGTGTTTGGACTTCTCGGAACAAACGGTGCCGGAAAGAGTACGCTGCTCAGGATGATTGCAGGAATACTGAGGCAGGATGAAGGGGAGATCACAGTAGATGATCTTAAGATATATGATAATCCCAAAGCAAAGAGCAGGATTTTCTTTGTGTCCGATACACCGTACTTTTTCGCGAATTCCACACCGCTGGATATGGAAGCATATCTGGCCAATCAGTACATGGATTTTGACAAGGTTAAATTCGCGGAATATCTTAAAACCTTTGCTCTGGAGCCCGACAGAAAGATTAATACCTATTCAAAGGGAATGAAGCGTCAGCTTGCCCTGCTGCTCGGAATATGCTCCGGAACGAAATACCTTCTGTGCGATGAGTCATTCGACGGACTCGATCCTGTCATGCGTCAGAGTATTAAGAGTATCTTCGCGCGTGAAATGGATGAGAGGGGCCTGACACCGGTTATCGCATCCCATAACTTAAGGGAGCTTGAGGATATCTGTGATCATGTCGGACTGCTGCACAGGGGCGGTGTCCTGCTAAGCAAGGATCTTGAGGATATGAAGCTTAACATACAGCGTGTACAGTGTGTTTTCTCTTCGGATGATGAAGATAAGAAGATAAGTGAAGTGCTCGATGTAGTGAAGGATGACAGGAGCGGTTCGCTTCATGTGTATACGATAAGGGGAACAAGAGAGGAGATAGAGAAGGCCTTTGACGGAGTTGCTACCGTATTCCGGGAAGTGCTTCCTCTGTCACTTGAGGAGATATTTATAAGTGAAACGGAGGTGGCAGGATATGACATTAAGAAGCTCATCCTGGGTTGATCTGATAGAAAATAATAAGAGAAGGGTGTGGCAGTGGTGTGTGTCCATCTTTCTTCTTATCCTTTTTAGCTGTGTTGTATTTCTTGTTATACTGATGTCCTTTGACGAGACAAGGTACATAGCCGACTACGGCAGCCTTGCAGAGAAAATGATGCTTCAGGATGCAAGGAATTACGCGATCGCATTTATGGGCGCATCCGGTTTTAAGATCATGCTCACGACTGTCATTGCGGTCATCACTGCTTTCGGAGGCTACTCGTACTTAAATGACAGGGTCAAGCTTGATTTTTATGAGAGTGTACCGCAGAAGAGAGGCAGCAGGTTCTCGACCATTTGGATAAGCGGTATCCTTATTTATGCAGGACCGTATATATTCGGTACTCTGATAAGCATGGCAATACTGAATGCCGCAGGCTTCGGAGGTGTGTACGGCATGGATGAAGCGCTGCTGTCCTTCTGTTACATGCTGGTGTATTTCCTTGGTGTGTATCATCTCTTCATTTTTTCCATGATGCTCACCGGAACAGCTTTTGCATGTGTATGTGCTTTTATCGTACTTTCGGTGTATGAACCGGTTATAAGAGGTCTGCTCGGTTGGCTCAGGAGTATGTTTTTTGTTTACGAATACTCACTTAGCGGATATATGATCCCCAAGCTGTCTCCCTATGGTCTTATATACTACATTCTGAATGACGGGACCTATCGGGATAACGGGGTTAAGTATCTGATCGCGCTGATCATTCTGGATGCGGTGTTGCTGTGCGTTTCATACATACTGTATCTGAAGCGTCCGGGCGAAGCGGCAGGAAAGACACTTGCATTTAAACCTACATCCGATACGATCAAGCTGATGATAGTCATACCGGTAACGGCGATGACGGCAGCCATAGTTGCGGAAGTTCTTAACAGAAGCGGGGATCTTCGCGTGGCCGACATGCTGCTCATAGTGCTGGTATGCTTTATAGCTTCGTCGGTTGCATGCGCGATCATGCAGGCGGTCTTTGAACTGGATCTTAGGGCAGCGCTTTACAGAAAATCACACTGGTTCATCTGTACGGTGTGTGCACTGCTCCTGTTCTTCGGATTTAAGCAGGACTGGCTGAGGATTGACAGATATGTGCCTTCGGAGGAAAGTGTGGAATCGGTTGTTTTTGCACCGGAAGGATACGAAGATCTGTACGGATATATTGATCAGGATCTCAACAATGTTTCGAACGAGGAATTCTATCTGAGAAACATGTTTATCTCAGATGTTGCCGATGTCTGTGAGCTTCACAGAATGTCGATACGCAGATATGACGAGCTTATCAAGACGGTCGGAAAGGATGCTTATATATATGATCCCGATTCGCAGTTTTCGCCTGCAACCGTGTTCTACAGGATGAAGAGCGGCAGTCTGGTAACAAGGCGGATATACATACCGGTAAAGGATGCGGCCGCATCGGAGCTCCTTGATAAGATAATGTCTGCGAGGGAATTCGTTAAGGGATATTACGGAATATATAATTATGATGTAGAGAAAGCAATAGACAGTACAGCACCATATGAGCTTAATGCCACGTATTCAAACGGTGTTGATAGCTTCAGGCTTTCACCTGATGAGGTTAAGGATATCATAAGACTGTACAGGACCGATATGGAAAACTACAGCTACAGCAGAAGACTTGATGAACTTTCGTCGGGATATGTTGAATTCTGTGTCGGAGGCGGCGCCGGAGGAAGAAATATGGGTGCCGGGGCATACAGGTATTATAAGACAGAGGGTATCGCCCTGTATCCTGACATGAAGGGCTGCATGCAGTATCTTGAGAATAAGGGTTATTATCCTGCGGCTGTTTCGATTGATGATATTTCTTCCGTTGAGGTTATAAATTACCATCAGGATGAGCAGGATGAATATGCAAAGGAAATGGGAATGCCGTATCTTTCAGAGGAGGAAGCCGAGCAGTTCATTGTCAGAAAAAGATACTCGCCTGCTTCCAATGAGGATGAGCTTGAAACCGTGCTTTCCGCAATCTATCCGATAGGTCACGGAAGCTACAGATGGGATGGCGGAAGATCGTTTGATGATGAGTATGAGGTTCAGGTGTATCTCCTTAACCGGAATGATGAGTCTTATGTTATGGACGGAGATTACAGCTTCTTTGGATTTATAAGGAATGAAGTTCCGGAAAGCGTTCGAAAGGATATGGAGCTTGTAGGAAGGTGATCTGATACAGGTCGGATGAATGAGCCGGGAGATATTTCCCCCGGCTCATTAGTTTTAGATATTTATTGACTTTACTCCGATATGGCGGTATAAATTTATGTATTGGATGAATCCAAGACAGCGAAAATACGAAATGATATATGTACGCAGGGAAATACATAAGACTCATGACCGGGACTTGAGTGGACCCAGATAACGGACAGGGCTGTTGCCCTGATTTGGAGGTGTAACCGTGAACGGATTTGGAAAGGTCATGAGGGGAGTGGGGAAATTTTTCAAAAAATTCAGGGTTCTGATCATACTTCTGGTGATCGGATTTATAATTCTAACTTTTGTAAGATACACATCTAATACGGCGAAGAAGGTTATTGCGCAGATGGAGACGGGCGATACCGAGATAGCGAAGGTTGAAGCCCGTGATCTTGTCGAGACCGTAACTGCGACCGGAACAGTGGAGAGCGCGAAGAAACGTACAGTGGCATCCACCATCGTTCGTGATACGAAGATTACCTCTGTCAATTGTGAGGTTGGTGACTATGTGGAAGAAGGCGATATACTGGTCACATTCTCGTATGAATCCATTAACAAAACAATATCTCAGCTTCAGGAGGATATTGCCGAGAGCAAGGCAACCAAGAGTGTTAATGATATTTCCAATACAAGGACGTATTATTACGCTTACGGTACGGAGAGCATTGTGATAAGGGATCTTCAGACGGCAATAGATGAGAGGCAGAAGGAACTTAACGAAGCCTGCAATGAATACGGTGATGCAAAGAGGAAGCTGGATGAACTAAAGGAGGAGAGAGATCGGCATCCCGATGGCGGCGAGACCGAAACGATGATCATAGATGAGAATACCGGTGAGATGATATACACGAAGAATTATTTTGATCCGCTCATCGAGAGTCAGGAAAATGCCGTGGCAACCGCATATAAGGCTCAGGAAAATGCACAGATGGCATATGATAAAGCTGTTCAGGCACTGGAGGATGAGATTTACAAGGGATCAAATACTCTGGCAGGTGCTACCGAGACATATCAGAAAAACAGCATTACATCCAACGATCCGACAAAACAGTTACAGAGACAACTGGAGGATTACAGGGACAAGCTGGATGATTACGTTATCATTGCTCCGATCAGCGGACTGGTTACGGATGTCAATGTTGAGGAGAATAATTCCTTTGCAGGCGGAAATATCGCTACCATTCAGGACTGCTCCACTCTGTATATCAATACTGAAATAGATGAATATGATATCCCGAACATAAAGGTCGGACAGAGAGTTGTGATAAAGACCGATGCTACGAGAGAGGATGAACTGGAGGGTGTGATCGATGAGATAGCACAGACTGCTACTAACGCAAATTCAGCTTCCGCAGCGGGTGGAGCTTCTGCAGCAACAACATCCAATGCCACTTATTCAGTGAAGATCAAAGTAATCAGCGGGGATGAGCGGCTGAAGCTTGGTATGACAGCCAAGCTGTCCATAGTCATAGATGAGAAAGATAACGTACTTACGGTTCCTTATGATGCTGTTGTTGATAAGGGAGACGGTGAGTATGTTGTATATATGATCGATGAAGCCGTTGTACAGAAGGCGGATTCAAAGGATGAACAGGCATCAGTCAAGCCTCCTCTCGGCTTCCCGGGAACCGGTACGGGAGTTGCACCTACGACAATTCCGGATATGCAGAAGGATGTTTCCATACCGGATATGACCAAGGAGGATACGGTGAGCTCGGATAATGCGATCGCATCCGTGGCAGCAGGCGATGAAGAGAAAAAGCCCTTCTTTGAACGGATGAAGGACATATTGAAGGTTGCCTACGGTCCGGGAGAGGATGAGGAAGATATTATCGAAAAGAATCAGAAAGAAATACCTGTTGAAGTTGGTATGGAGAGTGACTATTACACTCAGATAAGCGGCAAGGACGTTAAGGAAGGAATGTCGGTTGTTGTTAAGACAAATGTTGAACCGGACAATCCCTTTGAGATCATGATGAGTATGTAATCCCGGATAAATGAAGAAGAAACAGAAGCAAGAGGAACAGCTAATAATTGAAGATATTACCGATACGGCTCCGGATGCTTTGGAGAAGGAATCTGATGAAGCGAAAGAGGCAGGTACCGAACCCGCCCGGGCAGATCAGGTGAAACCGGATACGCTTCGGGAGGAACCCGGGAATGAGGATCCCCCTGTAGTTATCGATATGAAGGGGATCACCAAGAAGTATTTTATCGGACAGCCCAATGAGCTTGAGGTTCTTCACGGCATAGATATAAAGGTAAGAAAGGGAGAATTCGTGGCTATCGTAGGCCAGTCGGGATCGGGTAAATCGACCCTGATGAATGTGATAGGTGCGCTGGACAGGCCGACCGGGGGCGAATACACGTTGGATGGCGTGGATATGTTCCGCACCGGGGATTCGGAACTGTCGGAAATAAGATGCAAAAAGATAGGTTTCGTATTTCAGACCTACAATCTTGTGGCCAGAACCTCGGCTCTTAAGAATGTGGAACTCCCGATGCTTTATGCGGGTGTTCCCATGCGGGTTAGAAGCAAAAAAGCAAGGGAGCTGCTGAATCTGGTTGAGATGGGTGACCGCATCAGACATCTTCCGGACGAACTTTCCGGAGGACAGAAGCAGAGGGTGGCCATAGCCAGAGCAATGGCCAACGATCCGTCCATTATCCTGGCAGATGAACCTACAGGTGCGCTTGACTCCGTAACGGGACGGCTTATCATGGACATTTTTCACAAGCTGCATGACGAGCAGGGCAAGACCATAATCCTTATCACACATTCGCCGGAGCTTGCCGCGGAATGCGAAAGGATACTGACCCTTAAGGATGGGGTTATAATAAACGAGCAGAAGGGAAGTGGCAGAAATGCTGTTCTTTGAGAACCTGATACTGGCATTTACGGCACTGTGGGTCAACAAGATGAGATCCCTGCTTACCATGCTTGGCATAATCATTGGTATAGGCGCCGTTATTGCAATAGTTACGGTGGGTAACTCACTTATGAATTCAATAAGCTCCGAGATGTCCGATATGGGTGCCAACAACATAGTTGTAGGTGTCCAGGCGAGAGAGTCTGAGGAGGAGTCGGACGGCTCCGGCATGCGATTTGAGACACTCAGAGGTGCGAAGATTCCCATGGAGAAGGATCTTATTACGGATGAGTATATCCGTGAGCTGACTGCAGAGTATCCTGATGAGATCAAGGCTGTATCAATTGATACCTCGCTGGGAGATGCAAGGGTTGAGAGTGGCAGGAATTATGCAAATATAAGCCTGAGAGGAATTAATTCCGGGTATATGGGAGCCAACAATATCAAGATGCAGGCCGGAAGTGAATTCGGTTCCAAGGCATACAGTGACGGTAAGGGTGTGTGCATTGTATCGGACAGGTTTGTAAGTAATATGTTTGATGGGGATAATGACAAGGCTATAGGTCACAAGATAGAGATCGAGATGACGGGAAGGGGATATAAATACTACGTTTTCACTATTGTGGGAGTGTATGAATATGTTTCGCAGGGTTTTGAGATGCAGGCTGCAAGAGATGTGTCAACAGAGGTATATATTCCCATAAGTACCGCGCTTAATAAGAATCATCTCAAAGGCTATACCAATTTCACAATAGTTACAAAACAGGGTATTGATTCAGATGCCTTTGCTCTTAAGGTTAAAGAGTTTATGGAACGTTATTATCATAACAACAGGGACTTTACGATTTCGACATTCTCGCTTGCATCCATGGTAAGTGCAATGACATCAATGGTTGGGACGGTGTCGACTGCCATAACGGTAATTGCTGCGATATCGCTGATAGTCGGCGGTATAGGTGTTATGAATATCATGCTTGTATCCATTTCCGAACGTACCAGGGAGATCGGTACAAGAAAGGCACTCGGTGCGACCAACGGATCTATAAGGGCGCAGTTCATAATGGAAGCGATCGTGCTGTGCCTTGTGGGTGGAGTACTCGGGATCGGCGTTGGTATTATAGGCGGTGCCATAGGTGCCAAAGCGCTCGGATATGAAGCTTCTCCCACTGCATCAAGCATAGTGGCTGCGTTGTTGTTCTCGATGGCGGTAGGCGTGTTCTTTGGATATTATCCCGCCAACAAAGCGGCAAAGATGAATCCCATAGATGCACTGAGGTATGAATGATAATGAGTCAGGAGAAGATCTCCTGACTCATTTTTTTCAACTTTTTCAACCCATTACGACCTCAACAGCATATTCCTTTTTGCCTTCTTCGTAAGGGATAATGTTTCCCGATACTTCCTTACCGTCAACCGTCATGGTCTTAACACCCTTTTCTACATCTGACGGATTCTTGACATTAATGGTATATGTCGCACCGCGGAACTTACGTGTGATCCTGAAATCACCGAAGCCATGAGGTACGCACGGATCAACCTGAAGTCCCTTGTGGGTCGGATAGACACCGAGAATGTACTGTGAGATATTGCAGAAGGTCCAAGCGGCCGTTCCGGTAAGCCAACTGTTCTTACCTTCGCCGGGAAGGTATGCATCGGCACCGGCCACCATCTGACAGTAAACATAGGGTTCGGTCTTGTGTATCTCGGATATTTCCTCTGTGTAGGCAGGGCATGTTTTCTTGTATATTTCGAATGCGCGGTCGCCGCGTCCGATAACGGTTTCGGCGATGGATACCCAGGGATTGTTGTGGCAGAAGATTCCTGCGTTCTCCTTGTATCCTGGCGGATATGAGGTGATCTCGCCAAGCTCAAGGTGATATACCGTGTAAGCGGGCTGTAAGATCATTACTCCGTATTCGCAGTCAAGATGCTTCTTAACAGAATCAAGAGCTTTCTGTGCAAGTCCTTCCTTAACGCCGATGCCTGCCAGTGAACAGAAGCCGTTTGACTCTATGAAGATCTTGCCTTCTTCGCATTCCTTTGATCCGATCTTGTTGCTGTATGCATCATATGCACGGACGAACCATTCGCCGTCCCAGCCATCCTTAAGAACCGCATCATACATTATCTTAACTTCTTTACGGGCTCTTTGGGCTTCGGCATCATCTCCGAGCAGTTCGGCAAGCTGGGCATATTCCTCGCCATACTTGACAAACATACCCGCAATGAATACTGACTCTGCCACAGGGCCTTCGGAAGGACCGAAACACTGGAAGGATTCCCCGGGATGCTCCGAGAAGCAGTTTAAGTTAAGGCAGTCGTTCCAGTCGGCACGTCCGAT
>CAMORO010000086.1 GCA_946623875.1 uncultured Lachnospiraceae bacterium | reverse complement strand
CCGCTTTCGATAAGATCCTGGGCATTTCCGAGCCACACATCGGTACCGTGGGACAGACCTGATATCCTTACAAGATCCGAAAATGCCTGCGGCTTGGCATCGATTACCATCTGCATCGCAAAATCAGTTCCGAATTCGGGAATGCCAAGGGTACCGAGCTGTGTCCCGCCTATATCGGAGGGCTCGATCTTAAGTGCGCGGGTATTCTGGAACAGAGACATAACATCCTTATCATCAAGCGGAACCTGCTGAGGATCCGTATCTGTAAGATCCTGCAGCATCCTGATCATCGTGGGATCATCATGTCCCAATATGTCAAGCTTCAGAAGGTTGTGATCGATCGAATGATAATCAAAGTGAGTTGTTACTATGTCAGTGTTCATATCATTGGCCGGATGCTGAATGGGTGTGAACGAATATATCTCATCCCCGACAGGCAGCACTATGATACCACCCGGATGCTGTCCCGTCGTTCTGTGTATACCCGTACAACCCATGGTTATCCTGTTTATCTCACAGGAGCGCTTCCTGACGCCTCTCTCCTCATAGTAATTCTTGACATATCCGTAAGCGGTTTTATCTGCCAGCGTTCCTATAGTGCCGGCCCTGAAGGTTTGCCCGTCACCGAAAATAACTTCTGTATATTTATGCGCCTTGGACTGATATTCACCCGAAAAGTTCAGGTCGATATCCGGCTCCTTGTCACCCTTAAATCCGAGGAATGTCTCAAACGGTATATCAAAGCCCTCCTTATTCAACTGATTTCCGCACTCAGGGCACACCTTATCCGGCATATCGCAGCCTGCTCTTCCCGCATAAGCCTTAACCTCATCGGATTCAAAGTCCACATAATGGCATTTGGGACACAGATAATGAGGCGGAAGCGGATTGACCTCCGTAATACCCGCCATAGTCGCAACAAAGGATGAGCCGACAGATCCTCTGGATCCTACAAGATATCCGTCCTCCATGGATTTCCATACAAGCTTCTGCGCTATTATGTACATAACGGCGAAGCCGTTGCTTATGATAGAATTCAGCTCTCTCTCAAGCCTTGCGGACACCTGCGGCGGAAGCTCTTCTCCGTACATTTCATGAGCCCTGTTGTAGCAGATATCTCTAAGTATCTGATCTGAATTCTCAATTACAGGAGGACATTTATCGGGACGCACCGGCTCGATCACCTCAACCATATCCGCTATAAGATTGGTATTTTTAACAACTATCTCATAAGCCTTATCATATGGAAGATAGTAGAACTCCTCCATCATCTCTTCGGTTGTCCTAAGATACAGCGGAGCCTGGTCATCCGCATCCTTAAAGCCCTTCCCCGCCATTATTATCCTTCGATAGATCTCATCCTCGGGATCGAGAAAGTGTACGTCACAGGTGGCAACAACCGGTTTGTTCAGTTGTTCTCCCAACTTTATTATTTTCTTATTAATATTGATCAGATCCTCAACGGAATTAACATTTTCATGATGAGGATCCGCTATCATGTAATTGTTGTTACCAAGCGGCTGGATCTCAAGATAATCATAGAAATCCGCAATACGGGCTATTTCATCATCACTCCTCTCATCCACTATGGCTCTGTACAGTTCACCCGCCTCGCATGCCGAACCGATGATAAGACCCTCCCTGTACTTTTCAAGAAGGCTCTTTGGTATCCTCTGGTTCCTGTGAAAATACTTAAGATGTGAGAGTGAGACCAGCCTGTACAGATTGACACGACCCACTTCATTCTTCGCAAGGATGATCACATGATACGACATCGACTTCTTTATTATGTCAACCGAATTCCTTCCAAACTCCTCTAGCAAATTCAGCTCGTCTATTCCCCGTTCCTTAAGCATCTTTACAAGCTTAACAAAAATCTTTGCGGTACATTCGGCATCATACACTGCCCTGTGATGATTCTCAAAAGGGATCTTAAGTGCCTTTGCAACATGATCAAGCTTGAACTTGCCAAGATCGGTCAGCAGCGCTCTTGCCATGGCTACCGTATCAAGGTAGGTAAAGTCAGTCCCGATGGCCAGATCCTCAGCCTTCTGTTTTATAAAGCTCACATCAAAACGGGCATTGTGTGCCACAAGCGAACATCCTTCGCAGAACTTAAGAAACTCAGGAAGAACCTCCGTTATATAAGGCGCATCCTCAACCATCTGATCCGTAATTGTTGTAAGCTTTGTAATCCGGTAAGGTATCGGCTCCTTCGGATTGATAAAAGTGGAAAACTTATCCTTTATCTCACCGTTTACAACCTTAACCGCACCTATTTCGATAATATTGTTTTTCTTTGAATTAAAACCTGTGGTCTCTATATCAAATACCACATACGCATCATCGAGCGACTGGCCCTTTCCGTTTACGACTATACCCATGGAATCGTCCACGAGATATCCCTCGATGCCGTATATAAGCTTAAAATCCGGATATTTATCCCTAAGCTTCGGAAGCGCATGGAAAGCATCCGTAAATGCCTGAACCACCCCGTGATCAGTAATTGCCAGTGCCTTGTGCCCCCAGCCTGCTGCCCTCTTCATAAGGTCAGCGACATCGCTGACACCGTCCATATCACTCATTTTTGTATGACAGTGCAGCTCAACTCTCTTAACGGGCTCATTATCTTCACGAACATTTCTTACCTGTGCCTCACTCTTTTTGATTCCGTTTACATACCCGAGTGAAAGCTCTCCGTCAAATTTATCTATATCCGCAACGGCTTTCAGTGTAATATATTTACCTTCCGCAAGATAAGAAAACAGCTTCTCCTGCTGTTCAACACGCGGGAACATCTTAACGGTTATCGTATCGGTATAATCGGTAACATCAAACATCACAATAAGCTTACCGGTTCTTGTTTCACGCTGTTCAAGCCTTATAACCTTGCCATATACAGTCACATCTCCCGTCATTCCCTCAAGCTCGGAGATCGGAACAGGCTCGTCATCAAAATCACGCCCGTAGATCACATCCGGATTGTCCGATTCCCTGTAGCTTTTTCTGTATGTACCGCCTTTTTTTGTATCCTTCCCCCGATCCTTTGACCTGTTTTCTTTTTTACTCCTATCATTGGATCCGTTCATACTTACAGGCATGTTCGCAGCCGCTTCAGCCGATGCGGCAGCATCAGCTTCCTCTCCGGCAGCTACGGCCTCTGCCGCCATGGATGCGTAGTATTCGTCAGCGCCGTCCGAACCGGCCGGCATAACACCGACTGCACCCGTTGCTCCCGACGTTCCTTCAGCTCCCACAGCCTGCTCTGAAAGAGAAGATGTTATCTTCCTTACTTCCTCCTCCATTTTATGCTCCGAATTAACACGCGACATGCTCATTTCATGCTCCTTGAATTCAACAAGCACCGACGCATCGAGATTACATCTTTCCCGGAATATCTTTTCAAATATCCGGACAATGTCATCCCTGTGCTCTCTGGCAACCAGAGTATCATCAAGCACCAGCTTCATAACATTATCTTCGGGAAATTCGTAATCGGCATGATACAGAGTCAGGTAATCGAACTGATTATAATGCTTGAACTCCTCAAGAATACTGTCCTTATATACATCCATAAGAGTTCTTGCGTTGTAGCTGTCTGACAGTTCGAACCTTTCATGAAGGGTAACCTTCATGATGGCACCGGGAAACAGTTGCCTTGATATCTCGCGTTCCACAGCGAAGATATCCTGCTTCTCTATGATATGAGGTACCTTGATATATACCCTTAGCCTGTCCCCCGCGGATGTATTTGATATCTTGACAACTTCCGCATCACTGTACAGCATTGCCAGTTCATTCTTAAGTTCAAGCGTAGGAAACACTTCTTTAAACTGTTTACTCATAGCTTCCCCCAATTGTCGAGTTCATATTTAAGGACCGGAAGGAGTTCATCTTCCGGCACCTTCCTTACGATCTCACCTTTCTTTATAAGCAGGCCTTCACCCTTGCCGCCCGCTATCCCTATATCTGCCTCTTTAGCTTCACCCGGACCGTTAACAACACACCCCATGCACGCAACCTTTATGTCCAGGTCATAACCTGCAACCAGTCTTTCAACAGCCTCGGCAAGCGATATCAGATCTATGTTTGTCCTTCCGCAGGTGGGACATGACACTACATCTATACCTCCGCTCCTTAAACCAAGGGTTTTAAGTATCCTCTTGGCAGATACTATTTCCTCCACCGGGTCGCCTGTGAGAGATACCCTGATCGTATCACCTATTCCCTCATTAAGTATGATCCCAAGGCCGACAGCCGATTTGATATTCCCCGACCGTACCGTACCGGACTCCGTGATCCCGACATGAAGGGGATACCTTAGTACGGGGGCGATCAGTTCATGCGCCTTCACGCACATCATCACATCCGATGATTTGATGCTGACAACCATATTGTCATAATCACATTCCTCAATTATCCTAACCTTGTCAAGCGCGCTCTCAACTATTCCCTCGGCAGTTACTCCGCCGTATTTCTCTATCAACGGCTTTTCGAGGGAACCCGAATTCACACCCACCCTTATCGGAACATTTCTCTCCTTCGCGGCACTTACGACTGCCTCAACCTTGTCTCTGCCGCCTATGTTTCCGGGATTTATACGTATCTTGTCCGCTCCGTTTTCGATCGCAGCTATTGCAAGCCTGTAATCAAAATGGATATCCGCAACTATGGGAATTGATATCTGCTTCTTAATCTCACCTATCGCTGTTGCGGCCTCGGATGTGGGCACAGTGGATCTTATTATTTCACAACCTGCCTCTTCCAGCCTTTTGATCTGCTCCACCGTTGCCTTCACATCCTCGGTCTTTGTATTTGTCATGGACTGTATCCTTATCGGATTACCACCGCCGATCCTTACATTTCCTATGCTTATTACCTTTGTTTTATCCCTGTAACTCATGGTACCCCTTCTCATTATACTGTGTTTTGGATTTAAGACTCACCATCTATAGTACCATGTTTTCTGTTTTATACAATACCTTGTGCTTTTATTGATACATCACCTTCAGCTTGTTTTCATACGGCACTCTCCTTGTTGTTGTAATAACAGAAGACAACAACCGATCCCGCAAGAACAAGAACTGTCATGACTATCAGGAACACCCGCAGACCTTTGTTTGTGCCTCGCACATTTGCCTGCTTCAGTGTCCGCACCGTTGATGCTCCGACAACTGCGGGTGCTGCATTTGCACACTTTGCTTCGATCGTCTGGGTAAGTATATTGTCTGCCATATCAACTGCCTCTATATCGATCGTATAATCACCGTAATCAGGGATCGCAAGCTCAACGCTTGTCTGCCTGTCCCCGGTCACCGCCTCTTCTCCGTTTAATTTCACCGAACGGAAGTAATCACCCTCATCATACAGACTGAGTACTATGGTCTCATCCTTGTTAACACTGCCGTCATCCGCCATTCCGTCTATCACAACTCTGGGCATTGTCCCGTCAACAATGAATTCGACCGACTTCTCCGTCTGATTTCCCGCATCATCCACCGCTGAAACCTTAAGTACATATTTCCCGTCCTCGGCCACCTCTTCGCCTTCATCATAATTCATGCTGTTTAAGTATGTCTGATAGCTTACATCATTCTGATCTTTTATAAACTCGCCGAAATTTCCCGGCAGCTTGAAGCTCTTTATATACTTTCTGTCAAGATTTTCTATGTAGTCTATCTGCGGCGAGGTCATATCCAGCGTAAACCTCATTGTCTTAACAGACGAATTACCTGCCGCATCTACAGCCTTAACCGTAAGCTCATAGCTTCCTTCCTCTTCCACCGTCAGGGAGAAATCAGCCGTTTCACCGGTCATGATCCACTCCGGTGACTTACAGGGTTCAAACCCTTTCATTCCCTTACGTTTCTTAAGATCACAAAATACTTTCGAAGTACCGTAATTATTCTCAACGATCCTGAAATTAAGTGTCGGAGGTTCATTAGTTATCATTTCATCCTTTATCTTCAGACCTTCTGTCATGGTTATAACGGGAGCCGTTCTGTCCACGGAAAAACCCAGGTTCTCTTCATATGTGTTTCCGGCACTGTCTGATGCCTTTACCGTGAGCTCATATTCGCCGTCATTTTTAAAGTAATATGTGTTGGAGCTTATAAGTCCCTCAGTCTTATAATCGGCAAGCCGAAGATCGGATGTTCCGTTCTGAGCCTTGTAAGTTCCTTTGATCGACACATTGTATCCATCCTCAAAATTGTCAAAGGCAGTTATCTTAAGAGCTCCCTCCTTATTGAGCACGGCCTTGTCGGTTATCCCTTCAAGAAGGATGCCGGGAGCGGTTGTATCCACCCTGAAAGTCTTTCTGATCGGCCCGTATGCATTCCCCGCCCGATCCGTAGCATGACATTCAACCACATAGTCGCCGTCGACATCCAAAAGACACAGCTCCCTTCCCTTCAGCTCATCAAGCGTCATGGCTGAAGCCGCTATTGTTTCTTCGGTTCCCATCACCATACGTTTCACCGAATATCCGACGCAGACACCGGAGGGATGGTCATCGTTTCCCGTCACCGAAACAGCCGCTGCTTTGTTGTATATCTTACCTTCCTGTACACCGTCAAGTGTTATTGACGGAGCGGTTTTATCTATTCCTATCCTTTGTTTCAGAATGCTTACATTACCGGCACGGTCCCATGCCTCTATCACAAGTTCCCCGCCGTTGTCGGAACGTGTCTCATTACTCAGCACAAAGCTTCGGCCGGTACCGCTTGTACTGTTATCCGACGTAAAGCTCTCATCTGACAGGGCATTGTTGTCGAAACTCACCTTAAGCCCGGCGGGACCCGATCCGGTATCGTTGATCTTTACACTGCATTTTACATTGGTATTTACCCATTCACCGTCATCTGCATCACACATAAGCTCCAGAACCGGTGCCGCTGTATCAATGATCACTGTGTAGCAAACCGACTCCATGGAATGTCTGCCTTCCTCACTTATTATCTGTTCGGCAGTCTGTATCATCTCTTCACAGATTTCCGCTTCCTTTTTTCCTGCAGGTATTTCCTCAGTCTCTTCTTCATATTCTTTCTTTTCTTCCTCTGCATTTTCCTTATCTTCGTTGCTTATTTCCATGTCAGAATTGCCGCTTACGGTCTGTTCCCGGTCAGCGCGTGAGATATTTCCGTCATCCTTTTCCGCATCTGAATTCTGTGCTCCTTCTTCATCTCCCTCTTCTCCGGTGACTGCAATTCCTTTATCCTCTGCATCAGCGTCCGAAGTCTTGATTTCCTCTGTCCCGGTATAGTATGCATCACTGTCCGTACCCTCAGCACCGGTGTGTTCTTTATCCGGCACTTCGTTACCGTCTGCCCTGTCATCTTCAGCTTCACTGTCGGCTTCTTCAGTATCTTCTTCCCTTGCTGCCGACGCTTCTGCCGCAGCCATATTATCGGCAATGACCGCTGCTATCATTGCCGCATCGGCTCTGTCTTCATCAAGCACATATTCCTGAAGCTTCCTGAATCTGATCCGGTATTCACCCTCCTCAAACGCACCCGGCGCAAGCCTTAAGCAGTCTCCTTCGATATCCTCCCATTTAGAATAGCTCATTCCTTTGTCATTACTTATTGAATACTGGCACTTTGCAGATACCTTAAGCAGTTCTTCCGCCTTCGCATATTCTTCATATACCCCTTTTTCGTACTCAAACATATCCTCAAGCGGCTGTTTATCCATCGTAAATTCAAGCTGCATGTTCGTATTTATTGCTTCCCTGTCTCTCGGATTTATCACAATCCCGTCCGCTCTTGTGATCTTTACCGGCAGCACACGCTCGTCGAGTGTTGCATCTGACTTTTTTGTCATTGCGTACACGCCGTTAATGTTCAAAGAATATCCCCCTATTAATACCATCAACAATACAACGATCCCCTTTTGTATCATTTTCCTCATATAATATTCTCTGCTCCTTTTCATACTCAGTATCACGATCTGTTTGTTTCCTCAGCCAAAGCCTTCAGGCGTCTTCTCAGATCGTTTATAACATTTTCCTTATTACCCGGTGTAAGTGCCAGTGCCTCCTCACCGTATTTAAGTGCGCTGGCCTTATCTCCCTGTTCTTCATAAAGCATACACAGACGCCGGCAGAATTCCGCCTCATATTCGGCTCCTTCATCATCAAACAATCCGCATTCCACCGCATACCTCAAATCCTTAAGACCATCTTCAAGGCATTCCGTTTCCGCCAGCCTGCAGGTCTCATCCCTTCCCTGCATTCCCTCATAAAGATTGGCCAGCATCAGTGTATTGTCAAACCTTAAATCCTTATAACCCAGTCCCCTGTTATATTTCGCAAATTCTTCTATACACTCGGAATATCTGTTATTATCCTCCTCAAAGGATAACTGAAGCTTACACAGCCTCTTATAGTACAGTGCATCGGGGTAATCTTCCTCATTCAGCATATTGAAATATCTCAGTGCTTCCCTGTAGCTTCGCTTGAGGGAGAAACAATTTCTTGCCACCTCATAGGCAAATCTCTCACTCGTCTCCTCGTCAAGGCAGCCCGATTCAATGTATCCGCATATGATCCGAATTCCTTCATCGGTATATTCACCGTCTACTATGTGCCCCTTCAGTTCATCCATCATATTCTGCGCCGTACTTTCAACAGGCTCGGAAATAACATATTTTACGGCGGCTGCACCGGATACGAGCAGTCCAGTGACCGCTATCGCTGCAGCGCATCCGGCAACAAGCTTCTTACAACTCCTGCCCTTATATGCGTTCAGTGCTCTTAACACCTCATCCATGCTGCTGTATCTTCCGTCCTTATCCTCTGCGGTACAGCCGAGTATAATGGTCTTAAGCCTGGCCGGGATATGTCTGTCATTTCTTATCAGCTTCTCCTGTTGCTTAAGATCCCTGACAGGCCTCTTACCGCTCTGCATTGCGTAAATAAGCATCCCGAACGCAAAGATATCCGTCCTTTCATCCAACAGTTCTCCACGGTTGTAGTACTGCTCCGGGGCTGCAAATCCCGGAGTTCCGTACAGAGAACCCCTGTCTGCTATTCTTCCCGCAATACCGAAATCTATCAGCTTAAGGCTTCCATCTGTCTTAAGCATTATATTTTCAAGCTTCAGATCCAGATACAGTATGGACGGCTTGCATTTATGCAGATACCTTATGCCTTCGGCAACCCTGATCCACCATTCCGTCAGGGTTTTTTTGCCTGCATGTTTACCTCTCAGAACCCGATCAAGAGTCACTCCTTCTATATAATCGCTGACGATCACATACCCGTCCGGTTCCTGCCATGCGTCAACGATCCTTGGAAACATCTCATAATCGAGTCTGATCATCATGTTTATTTCGTTCTGCGCAAGCCACCCCATGTCATCATCACCTGATTCAAGGAATTTCACCGCCCATTTCTTGCCGATCGAAATATCTTCGGCAAGATATACACTGGAGCTTCCTCCCTTACCAATACATCTGACAATACGGTATCTGTCGCGCAGAATCATACCATTTGACAACATAAAATCACCTCGGTCTTTCTGTGCTTACCCGAATTCATATAAACTATATTTGTTGGAATATTGACGGATTCCGTCCGATATGTTGATCAATAACGTGATTACATAGTAACTGATTGGGCTTTTATTTGTCAAGCATTATTTGTAACTATTCAGAATCATCTACACAAAATACAGTTCATGCCTGTGTGAAAACCGGACCACCGGTAATCCGGTGAAGTATGTTCCTCAGCAGAAAAGCCCTTAATGGCTTTTGTAAGCCCCCGGGCAACAGTACAATATCTGTCTTGCAATTAACCTTCAGTTATCAAGCATCTTGTATAGAAGCCTGTACAGTTCCTCTGTCTCCTTCATGCTCAGCGCCATTCCCTCACTTGCCAGTTTGGCCGGGATATCCTTGCATTTTTCCTTAAGCTGCTCCCCCTCGGGTGTTATTGATATTATCGTTATCCTCTCATCATTTCTGGAGCGTTGTCTTGTAACCAGTCCTGCTTTTTCGAGCCTCTTTAAAAGAGGTGTCAGGGTACCTGCATCAAGATGAAGCAGATCACCAAGCTGACCGACATTCACCTTTTCCTTCTCCCACATTACCATCATAACTATGTACTGCGTATAGGTAAGACCAAGCGGCTTGAGATACGGGGTATAACTTCCGACTATCTTCCGCCCGCATGCATAAAGCGGAAAGCATAACTGGTTTTTTAATAATAACTGTTCATATTCCTGTGCCATCTGTTTACCTCATTTCCATTACCTTTTTCTATATTATATTGCGCGCAATATTTCTTGTCAACAAAATCTTTCTTTTTATTATCTTAAAATTTATGTGCTG
The DNA here is from genome assembly GCA_946623875.1 of uncultured Lachnospiraceae bacterium. Lineage (GTDB taxonomy): Bacteria > Bacillota > Clostridia > Lachnospirales > Lachnospiraceae > UBA2868. The sequence goes on along the minus strand of CAMORO010000086.1, from coordinate 991 downwards.
TTATGAACAGTTCATAACAATAGTATCTCCCGTATGGATCTGCTTCCTATTTCTTGAAGGATAATGATATTTTTACTGCATCGGAATCAAACTCATCTTTACCGGACCATCTTGTTCATAAGGTCAGGCACCTGCATACTTATATAAGTTTATTTAATGCTTTTGTGTAGTTCTCCGTTATTTTAATGATCTTTTTAAGAAGCTTATCTTCATTACTGTCAATAACTCCATCATTCTTAATAGCGGACAACTTACATATACTTACAAAATTATCTGCAGCCAATATCTGCCCTTGTATTTGAGTCTTCAGATATGAATTATTAAAAGTCGCATGTTGTTCTGCTGTTCTAACAGCTTCTTGTTTGAGCTTTTCGATGTTTCCGGCTGCTGTAACATTTTCCGGGGATATACTGCTGACCGTCGTTTTAACAGGTTCTTTCCTCGAAACATCAACCCTCTTCTTTTCCGGATCATCCAGTGCTTTTTTCTTTATATCATCCTTCCCGGCCTTATCAAGAGAAGCATATTCTTCATCTGATATCTTAAGATCAGATAGTTCGGAAGTGCATTTAGGGCACTTCACCTTTTTCCCTGTTTCACTGATCCTGAACAATTTTTTACAATTATCACAATAGTAAATATATCCTGCCATCACATCTCCTGACTTTTGACTATTTCATAATTTTTTGTATAATAGCCGCCCTCTCATTTTTATCCAGCAGCTCATATTCCATGTCTGATACTTGCATATCATAAAGCATGTTCTCACATTTTGGACACTTAATTTTCTTTCCGGCTCCATTTATTTTAAACTGTTTTTTGCATTTTATACAATAATATCTGTACTTCTTTTCTTTCTTCAGTAATCACTTACCCTTTTTATCTGCTATCAAAGGTTTAATTGCTGCATATATTTCACTGGATTTTTTGTTATCTTTACTCGGATATTTCTTCATCAGAGCATTATTCAATCCTTGTTTTGTTTTATATT
>CAMORO010000085.1 GCA_946623875.1 uncultured Lachnospiraceae bacterium | reverse complement strand
AACATTTGCCATAATTCTACCTCTTCCTTTCATTATTATATGTATGTTCAATGGTTGCCCACGAACCAGCCGACATATATTTTACCATGCGAATCAGCCTTTGACAATGATTTAATTTATAACTGTTCATAACAGTTACTCTGATACTTATTGCATGATAGTTCCAAAATGCACTGCAAGGGTTTCGAAATCAATTCCGCCGGCCGCATTAAGGAACGGTGCAAGGTTAAAGCCTGCCGGGATGATCGCCCTGTAGGTCAATCCGTTATATACGAATATGATATCCAATGTAACATCCGACCTTCCGGAAAGAGCAGCTATCACTGTATTACTGAGTCCCGTCCCTTCCGTTAATACAACACTGACTGTCCCTCCCTGCGGTACAGACATTATCGTCTGATCCAGATTTTCGGGTGACGATACAACAGCACTGTTTTCAGCAACGTTACCAATGTTGCCATTTACGGTTTCGGGCGCCTGTACATCATTATCGTCATCCTCCTCATCCGGCTGCGGTGCAGGCTGTGGTGCCTGTTTTACATCCACCGTTACAGACAGCAACACTCCGCCGCCTCTTGGAACAACCACATAGTAATTACCTTCCGCATCCGTCAGAAGAGGTACACTCTTTCCTTCATCGCTGAATGCTCCGGTTATAACATAATTCTGATCAAGATCGATCCTTAACGTAACATTCTCACCCTCGTGTGCAGTGTCACCGGATGCTGCCAGTGTGGCGCCGCTCTCGGGCTGTTCAACTCTTATGATATAGTTAATGTTGTTCTTCTCGAAATCCTCATCCTCATAAATCGTTTCGGTTTCATCATCTTCTTTTTCATATCCCGCAACCATACCATCTTTATTTGGCGTGATCTTCCACGCGGTTACGGTTACGTTCTTCCTGCTGTCGGCATCTTCGTGAAGGAGTACTCCAACTTTCCCACCGGTAACGGTTCCTTCCGCCAATACACTTACCGTACCAAAGCCTTCACCTTCGTCTTCATCTATAAACGGTTCGGCATAAATTCCGTATTCATCCGAGGTAATGTCTCCTTTAACCTTTATGTCGACATCGGCACCGCCGCATGCATTACCGGCAACGCCGACTACGCTTCCGTCTACATTTCTGTTTACTTCAATTCCGATCTCTGCTTTGTTGTATGCCCAACTAATGACACCATGTTTTCCACCGTTTACGTTTCCCTCTATTGTTACATCCAGCAATGCCTCATCACCGGCTTGAGTTTTCACCCCGGTTTGTTCAGCGTTAACATTACCGTTTACCGTAATGTCCGAAACGGCGTCGTCATACGATTCCGCATTGATACCATATTCTGCAGTTACATCTCCGTTTACCGTAAGCTCCGATTCGCCACTTCTTGATCTGGGATATACGCCTGTCCAACCGGCAGACACGTTTCCGTTAATTTCAGTACTGGTTTCTCCCTGTCCCATGATCTGCCCATAACCAACAGATGAACTTCCTGCACCACTTACATCACCGTTCACCGTAAGCACAGTAGTTCCTCCGGACCCTTCTTCAGTATCCGGATAATTGTTAACTGTTATACCGCTGCCGTCTTCATTTGTTATGTTTCCGGTTGTAACAGTGGCAGTATGCCCTTCCGATGCATTTATACGCAACGCATCAACCGGCCACTTATCCTGCGAATCAATGTCGCCTCCGGTCACGGTAACGTCATTATGATCTGCATCAACTTCAACCCTTTCGTTCACTTTATCTCCATAGTCATTGACACCGCTGTCATATTCAATCGATGCAAATACCTGTACGGGCAGCATTGATACTGCGATCGCTGCAGATAACGAAATACCTGCTGTCTTCCTGATCATGTTTCTTAATCTTTTCATCGAAATACCTCCTTGGATAATATGTATTGGACGAATCCAAAACAGTGAAAAATACGAAGTATTTTGTTCCTGTCCTGAATAGTTATAACAAAACAATCATTATGTTTATACAATTAACTCTTTAATGATAACATTACAATCACATATATGTCAACATGTGACCCGCAAAAACATCATATATATTTTCATTATGACTCTCATATTTACTAGAAAGAGGTATATCAATTACTCTATTATCTTATATTCCCGCAGTCACCGCACTCAGCCATTCCCTTTCTTCTCTCTCCATCCTCGGAGAATAAAGGTAATATATAGTCCTGTGATATTCGTTGATAAGCTGCTTCTGTCTTGCGGTAAGCATTTCCGGCACTATGGCATCGGTTTCATACGGAACGAGTGTGAGAGTGTCAAAGCCGAGGAACCTGCCCCATTCATTGCTTTTTCTTTCAGTGCAAAGAAGGAGATTCTCTATTCTTATGCCGTATTTACCCTCCAGATATATACCCGGTTCATCGCTCGTGATCATTCCGGCTTCAAGCGGTGGCTGCGGGTAATCCTTCAGTATTCTGTATCTGAATGCCTGGGGACCTTCGTGTACATTAAGCATAGCTCCCACTCCGTGGCCGGTCCCGTGTCTGTAATCCTTATATCTTTCCCATATCGGACGTCTGGCAAGGATATCGAGATTTTCACCGCGCGTGCCTTCAAGAAATACCGCATCAGAAAGATCAAGCATCCCCTTCAACACAGCAGTATAATCAAGCTTCATTTCCCCGGTAATCTTACCGAGGGCTATCGTCCTTGTTACATCCGTTGTGGCGCCCTCATACTGTCCGCCGGAATCAACCAGCAGGAAGCCTTCATCCTTAAGCATGGCACTGTTCCGTTTATCCGGACTGTAATGTACTATCGCACCGTTACTTCCGTATGCCGATATGGTCTCAAAGCTTAAGCCCCTGTTGCCCTTTATTGACAGCCTCATCCCATCAAGCATCACCGCGGCTTCGTATTCGTTAATTCCCCGCCCTTCTTCCGAACCTTCTCTCACCAGTTTCTTTATCCGGTAAATAAACTTCGTCAGGGCAAGTCCGTCCTCTATATGACAGTCTTTTGCCAGTTCACACTCGGTTTTATTCTTAATATGCTTCCTTATATATATGTAGGAACGCTCATCCGTCAGTTCGTTCCCCGACAGCATTTCAGCCATATGTGCATTGAGTGAAGTATAGTCACATACGATCTTCCTCCCCTTAAGCCACCTTAAGTGATCATCCGTTTCATCATATTCCTTTATCAGCACTCCATGTTTTTGCAGCTCATCGCGCAGATCAGATCCGCAGCAGTCTTCATCTGCAAAAAGATATGCACTGTCCATGTCGATATAACCGTATGACACTGCCACAGGACTGTATCTGATATCACTTCCTCTTACGTTAAATGTCCACATGATATCGCTAAGATCCGTAAGAAAGATCGCATCCTTGTTACTTTCCTTAAGCTTCTTCCTTATCATGCCGAGTTTTTCGGAAACCGGACATCCAGACATCTCATCCGGAAGGTAATAAAGAGGCTTCCTTGTTTCCTCAGGCCTGTCTTTCCAAACAGTTGCCGACAGATCAACATCAAACAACCGTCCACCGAATTCCTTCATTTTGTCGAGTTCGTGCTTTTCCTTCACTGATATGAGCTTAAAGTCAGCTCCTATTCCTGCACCCCTTCTCCTTTTCACGAAGCTCCGTACATAGTCCATAACCCCGGCAACACCCGGAAGACCATCCTTATAAAGTACAATACCGCTCCCCAAAAGCTCCTCCTCCGCCTGGATATAATACCGTCCGTCCGTCCACAAAACAGCCTCTTCTTTTGTCACGACCAATGTCCCTGCCGAACCGGTAAATCCGGACAGATACTCTCTCAATTTATAATGCTCATCAATATATTCTGATCCGTGTTCATCCGCAGTGTATACAATAATCAGATCGAGGCCCTGTTTTATCATCATATTTCGTAAGATGTTTATTCTTTCTTTGTTTTTCACTCCCATCGACACTCTTCCTTCCTTAGAAACTGTTTATGAGCAGCCTGCTCCCGGGACTGCTTCCAAGCATTACGCAATTAATCATACCATTATTTCAGGCTCAAAACCACTCCCGCACATGTTTAAGTGACCGTTCCGGTTTTTCCTGTTAAATTCAACAGATATATAAATTTAGACAAATTGTAAAACTTATTTTCATCATTAATTAGCTATCGCTAACAAAATATATGAATATTTAATAAAACCTATTGACTTTTATCTTAGATTAGATAATATTAAATTATGTTTGTACCAGCTAACTTTTATATGTAATTGCAAACCAATTGCATCAAATCATTTTTCCAAAGAGGAGCATCAATGAATCTTAATGAAGCAGAACCCGGTGTGGAATATACGATAAGCGACATAACAACAGATGATGAAGAAATGAAATCCTTCCTCTTCTCTCTTGGCTGTTACAGCGGCGAGGGGATCACAGTCGTTGACAAAGGGCGTAATCTGGTCGTTTCAATTAAGGATGCACGTTACAACATAGATTCGGACCTGGCATCCGTAATACAGATATAGCATTTCCATGGGTATCGTCACTATCACGATGCCCTGTATTTATGAATATCGGTTAGCTTAGGCTACCCAACGAAAGGAGTAAAACAATGAGAATCGCACTGACGGGTAATCCCAACAGCGGTAAGACCACCATGTACAATGCCCTGACAGGCCGCAATGAGAAGATCGGCAACTGGGCAGGTGTTACCGTCGACAGAAAGGAAAGCAGGATCCGTAAATCATTTTATGAAGGAGATAAGGAGCTTATAGCCGTCGATCTCCCGGGTGCATATTCAATGTCGCCTTTTACATCCGAGGAGAGCATCACAAGCAGCTATGTGAGGAATGAGCATCCCGATGTTATCATCAACATAGTCGATGCCACCAATTTGAGCCGCTCTCTATTCTTCACGACACAGCTTCTTGAGCTTGGCATTCCCGTGGTCGTGGCACTAAATAAAAGCGACATCAACGACAAGAAGGATACGAAGATAGACATAGACAAGCTGTCGCAGAAGCTCGGATGTCCGGTTGTTCGAACTGTATCTACCGCAAACGACGGACTTACTAATGTTGTAAATGCAGCCGTGAATGCTGCCGGGAAGGGGCAGAAGGCTCCTTATGTTCAGGGCGATATAGACCTTCACGATAAAAATGAGGTTGAAAAGGCAGACAGGAAACGATTTGACTTTGTCAACAAGATCGTATCAGAGGTTGAAGACCGCAAGGTAAAAACAAAGGAAAAGAACAAGGGCGATGCCATAGACAAGGTACTTACCCACCCGGTTTTGGGACTTATCATTTTTGCGGCAATAATGTTTCTCGTATTTTATATATCGCAGTCAACGCTCGGAACATGGCTCGCCGATATTCTTGTCGGGTGGATAGAGGCATTCCAGGGATGGGTAGGCGACAAGATGGCGGATGCCAATCCTCTTCTGTATGCTCTGCTCGTTGACGGTATCATCGGCGGTGTCGGAGCGGTTGTCGGCTTCCTTCCGCTTGTAATGGTAATGTATTTCCTCATAGCTTTGCTTGAGGACTGCGGATATATGTCAAGGGCAACCGTTGTGCTCGATCCCATATTCAAAAAAGTGGGACTTTCAGGCAAGTCGGTAATTCCCATGATAATCGGAACAGGCTGCGGCATCCCTGCAATCATGGCCTGCCGTACGATACGTAACGAGCGTGAAAGACGTTCCACTGCAATGCTCGCAACCTTCATGCCCTGCGGCGCCAAGCTTCCGGTCATCGCACTGTTTGCAGGTGCATTCTTCCCGGATTCGAAATGGGTCGGACCTCTTATGTACTTTGTCGGAATAGCGCTGGTGCTTCTGGGTGCTTTGCTCATAAAAGCAATAACGGGTATGAAGTACAGGAAGTCATTCTTTATAATCGAACTGCCCGAATACAAGGTTCCTAGCCTTAAGCTTGCGGTTGCATCAATGCTTTCACGCGGTAAGGCGTATATCATAAAAGCCGGTACGATCATTCTTGTATGCAATACTGTAGTTCAGATAATGCAGTCTTTCACATGGAACTTCAGCGTTGTCGAAGAAGGTGCCGAGGACACCTCGATACTTGCTTCGATTGCAGGACCCTTCTCAGTACTGCTCATACCCATCGTTGGTATTGCGGCTTGGCAGCTTGCCGCTGCAGCCATCACAGGCTTCATTGCCAAGGAAAACGTAGTCGGCACTATCGCTACCGTATATGCGATCACCAACTTCATCGATACGGAAGAGCTTGAACTTATCGGAAGCGGAAATGCCGTTGCAACGGCAATGGGCATTACCAAGGTAGCAGCCCTTGCATACCTTATGTTCAACCTTTATACACCGCCCTGCTTCGCAGCTCTTGGCGCAATGAACTCGGAAATGCAGAGTGCAAAGTGGCTGTGGGGTGCCATAGGCCTTCAGCTTGCAACAGGATATACCATAGGCTTCCTTGTTTACCAGTTTGGTACCCTGTTTACAACAGGAAGCTTCGGTGCAGGTTTCGCAGGCGGACTTTTTGCAGTGATTGTCTTTGCACTTATAATAATGTATATTATTCACAGGACGAACAAGGGTATGGTACTTGAATACAAGCTTAACTAATGATAAATCCATCACCGCGCTGAGGATGTAAAGGACTTTGTTTTTACTGAAAACTTCAATCTGCTAACAATAATCACGGAGTAAACATATGACATCAATAATAAGTAATGCAATAGTAATAATTCTGCTGGTACTTATCCTCGGCGCGGCAATCTCCTATATCTACAGGGAGAAAAAGAAGGGCACACGATGCATCGGCTGCCCTTCAAGCGGTACATGTCCAAAGCATGGCAGGTGCTCGAAATGAACCACACATGGGGATGAAACAGGATATTTTCCTGTCTCATCCCTTTTCATTTCACTCTCCATATACGTACGTGCTCAACTCCGTCGTGCCATTCAAAGGCGGGTATGAAATACGGATTTTCCTCCGCATTGAAGAACAGCCTCCACATTATCTCATCCGCTCTCTTCTCTTCAAGATATTCCTGTCCTTTTTCAGTAAGGAAAACAGGCGTTCCGTCAGGCATGTATGAATACCATGTAGCATCGGGAAGTTCCTGCGTACCCGTAAAATCCCAATCAGCATAATACTCATACCAACCAAGCTGCTTGGTCATTGTATAGGTTAATATAAGGTACGTTTCCTTTCCGGGCGCAGGATGGATAAGTTCCTCTGCCCGGGCCGCTTCATCAGCGCTCATACCGCACTTATCCTCTATCAGCTCACATGCTCTGTCCCTGTCAAGCATCAACGCTTCCCATATCACCTCAAAAGAAGTTGCCGCATCAGTATGCTCCATCAGCATATCCACGGCTTTATTACCCGAACAGGCAAGCATATACAATATCCTGTATGCCTCCTCCATATCCTTTGCAGTCATCGCCCTTGAATAGAGTATGGCTCTTACGCCATCCTGCGAACCACCGTCCCATAAACAGGGATGACCCGCTTCAGCCTCATAGTAATACCCCATATCCCACCATGATTCCAGCACAGCATCAGGATCCTCGGCATTGTTTCTTATCCAACTCATTGCATTAGCCGAAGCATCTGACACAGATGGTATTGATTTTGCAGCAGATAATGCAGCTCCAAGAAATGCCGGGAATGTAACTGCAAGAATAATTGCAGCAGCCAGAATACGATAAATATGTTTATTGATCCTTTTTGAACCATGTATACCGCAGACCAGCCTTCCTGTTGAAATTGCCGCCAGCAGGCTTACAGGAACTGAAAGTACTTCAACAAAACGTATACCGGAACGAGTGGAGTAAATTCCGGTTATAAGCCACATACCAAGTACTGTGAAATAAAGGCTGTATCTTCTTCCGTCAAAAGTATCATCCTCTTCCTTTTGCAGCCTTTTAAAAAACAGAATTCCCAAATATACAAGAGATGCCATTGCAAAAAAAAACGCAGGCATTCCTCCGACACCGTTTACCAGAGTCTGTTCACCGGAAGCATCACATCCGGACAGCCATTGAGCCATACTGTCAGGTGATATTTTTACCTTCTTAAGCTCTGATACGGATACAAACAGATTAGGTAATTCACCGTTTCCTGAAGATGAGGCATTCGTATATGACAACGCAGATGCTATCATTTCTCCGAATATTTCGTATCCTGAAACTATCATAAGACAGACTACGGTAAGCAGGCCTGTAATTATGAGAGTCCTTGTTTCACCGGAACTCAATACACTTCTTAATCGTTCGGATGCTCTCTTTCCCGGCTCTTTAACGAAGAAAAGGGAGACAACATACAGAAAACCTCCAAGAAGAGTAACCCCCGAGAAAAGAAGGATGTTTCGCGGATTCCAACATCCGGCGTATAACATTACACTTACAAGAAAACCAATGATAAAGATCACTCTTGATCTTTTATTTTCCGCAAGCAATGCTTCCGTCATAAAAAAGATCAGCAGTATGTTCATACAGACAACGAACGCATCTGTATCAAATCGTCCAAAGGTAGTCCTTGAAACAAACAGCGAACCACACCCTGCAATAATACCCGAAACCAGCCCCCCTGCCTTAGTGCTCATTCTGCACCCGGCCATATATGCGACAGCAGCCGTAAACATTGACATAATTACCGGCATCATAAATTCAACTGTGCCAATATCCTTATGTCCGAACAGATTCGCAAGTCTCCACACTGCCAGTGTCAGCAACACTATTCCTTTAGGATATTCCGCACTCCTGCCCTCAGGATAAAAGCTTCTGGTATCCCATGGTTTTCCATCATCGGATACTGCATCTCCCAGATATCCGTTTTTCATATAGTCATCAACGAGACGGGCGTGATAGTACGAATCCATATCTGTAAAATACGGCAGTCCGTTCTCATCTGTATAGCTTTCTCTTCCGGTCCCGCTTACATCCACCAAAGCGGCAGAAGGCGTCCGCACTGTTAATGCGGACGCCATCACTGTTAATATACATAAAACGTGAAGCAATATCGTTTTTTTATCTGACACTTATATTAACCTCATGATCTATATTGTTATAATCTTTATATTTCACGCCGTAAACTCCCGGTGGCATATCATTCACCGTGAAGTAGGCGTTTCCGTTTTCATCAAAGCTTAACGCCTTCTCGTACGGAGGGTTCGCTTCATGCGTTTCTCCTCCGGGCGGTGTTTCCGTAACCACGGTTCCGATTACGAAAGTGGGATTAGGATTTGTGGAAAATTCAATTTTCGGGGTTTCGTCTCCTTCACCTGCATTTACAGCATCCTGAGGACTGTTTCCCTTTCCGGTTGAGCCGGCTGAGCCTGAAGAACCTGCACCCGGAACTATAATATAGTCATATACCGGATTTCCGTTCTTATCCGTATAGGTTATAAGATAGGTTCCCTCTGCACGCTCCTTATCGGTAAATATCTTATTGCCGGTTGGATCTGCGGCAAATCTGGCTGCTTCTCCACCCATTGGTGTTCCCGTACCGTTCACATTTCCATCACCGTAATAAGTAACGATCGAACATTCCATGTCAAGATTTATATCAGGTACAGAATTCAATATAAACGTAGCATTCCCCGGGTTACTGTTCTTTTCGCTTGATGCACTTCCCGATCCTCCCGGAACAATAACACGGATAAATGCCATCCTTCCGTCTTCATCAAGATACAGAACCGTATATACGCCGGGAAGTCTTGTCTTACCGTCAGCGAAAGATGCCACTCCTGCTTCGTTGAACACAATTGCCGCTTCTGCGATTCCTTCGGGGTAGTATACACCGTTCGTGCTGTGTGAGAACTTCTTGCCGGCATTGTTTATCGTAGCATTAAAGGCAAATGAACTTCCGCCTGCTGTACCGGTTCCGATCCCGAAGCTGTAAGCTCCGAAGTTGCTTCCGCCCTGATCAACATCCACAATCGCCTCTATTCCGCTTCCTCCTCCAAAAGAAGTCGTTGTATTGCCGGCGAAGCCATTTGATCTGCTCTGAGAAGCTGCTGCCTTATATTCAACGATCTGTCCCGTATATGTCTTACCGGCAATGACATTGCCTTTTTCTACCGCAATAACAGTTTCGGAAGTATTACTGCTACCCGAATTACTACTGTTGTTTGAGTCATCATCATTTACGGTATTATCAGAACCACCGTCCTGTCCCGGATTATCCGATGACCCATTGGAAGGCGTAGGTTCCGGAGGTGTAGGTTCCGGAGGTGTAGGAGAAGAACCGCCGGGTACGATCACAGGAATTCCACCACTCCAAAAAACATTTGTCCAATCATCCTGATATACATAAACAATAACTTTATCACCACTATTTAAAGGAAATGTATTATTCCCCCATGTTTGATCCAATATAACATGTGCGGGTTTATCGGGATCCGGAGTCTGTGTACCTGCAGGTCCTCCCGGAACCGGCTTTTTCTCCCCGTTCACATCGATCGCAAAACCCCAAACTCCACCTTTAAGATATGCTATCGCATCACCAATAAGCTGCCATCCAACTTCTGATATTCCTTCACTCGTCAGCATGTTAATAGTGGCATTGTTCAAAGTCGGACCGTCTTCACTGGGAGGATCAACCGGCGTTGTTGAATTGGTACTGGTTCCTCCTACCGGCGGAATATCAAGAAAGATAGGATTGCTATCAGGTCCTTTTTTCCATGTCCCTTCATCTGAATACTCACCAAACATCCAGATTTTCACATTTCCACTTTCGGGTAACCCATCCTTCTCATATTGTCCGAGCGGTACAAGCTTTGTATCTATTGTTCCATTAGAACCTGATCCCCAACTGACCGATTCAGAAGGAACAGTCATAATCGCCACGTCTTCTCCACTTTCTGTATCGGTTACAACCACTTCATAATCGTTATATATAAACTCAGAGACAAAATTAACCACCGAAGTCCATACTCTTTTAATAACGCTCGGATCTCCTTCGTCTTTTACTTCATGTGTTGTCAAGGAAGCTTCATTGAGAGTTATAGTTGTATTAAAGTTGCCCTCGCCACCGGAGCTGCCTTCAGGATCGCCACTCATGGTTATTCCCAGAAGGTTGCTATTTCCGTTTCCCTGACCTTCGTTCCCTTGGCCGCTGCCTTCAGGATTGCGACTCATGGTTGTTCCCAGAAGATTGTTATTCCCGTTTCCCTGACCTTCGGTTCCCTGGTTGTTCTCACCTTTGGTTCCCTGGTTGCCTTCATCTTCGTTTCCCTGGCCACCTTCACCTTCGGTTCCCTTGTTGTCGTCATCTTCGTTTCCCTGGCCACCTTCACCTTCGCTTCCCTGGTTGCCTTCATTTTCGTTTCCCTGGCCACCTTCACTGCTGTCTTCCTGGCCACCTTCACTGCTGTCTTCCTGGCCACCATCACTGCCACCTTCCTGACCATTTTCTGTTTTCGGCTCATTTCCACCAGGTGTCTCATCCGCATACACCCCTGTCGGAACACTGCAGAAAATGAGAGTTGCCGTCAACAGCATTGGCAATATCCGTTTAAGCTTCTTAAACTTCATTCAACATCATCCTCCTTATAATTATTTAAAACATGAAAATACTTCGATAAAAGTATCATATCCACCCAAACATGACAATTCATTATGTCTATTCGGTTGTTTTCAATGTTTATTCGGTTGTTATCTCGTCTCCTGAGTTCCGAAGTTTAGTATAGCACAAATCATCCGCAAACCCTTGTGGTATGCGGAAATTTTTTGTCAACATTCTGTATGTTTATATAGCGTATTATAGTTTATTGTGGTATAATAGGCATAGGAGGGCTCGCCTATGTATCTATACAAACAACCACGAAA
>CAMORO010000084.1 GCA_946623875.1 uncultured Lachnospiraceae bacterium | reverse complement strand
CATATTTATTGGTTATGGGGATATCGGGCACCTGTCCCTTCGAAGGTCTTCCTATCCACTGTTTCCCCGAAAGGACGAATTCAAGTATCTCATGTTCAAAGCATACAAAAAGGCGGGGCTGTATAACATATTCCGAAGAATCTCCCAGATATTCTTCACCTGCTTCATCAAGAAAAACGGTCCTTACATCATTTTCCCTACTCATGGCTTCCCTCCATTTCATTTACTCTATCACACTTAAACACTACTGTCACCAAACCCTTCTTTAAGTCGCTTCAGGCATTGTTTGAATCATGGATCTCCCTGTATACACTGCAGCTTTCAAGAAGCTCATCATGTTTTCCGTATCCAACCATACAGCCATCCTCAAGTACTATAATGCGGTCCGCATTCCTGACTGAGGATGTTCTTTGAGAAACTATGAAAACAGTGGGATTGTAGCTTATGCCGGCAATGTTCCTGCGGAGCTTAAGATCCGTTGCATAATCAAGAGCCGATGAAGAATCATCCAGGATAAGTATTTCCGGTTTCCTTACCAAAGCCCTTGCTATTGTAAGCCGCTGACGCTGTCCGCCCGAGAGATTACTACCGTTTTGCTCGATGAAACCGTCAAGACCTCCCTTACTTTCAACAACCTCTTCGCATACGGCAAGCTTCACAGCCTCCCTGAGTTCCTCGTCCAAAGCATCCTCATTGCCCCATCTTAAATTGTCGGCAACAGTCCCTTTAAAAAGGACAGCCTTCTGCGGGACCAGACCTATCCTTTTTCTGAGGCTTCCAATATCCTGCTTCCTTACATCCTTTCCGCCGACTGACACACTTCCCTCAGTCACATCATAGAAGCGCGGAATAAGATTTACAACCGATGATTTCCCGGAGCCTGTTCCGCCTATTATACCGATCGTCTCACCTTTCTTTACGGAGAAATCAATATCACTCAATGCTTCATCTCCGGATTCATTGTATTTAAAGCATACATGATCAAAGGTCACAACCGTATCTTCACCGAAGCTCTCCTCCTTTGCTGTTCCATCCTGTATATCAGGAACTATCTCAAATACATCTGCGATCCTGTCGCCGCTTGCTATCGCCTTGTTTAACAGAACGATCAGATTGGCAAGCTTGATAAGCTCTACAAGTATCTGTGACATATAATTGTAAAGTGCGATGATCTCACCCTTTGTCAGGATCCCTCCATCCACTTTCAATGCTCCGGTATATATAAGCAGGATTATGGCAAAATTGATCAGAACAAAGGTCAGCGGATTAAGTGCCGAAGACAGATGACCCGCTCTGATCTGCCCGTCAAAGAGACTGTCTGCGGCCGATGTAAATCCTTCCCGTTCTTTGTCCTCCATGGTAAATGCCCTTATCACCCTGGCTCCGGTAAGATTCTCTCTTGTAAGAAGGGTTATCCTGTCAAGCCCAGCCTGGACTCTCTTGAGCAGGGGAATATTAAGGTACATTATACCTCCGACCGTCGTAAACAGTATTATTATCACAACAAGAAAGATCATGGCTTCACGGACATTTATCGTAAAAGCCATGATCATCGCTCCGAAAACTATAAACGGAGAACGCAGGAACAGACGCAGAAACATATTAACTCCTGTCTGCGCCTGATTGATATCTCCGGTCATTCTCGTGATCATTGTGGATGTACCAAGCTCATCTATGTTTTTGTACGACAGGCTCATTATATGCTTAAATAAGTCATGTCTTAATTCCGCGGCAAATCCCGTAGCCGCCCTGGCAGCCATATACTGTGCGCTCACTGCGCTTATAAGGCCGACAAGTCCGAGACATATCATTATGACTGCATTTTTTATGATAAAAGCCCTGTCACTTCCTCCTATCCCCCTGTCGATTATGGCTGCAACAACAAGTGGCACAAACAGTTCAAATACCGCTTCGAGCATCTTGAACAAAGGAGCAAGCACACATTCTTTCTTATATGAACTTAGGTATTTTAAAAGCTTTCTCAAATTACACTCCGCTTATTGTCTGTCATAATAGCGTTTTCCGGAACTCGGTCTGAAATACGTACGGATATAGCCTCTTTGGGATACTATGACAAGATCATTTGTTTCTTCAATATAATAGACATCATCACCATCCTCCGCTTCAAGCTTGTGAAGTGCCCTTTCATCATTTACAACCTCAGAGGCGGCAGCCTGATACTCCTCAGCAGATGCAAATCCCATTGACTTTCCATGTTTTTCGTAGTGCTGCATCAGATATTCATTGTTCCTGAACCTGTATACCGGAGCCGATGCCTCATCAGCCTGTATCTCCGGTTCACCGGCATCCGAAGCATCTCCTCCCGAAGGCATCTCATTGATCCCGGCCGTTTCTGCGGCATCCTTTGAAGCATCATTTGAACCATCGTTTGAAGCATCATTTGAACCATCCTCATAGGCTTCATCGTCCGCTTCATACTCTGTACTGTATTCATAGGCAGACGGCTGTGCAGCATTATCCACTGCCGATGAACTGTAGGAATATGCCCCTCCTCCCGCCGCAAGCAATGCTACTGCGGCAGCTATACCTGCGAACTTATACCTTGCACCCTTCCCGCTATTCTTATGCTCACCGGAATTTGCTGCAGGGGCTTCCTTATTGTCCTTATTGTCATCATTGACTTTATTGTCCTCTTTGCCCCTATTGCCCTTGTTTGCCTCTCTGCACTCCTTACATCTTTTGGGAAGCGTCAGCCCCTTATCCTTGTAAAACTTGATCTCCCCTTCCGATAAGTAAAATTCCTTACCGCATTGAACACATTTACGTTTCATCAGGTTTCCTTTCTGTTATACTGTTTCCTGCTTCAACCTAAAATGATATACTGCCCTGAACCTGCTTCTGCATATATTCGACAAAATCCTTCTCGGGAAGAGGCCGGCAGAAATAATAACCCTGCAGATATTCACAACCCTGTATGTAATCCGCTCCAAGATCCATGAACTTCATAACCACCTTCTCTTCTTCAACTCCCTCAACCAGTACCTTCTTGCCCATCTGCTTAAGCATCTTGATGGTATCCTGAACCATGATCCACATCTGCGGATCGTCAACTCCGTCCACGAAGGTCTTATCCAGCTTGACTATGTCAACGGGAAGCGTCGTCACCCTCTTGACATTGGAATAACCCGTTCCGTAATCGTCAAGTGCAAAATGTATACCCATTTCATGAAGCCTGCTTATATTCTGATCGACCACATCAGGGTCAAAGTCAACTGCCGATTCGGTGATCTCGAAATTGATAAGTCCCGGATCCAGACTGTATTTTTCCAGAAGCCTTTCAATCTTATCAACGAGGTTTATCTCGATACACTGGGATGTCGACATATTTACCTCAATACATTCAAGCCCCAGTGCGTCAAAGTCATTCTCGGAAATAAACCTGCATACATCCTCAAGAACGAAATCGCCTATCGCATGTATGGCCCCGCTGATCTCCGCTGCGGAAATAAACATGGCCGGAGCGATCATTCCGTAAGTTTCATCCCTCAGCCTTATAAATGCCTCGGCAGCAATAAACCTGTTCTCCCTGATAGAATAAATAGGCTGATAGAACATCTCAAAACAGCCCTGTGAAAGAGCCCTGTCAATGATATCATCTATATCGCTCTTTATCTTGAAATCCCTGTCATCCACATAGTCGGGATAATTCATGACATCCTTAACCTCGGGAAGGATCATCTGATACGTCGAGCCAAATGTATAAAGGGTATTGAAATTATCAATATCATCCGGACATTTCACGATACACAGCCGGACATCTATCATAAGTGTAAAGCTGTCCACCTGAAGGGTGTCACTGAAATGGTTTTTGACCTGTATCCCCATCTTCTTGACCTTTTCATAATCATCGGTCTCAGACAGAAATACGTAAAGTCCGTCCTCAAGATAATACAGATTGCCTTCAATAGAATTATATCTTGCAAACGTTCCGAACTTGGCCGATTGGGATCTTAAGAACTGGTTCAGCAGTTCTTCACCCAGATACAGCCTTAAGTTCTTGAAATTCACCATTTTAATGAACAAATTATAGATCGGCGTGCGGGTGGTAAGGGCATTCTTTACATGTTCATGCGCAAGATCGGCCTTCCTTGCTCCGGTCAGAGGATCGAGCATTTCTTCATTACGCCTGATTATGAGACTGAACAGGAGCATTGAAACGGATACCATAAACATCTCTATAAGCTGATTGGGAAGGAATATCTGTATCACAATACCGAAGACAGTTATCGGATACACTGCCAGCATTACAATGAGCTTATCCTTCTTCATTATATTCCTGTATTTTAGCAGCAGAACTACCTGAAACAGCATAAAAAGCAGGCCGCTTACATAAAATATGACCAGGCCCTTGCATCTTACATATTCAAGATCATCGGAAATATAGAATATCGTCGGATAAAACAGGTTTGAAATAAGAGCAACGAGATTCAGCACTATATACGATATCCATATGATCTTAACCGTCCTGTTCTTTCTGAACTCATGCCATAAACCTATATTTGAATAAATAAACGGTAAATAGGCGGCAAGAATGAGATTATGGCCAAAAAAGTAAAAATACTGCCACATATATTCCATACCGACATTGAACTTGTTATGCTCACCGTAATCGCAAATATAAGCTCCTCCCAGATCGCTTACCGTTGTAAATATGATTATACCTAATGTAAGGTAAAAGAGCATATTGGTCCTGCCATGGAGCATTTTCTTCAACAGGCAGGTCCCGATTATAAGTATTAAGATTATGCATGCGCAAATATCATAATAAAGTACCATTATCTTAAGATGCCTTCCCCGAATTCCTTGTATTGACAAATTCTATGAAATCACTCTCCGAAAGCGGTTTGGAGAAATAAAAGCCCTGAATATAGTCGCATCCAAGTTCCACAAAACGTTCCAGTGTCCTCTCATCCTCAACACCTTCAACCAGTATCTTCTTGTTCATGCGCTTAAGCATATTGACAGTATTCACAATGGCGATCCACATCTTCGGATCATCCATCTCATCAACAAAGCTCTTGTCAAACTTGATAATATCCAGTGGCAGCGATACAACCCTCTTGATATTGGAATAACCGGTTCCGTAATCATCGAGCGAAAACCTGAAGCCCATATTCCAAAGTGTGAATATATTGTTGTCCGTAATAACGGGATCGTAATCCACCGCAGTTTCGGTTATTTCAAGGTTGACCTGTGAGGTTTTGACCTGATATTTGGATATCAGTCCTCTTATCTTCTCAACCAGCCTGGGTTCGATACACTGGGTTACCGACAGATTGATCTCTATATATTCAAGACCGCTGCCTGTAAATTCAGGGCTGTGGATAAAGCGGCAAACATCCTCAAGGACGAAATCACCGATATCATGTATGGCTCCGCTCGCTTCGGCCGCAGGTATGAATATTGCAGGTGACACAAAACCGTACTCATCATCAAAAAGTCTTATCAGTGCTTCCGCAGATACGAATTTCTTCTGCCTGACGGAATATATGGGCTGATAATACATCTGGAATTTATTACCGGATATACCCCTCTTAATGATGTCGTCAACCTCGCTCTTCATCCTGTAATCCTTTGAGGACAGTATTTCGGAAAGAATTATCAGATGATCGACATCGGGCACGGTCCTGTGGAATGATCCAATGAAATTAATAAGAGAATTGTAGCTTCCTATATCATTGGGAAGCTGTGCAAAACAGACAACCGTATTTAACTTGATCTCAAGATTGCTGAGAGTGAAGCTCTCCTGCAGATATGCTACCACAAGTCTTCCGAGATCAACTGTATGGTCATATTTATCTCCATCGGTAATTATGGTGAACACTCCGCGGCCGTTATAGTATACGTCCTCATAAATATTTATGATGCGCCCCATCTGCATAAGCTTCTCACCCGCGCGCCTTAATACCTTGTTGTATATTTCCGGACCGAGATTCGAACGAAGCGCGCGGTGATTCCTTATCTTGATGAATATCGCGTTCATCGGTCGCTGAACACCGTATGATTTATACATGTCCTTAAAAAATGCATGCTGGCTCAGTGTACCGACGGAGGCATCAATTGTGTCCTCGGGCCGCTGTACTACGGTTGCTATCAGGAATAAAGTAAGAGAAAGCGCCAGTATTTCAAGCCTCATCGCAATATTAATCCTCTGAAGCACTATCGCGGTCAGGTTAAGGGGCACAAAACTGCAGAGCATGATATATTCGGACAGTCTTACCGTTTTTCTGTACTTTATAAGGATATATATGACACAGAAAAGATATACAAGCGCAGAGGCATAGATTATGTGCATATGAGAGCCCCTGTGATATACACCGTTTTCATCGATATAAAATATGGACTTTGTAAAGATATTGGCTATTACGGAAATAAAGATAACCATAAAGGGCAGGGCAAATATAAATATATTTACCTTTCTGATCTTCAGCCTGTGCCAGATTCCCATAAAGGAAAACAGGAATAATATGTATGCCGGTGTTGTGGCATGTCTCAATATATAAAACAGAGTATTTGAAAACAACTGAATACCGACATTGGATGGATCCTGTTCAACATAAGTTCCGAATATGCTGTCAAATACATCCATCAGACCGGCCGATAAAAACAGGACCGCAAGTATAAGTATGAGCCTGTTTGTTCTTCCTTTGGTATAATGCTTGGTAAGAAGGAATATAAGAACCGCAGCAGACAATACTATTGCGCAGATATCAAAATATATAATACGCATGTCAAACCCCACGTCAGTTACTGTTATTTAAGCTCCAGACCGCCTTTTGCCTTAAGTTCTCCCACTATGGACGAAGCCGCTTCCTTAAGGAGCTTGTGTATATCTGTTTCCGTTCCTATCGTTATGGGATAGGATGCCATCTCAACGGTAATCAAAAACTTATCAGCCGAACCCGAATTGTATTCTTCAAGCCGGCTTCTCACTTTATTCTTGATACTGTCTATCATATCATATTTATCGCTCAAAATCACAGAAATAAACTCATCGTCTCCTATTCTTGCCGGTATGGCCTCTTCTCCGAGAATATCCCTGAAGATCTCCGATGCTTTTTTCAGCGCTTTGTCTCCGTCAGGATATCCGTAACGCCTGTTGATCTCATTTATGTGCGAAACATCGGCAAACAGGAGATAACCCTTTCTTCCGCTGTTTCCCTGAATGAGCTGATCGAAATGCTGTACAAACCCCGTACCGTTAAAAAGACCTGTCAGATCATCCTTATCCGAAACATAATTGATCACATCCGAAAGCTCCTTAACCTTCTCCCGGGCACCGTCTGCGATATAGTTAATGTCTCTGAAGTGAAAAAATGCTCCGATCTGCAGTGTACACATCATCGCAAAAAACACATCCTGTTTTTCGATTTCATATAATATTATACCATACTGTCTGTTCCCCGAACAAATAACAAATGAAGAATAATTGTGCGGATCATAATGAGGCAGTACGGATGTTATTCCGTTGTCCTTATCTATATTGATACTGTTGTTCTTAAGATATACATGCAGCCCGCTTTCATCAAAATGCCCTGCGTAATGCAGCTTCTTCGGCACCGGCGGAAGCTGTCCCTCCCTGTATATCTCGGGACTGTCAAACAGAAAGATGTGAGCCGACCTGACATTCATTCCGCGAAGCCTTCTGAACATCGTGGCCATTGCATCATTTTCGGTCATATTTGTATCAAGAAGATCCTTGGTAAAAAGAGGGATAAACCATAACTGTTCCTTCCTCCTGTTCCCGGTATACCGCATCCTCCTGATCTCAGCCTCTTTAAGCCCCTTAAACATCTTCAGCATCATATCGGTAAGCTTCGCCCGTTCCTTTCCGTGCGGGACCATATACATCATATTTTCGAGTATGTCTACTGTCTTATCGGTTATCATCCTTGCCGAAACATCTTTGAATTCCATAAGCTCATTGATCAAACCGTTTATCCCAACGTACTCATCTTTAAGATCATCCCAATCCGTGATCAACGCTTTATAAATGCATACAAGCATTTCCTGATATTTCTGTTCGAATTTCTTTCTTTCGGTTTCAAACGACTGATAGGTAAAGATATCATCGATCGCCTTTGCCGAAGCAACATCCAGATAATCCCTGAGCTTCTTTTTGATCTGATCATCAAACGGAGCAGGGCCTCCGATATGTCTTTCGGGTCTTAACCCCATCATGCACCCGCATGAAGCACGTTTTATAAATCTGCAGGCGAATCTTTTTCCTCCGGACTCCCTGCCGGACACAATGCCGATGGTACGTCTGAGAGCTTCCCTTCCGTAATCATATCCGTCATACATTACTCCCGTAAGTTCGGGATTCATTTCATGGGATCTTCCAACGCCGTCAAATCCCGTAACGGCTACATCCCTGCCTACCGCAATGCTTCGTCTGTAGCAGACCCTGTACACTATCCTGGCATATTCGTCAGAGCTGCACACAATGGCATTTACATAGGGAAAATCATCAAAGATCGCACTTATCTTACGTTCCTCACTGTCTCCCTGCCTGCATATGATTATCTGGTCGTTATCGTAATTAAGGGAATGAGCCCTCATTGTATCCTTAAACGCCTTAAGCCTCTCCCTGTATTCATATTCCCCGGTATCACCCGAAATATAAACAATAAAACTATAACGGTGTTCGACTATCAGATGTTCGACACATTCACACATTGCCTGGTAACTGTCAGTAACCTGATATGATATCGACGGTTTGCCGGGTACAGTATCAAGGACAAGCATGGGAATATCCCTGTACCTCTCAACCAGCGCGTTGATATCCGGAAGCACCATTGATCTTTTAAGTGAAGATGCCGCAATTATAAGTGCATCAGGTTTCAATATATTTGCATAATCGTATACACCATCGAGCTGATCAACATATTCCCTGTCGATCCCGTCATCCTCGAACTGCATATCTTCACCTGTAGACTGCGGTCCAAGCAAAAGTACAAGATTGATCCCCGACTTATATGCCTCATCACAAAAACCGCTGTACATTGCTTCGGAAATCTCCGTATATACATCACGCATCATTACTGCTATGGTTATTTTCGTTTTTTCCATACACGATCCTATAACTTATTTACAATCCCTATTCATCCAGCCCTTCAAGCAGATGAACCTTCATTATACCGGCAGCAGTATCCACATCCAGTATACACTGTTTAATGGCGGGAATGAGCAGATCCTTCTTCCCGTCTCTTTTTATCACATAAACGTCATTTGCACCGGTTTCAAGCACATCCTTAATCTCCCCGAGTATGACATCATCCTCATCCTTAACCGTGATCCCGATAAGATCGGCAATAAAATATTCGTCCTTTCCGAGCCTTACCGCATTCTCCCTTGTAACGAATATACTTTTCCCCTTATATTTTTCTATATCATTTATGCTGTCATATCCTTTAAACTTTAAGATCACAAACTGTTTAAAAAACCTGACACGTTCTATCTCAAGCTCTTTATGTCCTTCCTGTGTTTCAAGAAGTACGTTTTTAAGCTTTTTAAACCTGTTCGCATCATCAGTGGTCGGAAATACCTTCATTTCCCCTTGAATACCATGAGTCGAACTGAGTATTCCCACCTGTAAAATATCTTCCATCCGAATTTCACCTTAAGATCCTTTTCTGTTTGGAGCAAATATATCTGAAGTAAACGAAATAAATAATTTCGTTCACTATATAATAACATTTTTCGTACCTGTTGAAAAGAAAAAAGGATGTAAGCCCGTACAGGCTTACATCCTTATCATATCATTCCCCGGGAGCGTCAAGTATGTCTACCATAACCTTTTTGCTCTCTTTAGCGGAAGCCGCCTTAACGACTGTCCTTAATGCTTTTGCGATCCTTCCCTGCTTGCCGATCACCTTACCCATATCAGACTGGGCAACCTTAAGCTCAACGATTATTGCATTGTCGTCCTCACGCTGTGATACAACGACCTCATCGGGCTTATCGACAAGAGATCTTGCGATAACTTCAACCAATTCTTTCATCTTGTACCTCCGGACACGTTAATCTGTTTATGATCTCACTGCAATGCTTATTTAGTGATCCCTGCGTCCTTGAAGAGCCTGCTTACAACTTCTGTAGGCTGAGCTCCGTTTGAAAGCCACTTCCTGGCAAGTTCCTCGTTAACCTTAACTGAACTCGGTTCGGTATTCGGATCATACGTTCCGATCTCTTCAATAAACCTTCCGTCACGGGGCGATCTTGCATCTGCAACTATTATTCTATAGTAAGGTGCCTTCTTCTGTCCCATTCTGCGTAATCTGATCTTTACTGCCATTTTTCTTTCCTCCGTAAAATAATTTATAATACTGGTATTTATCTAAAAGGGCATTCTGAAACGTCCCTTTTTACCCATTCCGCCCATCATCCCGGGAAGCTGTTTCATCATCTTCCTGGACTGTTCGAACTGTTTGATAAACCTGTTGACCTCTGAAATATCCACTCCCGCGCCCTTGGCTATCCTGTGCTTCCTTGATGGATTTAAGATGTCGGGGTTCTGCCTCTCCTTCTTAGTCATCGAGAGGACTATGGCCTCCATCCGCGCCATCTTCTTCTCATCTATCGCATTCTCCAGTTCCTGTGTCTTTAAACCCATTCCAAGTCCGGGCATCATACCGAGAATACTCGCGATTCCTCCCATCTTTTTCATCTGGGTCATGCTCTCAAGATAGTCCTCGAAATCGAACTTACCCTTCTTGAGCTTACGTGACATCTCCCGTTCCTTATCCTCATCGATATCAATGCTCTCCTGAGCCTTCTCTATGAGGGTAAGAACATCACCCATTCCGAGTATCCTGCTCGCCATCCTGTCGGGATAGAACTGTTCAAGATCGGTAAGCTTCTCACCCATACCGACATACAATATCGGTTTGCCGGTAACGGACTTGATCGAAAGTGCGGCACCGCCCCTGGCATCACCGTCCATCTTCGAAAGGATGACCCCGTCGATTCCTATCTTCTCATCAAAGGTCTTGGCAACATTTACAGCTTCCTGACCTGTCATTGCATCCACGACAAGGATCGTGTCATGAACCTCAACACTGTTCTTTATGTCCTGAAGTTCCCGCATCATCTCATCATCTATCTGAAGACGTCCGGCGGTATCAATAAATACGACATTGTGCCCGTTTCGGACGGCATGCTCGATCGCGGCCTTACTTATATCCACGGGAGAATTCTTATCACCTATCGAAAAAAAATCTACCTCCTGCTTCTTTGCATTGAGCTCAAGCTGTTTGATGGCTGCCGGCCTGTATACATCCGCCGCAACAAGAAGGCATTTCTTACCTTTCAGCTTAAGCTTGCCTGCAAGCTTGGCCGCTGTTGTGGTCTTACCTGCACCCTGAAGCCCGCACATCATGATCACGGTAACGGCCTTCCCCGGCTGAAGCCTGATCTCGGTAGTCTCACTGCCCATCAGCGAAACCATTTCCTCGTTTACTATCTTGATGACCATCTGCCCGGGATTGAGACCGTTCATGACATCCTGTCCTACGGCCCTTTCCTCAACGGACTTTACAAACTGTTTGACAACCCTGAAGTTGACATCTGCCTCAAGCAGAGCCAGCCTGACCTCCTTAAGGGCAGTCTTTACATCCTCCTCCGTCAGTCTTCCCTTGCTTCTTAAGCCTTTGAATACATTCTGCAGTTTTTCGGTCAAACTCTCAAATGCCATCTACAATGTCTCCATGATCTCCCTGCACAGTCCGCGGATCCTGTTGCTGCTGTCGTCGTCAAGACCTGCAGCTACATTGTCAATATTGTTGATAAGCTCCCTTATACGCGAAAACCTCTCGATCATATGAAGCTTATCTTCATATTCCTTAAGTATCTTATCACATCTGCGTATCAGGTCGTGTACACCCTGTCTCGAAATCCCGTACTCATCCGAAAGCTCTTTCAGTGAAAGATCCTCATAGACGGCGCTTTCATATACCGATCTCTGATGCTCCGTAAGAAGCTCTCCGTAAAAATCATATAAAAGATTTTGTTCAACTATATGTTCCATAACCGCTGTACACCACCGATTT
>CAMORO010000083.1 GCA_946623875.1 uncultured Lachnospiraceae bacterium | reverse complement strand
TTTGTACATGCCTCTGATTTATGGTATTCTTAAGCCGTGGGTCAGAGGCTTTTATCATAGTTATTTGCGAGGAGTTTTAATATGGGAATTTATCTTAATCCGGGGAATGAAGTATTTCGCAGAGTAACATCAGCGGATATATATGTGGACAAATCAGGTCTTCTTACAATGACGAATAAGATGATCAATTCGGCTAACAATTATGTATGTATGTCGCGTCCGAGGAGGTTCGGGAAGACCATCGCGGGAAATATGATCGCGGCTTATTACTCCAGGGGGTGTGATTCTGCGGGGATATTTGATGGGCTTAAGATATCCGGTGATCCCTATTATAAAAATCATCTTAATAAATATAACGTGATCAAGCTTGACCTAAACAGTGAATATCAGAATATAAAGGACAAGAACTCCCTGATAATCTCGATCCAAAATAAGGTGACGGGTGAACTTGTTAAGGAATATCCGGAAGTTGATTTTGAAGAGAAGGATTCTCTGGGGGAAGCCCTGATCAGGATTTATGACAGAACCAAAGATACCTTTATAATCATTATTGATGAATATGATGTTCTGGTAAGGGAGCAGGTGTCACAGGCATTGTTTGATGAATTCCTAAGCTTTTTTAACGGTCTGTTTAAGAGCGATACCCTGCGTCCGGCCATTTCCCTTGCCTATATCACCGGAATATTACCTGTCGTGCGTGATAAGATACAGAGTAAGTTCAACAATTTCGATGAATATACCATTCTGAGTGCCGGCAGATTCGCCGAATATATGGGGTTTACATCAGATGAAGTAAAGAAACTGTGTGAGGAATATGGGATCGACTATGAAGAATGCAGAAGCTGGTATGACGGATATTCACTGAACGGGTATGAGATATATAATCCCGAATCGGTAATAAAGAGCATAACAAACAGAAGCTTCGAAGGCTATTGGAGCAAGACATCTTCCTATCAGGTCATTGCCGAGAGGCTTAAGTACAATTACAGGGGGATCAGGGATGATGTAGTAAGGATGCTTGCGGGAGAGAGCATAGATGTAAATGTCACAAGCTTCATGAACACAATGGATTCCTTCATAACAAAGGATGATGTTTATACATATCTGTTACACCTTGGATACCTTGCATATAACAGGGAAGAGGGAACCTGCCGTATCCCAAACAGGGAAGTAAGGCAGGAGTGGTTCAATGCGGTAGCTGCCGACAGTGATTATGAGGTGACCGATAACATAATCAAGCAGTCAAAGGAGCTGCTTAACGCTACTATCCGTGGTGATGAGGAGGCTGTTGAGAAAGCACTTGATACCTCACATATCCATGTTGCGTCAAACAGGAGTTATAACAATGAGGATGTATTGCAGAGCGCGATCTATCTTGCCTATATTTATGCCCTTAATAAGTATACTGTTATCCGGGAAGTAACAAGCGGTAAGGGCTTTGCGGATGTAGTATTCATTCCCTATGTGCCCGATATGCCTGCAATGGTCATAGAGCTTAAGCATAATAAATGTGTCGACAGTGCACTTTCCCAGATAAAAGACAAGAAATATTTCGATTCCCTATACCATTACACCGGCGACCTGCTTTTTGTCGGGATCAGTTATGATGAAAAAACCAAGGAGCATAAATGCAGGATAGAGCAGTTTGAATAGTTACAAATTGATAAAACAAAAATTCAATTAAGGATATATCATGTACCAGAAAAATTACTATATCAAATCACCCCTTACTGTCGGGGTTACAATAGCGGAAATAAAAAAGGTGCTTAATGCGATACCACACAGATCAGCCCTGCTGCTCATTTATGAGACTGGGTTCTCAGCCGGTCAGATGAAGATAATGGTTGAGCAGATTAAGCATGCACTTCCAACGGTTAAGCTGGCGGGCGTATCTCTCTTTGCCATGGCGGATGCACCTCCCACACTCACAGGGGTCAAGCTGAATCTGATCTTAAGCGAAGAATCCGAATTCGATGTTGTTTCAATCCCGTGCAAAGCTGACGAGATCGACAGGGCAGTAACCATCATGAAGGACAGGCTTGATAAACAGCCTTATGCCCGCGCAATAGAACTGTTTATAGGAACGGAAATCGATATAACATCCTTTATGGAACGCATAACCAAAGGTCGGCCGGAGCTTGGGATCTTCGGAACCGTTGCATCCAATGAAACGATAGACAATTCGTATGAGGGAATTGCAGTCCGTTTCAATATATTCAGGCGGATGGGCAATTTCCTTGATGAACGGCAGTTGCTTATCGGTGATGATATATACAGCAGCGGAATAATTGCTGTGATCTTTAGCGGAATGGATCTGAAAGTAGATATGTGCTATGCCTTGGGATGGCATCCGATCGGAAGGGAAATGTCATTTGTAAAGGACACGCGGAACAAAACGGGCAGGACGGTACTTACCGAAATTGACGGAATGAAGGCAGTTGATCTGTTCGGTGAGTATATGGGTGTATATCCGGATGAGTATATGATCGCCAACATCTGTGAATTTCCGCTTATTCTGAACAGGGACGGCTTGGATATATGTCAGATCCCCTATGATTTCAATGATGAAGGACAGATGTATCTGTCCATGGTTTTGAAGGATAGTGAGAAGCTCAGGTTTTCATTTGCCACGCATGATGAGGTGCTGGGTGCGGTAGAAGGATCATACCGGGAAATGAAACGCTTCAATCCGCAGGTACTGTTTCTTGTTCTGTGCGGAAACAGGCTGAATTTCCTGCAGGAGGATGCACCGCTTGAATGGGACAAGTTCAAGGATGACAATCCGGATCTGTCTCTTATCCACGGTGGCAGCGAGCTGTATTATCTTAACGGGAAGGGCGGTGTATTAAACAGCGCGCATCTTGCGATAGGAATGCGTGAAGGTGAAAAAACCAGGATCTTCGCGGATACCGAATCACCCTACGGCGGCTGCATGCATCATTCAAATGTGATACCTCTTGCCGAGCGTATGTCGGTATTCCTAAGCAAGATGACAAGACAGCTCGAAGGTATGGCAGAAGAGGCCAAGGCCGCCAATTCAGCCAAGTCAGCCTTCCTGTCCAGTATGTCGCACGAGATACGTACCCCCATAAACGCCATACTCGGCATGGATGAGATGATACTCAGGGAAAGTAACGAAGAAGACATCATTAATTATGCGCAGGACATTAAATCAGCCGGCAGGACCCTGCTCGGCATAGTGAATGATGTGCTTGACTTTTCCAAGATCGAAGCAGGGAAGATGAACATCATCCCTGTTGAATATGAACTGACATCGGTGCTGAACGACCTGTACACGGTGATCAGGGTACGGGCGGAGGATAAGGGACTTAAGCTGATCCTTGATGCGGATCCGACCATTCCGTCCATTATGTACGGTGATGAGATCCGTATTAAACAGATAGTGACCAATATTCTGACCAATGCGGTAAAGTATACGGAGAAGGGGAGTATAACCCTGACGCTTAAGCGTCTCGGAAACAAAAACGAACCCGATGATAATGAAAAGAGCGGTGAAGAGCTGCACGGTGTTGCCTGCATGCGTAATCCGGTCAGGTTATTTGTGTCGGTAAAGGATACGGGCATCGGAATAAAGGAAGCCGATATAGCCAGGCTTTTCGGCGCCTTCACCCGTGTGGATGAGGAGCGTAACCGTACCATAGAAGGAACCGGTCTGGGTCTCGGGATAACAAGACACCTGTTATCGCTTATGGGAAGCGAACTTAAGGTTGAGAGTACATACGGCAAGGGTTCCGAATTCAGCTTCGAGATAATTCAGGGTATAGTCAGGGACGAGCCTATCGGAACTCTCAGCGAAAAGTTCAGGCATGACAGGGCAAATGACAGAAGGTATAAGGAAAGCTTCACAGCGGAAGATGCGAGGATACTTGTTGTCGATGATACAAGTATGAACCTTGATGTCATCCGGAATCTGCTCAAGAAAACAAAAATCGGCATAGATACTGTTGAGAGCGGGCAGGAAGCTTTGGATATGGTCTGCCTGAATGAATATGATGCGATCTTTCTTGATCACCGCATGCCGGTAATGGATGGTATTGAATGCTTTGAGAAGATGCGGGATCTTCCCGGCAATAAGAATATGAATACGCCAGTTATTTCTCTCACGGCAAATGCGGTTTCAGGTGCAAGAGAAGAATATCTGCGCCTTGGTTTTGCGGATTACCTGACAAAACCTATAGATCCCGATAAGCTTGAGGAGATGCTTGTGCGCTATCTCCCTGAGGAAAAAATTATAAAAACCCGGGATGCCGGTTTAAAAGACATAAACAAGGGAACCTTTGATAAAAACAGTAAAACACGGTCAAAAAGGAAACGAAGAGTAGTTCTTATTGATGATCAGGTGCTGATACATGAGGTTGCGGGAAACATACTCTCAGACAGCTACGAATTTACAGCCTTTACATCAGGTGATGAGGCTGTCCCGTATCTTAAGAGTCATGATACCGACCTTATTCTGCTTGACGTTATCATGCCTGACAAAGATGGATTTAGTGTTCTTGACATGATAAGAAAAGAAACCGGGGCAACATCGGTACCTGTTATCTTCTTAACAGGTGATGACAACGAAGAAACAGAAATAAAAGGGCTTAAAGCAGGGGCATGGGATTATGTGCACAAGCCTTTTGTTGCGGAAATACTTCTTCAGAGAGTAAGGCATACTATTGAACTGTCCCATCTGCAGAAGAAACTGGAATATGAAGTGGAAACACAGACTCTTAAGATCGAACATCTCTCACAGGAGATCATGTTGGCACTATCGAAGGCTGTGGATGCCAAGGATCACTATACGAAGGGACATTCCGAACGGGTTGCCGGTTATGCTACCATGCTCGCTTCCCGAATGGGTATGAATGAACGTGAACAGAGTGATATCTACGCAATGGGTCTGCTTCATGATGTAGGTAAAATAGGTGTTCCCGGAAAGATACTTAACAAGAAGGGAAGGCTCGACGAAGAGGAATTCTCAAGGATAAAACAACACACAACAATAGGCTATGATATCCTGAAGACAATAACCGAGATGCCCGACCTTGCAACGGGGGCAAGATGGCATCATGAAAGGTATAACGGGACAGGATATCCTGACGGTAAATCGGGAGAGGATATACCGTTACCTGCACGTATCATCTGCATAGCGGACAGTTATGATGCCATGACATCCAACCGTTCGTATTCACAGATACGGGAGCAGGACAAGGTTCGTCTCGAGCTTGAGAAGTGCGCCGGAACCCAGTTCGATCCCGAGATAGTTAAATATATGATCGAACTCGTGGATGAAGATAAGGATTACCTGATGAATGAACACCACTATTTTGAAAGTGCAGTAGCAGCTCATGTTGTTTCCTTATTGGCAAGAGCAGGTAAAAATCATGAGGAGCCTGCAGTTGAAGCAGATTCTGATCCGGATAACAATGAAGAGGAGCTGCTTGATGAGACTGTCCTGCCCGGGGCACTGAGCGAAAGCAGATTTGTCGATGTGAGGGCAGGCATAAAGAACTGCGGTTCTACAGAGAGCTATCTTTCCATACTCGGTGATTTCTATGAAACACTTGAGGCCAAGAAAGATGAACTGAGAGAATACTTCAATACAGGGAAACTTGCTGACTACACGATAAAAGTTCATGCCCTTAAGTCTTCGGCAAGAATAGTGGGTGCAGCTTCGCTGTCAGAACTGGCTGCTGCTCTTGAAGAGGCCGGTGATGCGGGAAATATTGATTATATTAATAAAAATACGGGCGTTCTGTTTGAAAAATGCGATGAATTGAAGGCTGAACTTGCATCTGTTTTCAACGACCGTGAACAGGATGACAAACCTCCGGCACCTGAAGCGGTAATAAAAGATGCCTACCGGTCACTTGCCGAATTTGCGGCAATGGAAGATTTCGATCTTGTCAGGATGGTACTTGATTCAATCAGGGAATACAGTCTGTCGGATGCTGATAAAGAGAATTTCGATCGGATAGGAGAATGTCTGCATAAACTTGACTGGGAAGGTATACAAAAGTTATTATAAATACGACTCATGAATATATATGCATCACTAAGCTTTTTCTGAACAGTCACACTTGAGGAATACATAAAATGGATAAAAAAGTTCTTATAGTAAGCGCATCGGAGACCTTTACGGTAAGGGGTCTTGAGATGAAACTTAAGGCGATAGGAGTGGAAACTGTATTTGCCGCTCCTCAGATAAAAGAGATCAATAATATAATTAAAGATATAAGCCTAATCATTCTGTATACAGATGACACGGTCGAAGATAATGCCGAGACGTGGGTTTATTTAAAGGACAGCTGCGTCGGAAATGACCGAAAGGTGATAGTCATCGGTCAGGAATCGGAATACAGAATAGTGCTCGAGTATATTCCGGAAGAGATCATATACAGATTCTTCGACCGTCCTCTTAAGATGGATGATTTCCTTGATTCGGTCGACGGTTATCTGGATGAAGCTGCCGAATATGCAAGACGCAAGAGCATATTAATAGTAGATGATGATGTTACATACATGACAGTGATAAGGGACTGGCTTAAGGATATCTATCATGTTTCCATGACGGCCTCAGGGATGCAGGCAATAACCTGGCTTGCCAATAATCATGCCGACCTTATACTGCTTGATTATGAAATGCCGATAACAAGCGGTCCGCAAGTGCTTGAAATGATAAAATCAGAACCGCAGACCTCCGACATCCCCGTAATGTTCCTTACAGGTAAGAATGACCGCGCAAGCATAATGAAGGTGCTTGATCTTAAACCTGCCGACTACCTTCTCAAAACAATAGATCGTGCGGGGCTCAGGGACAAGTTGGAGAAATTCTTTCTTCTGCACGGATAAATCTGAATCAACATATGAGACCAATGATTAAGAGACATCAGCCGGCCCGGGATCAACAGATACAGGTTCTATTCAAGACTGGAGAAATCGAACGAATGAATAGTTACAAAATAAATTGGAGAAATCATGAATCGTAAAGTAATTTTGCTTCTGGTATGCGGGATAATCGCCGCACTCGGGATCGGAATTGTGATCGGAGCCGGCCTTGCGCATTCGACAGGCGGACGGCCGGACAGCAGCAAAGGGTCGTCTGACAAAACGTACGGCAGTAAAGAAGATGTTATTGATACAGAGAACTTAACCGATACGGAGAGTGACGGCAGTGAGGAGACCGGTAACGGCTCAATGATCCTGTCTTATGTTTCCGACAATTCATGGCCGGACGGAAGCCTCACCATGAGAGGTGTGAACTTCCGTATAGCAAACAATTCCGGCGAAGCAGTTAACGGATGGGAACTGGAGCTTGCGATCGAAGGCCTTGAGCGGGTGGAAGGCTGGAACGGTACTTTCAAACATGACGGGGATAAACTTGTCATAACAAATGTTGACTACAACAAGACAATAGATGCCGGCGGTAATGTTGATTTCGGATGCAACATGGGCGTTACCGGAAAAGATTTAATAATAACACGCGCTACACTTAATGGAAAGGAGTGCATTATGTCAGCCGAAAAAGCACTTGGCAATGATGGAAACCATGGCAATAAAGATAATTCCGGAAATACTGCTCTGACTGGGGAACAGACAGTTCAAAAGTCCGAACTGCTAAAAAGAAGCGACAGATCCAAACAGGGGGATGACTGGCTGCATACGGACGGACGCAGGATCCTGGATAAAGACGGAAATGAGGTTTGGATCACAGGCGTGAACTGGTTCGGATACAATACAGGAACAAATACCTTTGACGGGCTGTGGAACAGCAGGCTTGAGCCGACCGTCAAGGCCATTGCCGACCATGGTTTCAACCTGATAAGAGTTCCGATGTCCGCACAGTTGTTTAATGAATGGGCAGCGGGGAATTATCCTACTGCCAATTACAATCATGCATACAATGAAAACCTTGATATGATGAACAGCCTGGAAATATTTGAGTACTTCCTTGTTCTGGCGGAGAATAACGGGCTCAAGGTAATGATCGACATTCACAGTGCCGAGACCGATGCAGCGGGACATATGACCAATCTTTGGTACACCGGAAAGGTCAGTGATGATGAATATCTTGCCGCGCTCAAATGGGCTGCCGCAAGGTATAAGGACAATGATACGGTAATCGCATTCGATCTTAAGAACGAGCCTCACGGCAAAGCATCGGAAGGAGATGCGGCCGCAGTCTGGAATGATTCAAAGGCAAAGAACAACTGGAAATATATGGCTGAAAGAGCAGCTCTTACCGTGCTTAACGAGAATCCGAATGTTCTGGTGCTTGTTGAAGGTGTGGAGGCTTATCCCAAAAACATTAAGAGAAACGGTGATTACAGCTCACGGAATGACAATGATTATTACTATAACTGGTGGGGCGGCAACCTGCGCGGAGTGCGTGACTATCCGGTTGAACTTGGAAAATACAGGGACAAGCTCGTTTATTCGCCTCACGATTACGGTCCTCTTGTTTATGAACAGTCATGGTTTAAGGGTGGTTTCACCTACGACAGCCTTATGAAGGACTGCTGGAGAGATAATTGGTTCTATATTTATGAAGAAGACATTGCTCCCATTTTTATAGGAGAGTGGGGTGGCTTCATGCGTGATTCCAATCTTGAATGGATGACCTGCTTAAGGAAGCTCATTACGACTCACAGGCTTCATCATACCTTCTGGTGTTTAAATCCCAATTCCGGGGATACTGGCGGACTCCTTCTGGATGACTTCAACACCTGGGATGAAGAGAAATATAAATTTGTCAAAGAATCGCTGTGGCAGTCAAACGGTAAGTTCGTAGGTCTCGATCACAGTATTCCCCTTGGTGAAAATGGATGTGTTATGGGGGAATGACAGTAGAAACACTATATTTTTTTAAATATTAGGAGGGACTAATATGTTGGTTATCGAAACTGTAAATGACGAGAAGCTTTCAGTTATCGAACACTCATCCTGTGTATTTCACGAGGCACTTAAAATAGGAAAGGATAGGATCCACGTTCATAATCCCGGAGCATTGGACTATGATCTTGTAAAAATACCAAATGATAAATACAGATCCCAATATAGTCTGCACAGATGGAGAGATGAGAGGTTCTTTTATGAGTATGAGACTTATGATGAAAACAATTTGTCTTTGATATATTTGCCTTTTTTGCACAGATATAATACAGTTGTGATAGAAACTGCCGGTGAATACTCGGTCGTGCTCGCCCGGCTCTTTCTGCTTCATACAGATGCTGTCATATATTATCTTGACAAAAGAATGGAATGGTTTATCGATGAAAATGATAGATTTCGGTATGTGGAAAAAGAGGATTCTTTTCCCGATTGTGATGTATTACGAATAAACAAAAGTGAAAATGTAGAAATCATGGACAGGCAATTCAGATCCATGGGGCCGATAGAAGCTTTTCAAAATGTTTTTTTTCTGCAGGGAACCGGTATCTTTGATAAAGAACAGATTAAATACGTGGATATTATTATGGATGATAAAGCCGGGATCGGAAGCATTCTTGTTAATGTAAGCAAATTTAATCAGGCATTTAAATCTGTCGGTCTGAGGCTTGTAAGCAGACATGAGAAGCTAGGGCGATATCCTGTTGAGATGCTGAATGATATGTTTGATTATTGTTTGAACATCAATGAAGCGAATGACAACAATACACTCAGCATTCCAAGTGTAGTTCCTTTGATAACAACCTGGTTTGTGAAACAGTATATACCTGAGATTAGTAAAAAAATACTTAAAGATTCATTTCTTGAATCAATGAAGGAATATTTGGAAGCGATCAAGCGCGACCGAAGAGTGCTTGGGGTGCTGGTCCGAGGAACCGATTATATTCTTGTAAACGGAAATAATGACCGTAAAATGGCTACTGCTGAAATGATCATTCCTATTGTGGACTCATGGATGAAGAAGTACAATTATGAGGTTGTATTTCTTGCCACAGAAGATCTGGATATCTTAAACTGCTTTAAAGAACACTTTGGTCACAAAATGATAGTAATATCACAAAACAGATACAGTATAAAAGACATGATAGGAGATAAACTTCTTGCAGATATTGAAAAAGGAGAAGATGAAGATAACAGTATATTGATCGACGATACTACGAATTATGTATTTGCTCTTTTCATATTAGCGAACTGTGAAAGTTTCATTTGCTCAGGATTATGCAACGGTTACGATCTGACTGTTGGAATTAACGAAGGTAAATTTGAACATATCGGACTGTTTTCTAAAGGAGAAATGATTATACAGAAATGAATAGAAATAATAACAAAAAAAAATTAGTCAATATAATGTTTAATAATTCGTTTGTGACAATGATAACCATTCTTACGTTTAATACACTCAGTGTAGTTATCGACGGAATATTTATAGGCAGAGGACTTGGAGTAGACAGTACTAAAGCGTTTGGGCTTGCCAGTCCTTTAGTATTGTTTCTGACTGCGGTTGCCGGATTGTTTTCATCCGGGTGCCAGGCTTTATGTATGAATAATATGGGAGCAGGAAATCATAATGAGGCAAAAGAGGTGTTTTCAACAACTTTTGTTGATGTAGTGATCATCTCTGTGATACTGACTATTTTACCTGCTTTTTTCCCCAAAACCGTTGCTGTGACATTAGGAGCAAGAGGCAATCTGGTTCAGAAGGCATCCGAATATATTTGGGGGTATTCCTTTGGGATCCCGTCCATTCTCATCACCGGAGTTTTCCTTTCATTGATGCAGATTGAAGGAAAAAACAAGCTGATTTCCATCAGTATCCTGTTAACGACAATTACTAATTTAGCGGGTGATTTCATTAATATAGTGTATTTAAAAGGCGGACTGTTCGGAATGGGTCTGACCACGACTATAAGCAGTTACTTTTCGCTTGCAATCGTGTTGCACTTTTATTTGTCAAAAAAATCTTTCTTTTCGATTGATTTATGGAAATACCGCTTCAATCATAATAAGGATATTATTTCCCTTGGTATGCCAACGGCAGCTCTTCGGACTTGTAAATCTTTAAATGCGTATACTCTTAATCTGATCCTTGTGTTCATCGGGTCTGAAATCGGCGTAGCAGCACTTTCTGTCGTAAATAATATTATTCTGATGTTTGGATGCATATGTCCTGCTGTCGGATTATCAGCAGCGCTTATAGCTGCTGCACTGTACGGAGAAGAGAACAAAACGGGGCTTGTTGATCTACTGAAACATTCTATGAAGATCGGCATATTGTGTTCTGTTATACTGTCTGTAACTTTGTTTGTATTTGCTGATTCTTTTGTAAGTCTTTTTATTAAAGATCCGTCTGCTGTCATCGAGACTGCAAAATATCTGCGCATAGCAGCACTCGGACAGCCATTGTTAACCATTAATCAGTGTCTTGCAAACATGTATCAAAGTATGAAAAAAAAGAAAATGTCAACTGTTTTACGTATATTGGAAGCATGGGGATTTATACTTGTTTCAGCACTTATACTGTCACGATTTTGGGGTGAAAAAGGTGTATTCATAGCATTGCCTGTGGGAGAAGTGATGTCGACACTTTTTATATTGATAATTGTCGCAATAAATAAGAAAAGTCCGAGAATACACTTGGAAGACTTACTATTGCTTGACAGATCTTTCGGGGTGGATGATTCAGATATTTGGGAAAGATCCATTTCACAAAAAAACGAAATGACAAGTGTACTCGAGGAAGTTGAAAACTTTCTTACTTCTCAGGAAAAGGATAGCGGGACCAGGCAAAAATGCATCCTTGTATTGGAAGAAATCTGTGGAAATATTATGGAACATGGCTTTATTAAATCAAATAATATTATTGAGATAAAGGTGATCAGTAATTTAAACGGTGTAACGATCAGGATCAGGGATAATTGTAAAAAGTTTGATCCTGTAAAATATTGGGAAACAGTTGAGCAAAACGACAGAGAACATAACATAGGTCTGCGTATCGTCATGAAAACTGCTAAGAATATTATATATTCCAATATAGTGAAAATGAATAACTTAATTATAGAATTTTAGGAGATGGTTATGAGATTTATAGAGAGATATGAAGATGTAGTAAAAAAATACAATGATCGTCATGCAGTTATAGATG
>CAMORO010000082.1 GCA_946623875.1 uncultured Lachnospiraceae bacterium | reverse complement strand
TAGAGCACCTGACTTTTAATCAGGTTGTCGGGGGTTCGAATCCCCCATGTCTCATGAATACAAAAAGCCGTGTTGACCACGGCTTTTTGTATATTTTATATATATTTCACCTTATACTCCGGTTCCTTTCCTTCCTCAACCGTCATTATAATATAGCTTGGTCTGGCATCAGGCTGTCTTGGAAGAGACAGCGAACCCGGATTTACTATCGTGATACCTCTCGAATACGCAACAACAGGAACGTGTATATGACCGAACATAACG
The DNA here is from genome assembly GCA_946623875.1 of uncultured Lachnospiraceae bacterium. Classification (GTDB taxonomy): domain Bacteria; phylum Bacillota; class Clostridia; order Lachnospirales; family Lachnospiraceae; genus UBA2868. Next base: position 12,037 of record CAMORO010000082.1, on the reverse strand, counting down.
ATGTCCGCATGATTTTCCTCCCCTAAGAAGAACATGGCATCCTGATTACGGTAAATATTGTAATGATGACCATGCGTTACCAGAACACTTCGTCCCGCAATTTCGAACTTATCAACCTCCGGAAGCTTAAGCATGTAATCATTGTTACCCTTAACGACATGTACCGGACAGGAGAAATACTCCTTAAGTTCCGTAGGCATATGCTCAATGTCACCGCAATGGATGAACATGTCAACCGGTTCCTCACTGCGGATGACACGCCACATATTACCCTCATATCCATGTGTATCACTAACTATCAGTATCTTCATATATTACTCTTTCGAAATAAAATATTCTCTCATCGTGTTCAGGGTTTATCAGGCACAATCGTATCAGACACCGGTCTCTCTTATAAGTATATCCTTCATCATCCTGAGAGCCTTGCCCCGGTGACTTATCTTATTCTTCTCCTCAAGATCCAGCTCGGCAGAATAGCAGCCGTATTCGGGAAGATAAAATATCGGATCATATCCGAAGCCGTTACTGCCCTTCTCTTCATATCCTATCCTGCCTTCCATGGTCGCGCGTACGGTCTTACTGCGTCCATCCGGGAAGGCTGCCGCAATAACGCACACAAACCTTGCCGTTCTCTCTTCATCAGGAACATCGATCAGCCGTTCAATAATATTCCTGTTCTTGATCCTGTAGGAAGTATTGACCCCGCAGTACCTGGCCGAATACACTCCCGGCTCCCTGTTAAGGAAATCCACTTCAAGGCCGGAATCATCCGCAAGAGTCAGCTTACCGGTCTTCTCCATGATAGTCCTCGCCTTGATAAGAGCATTCTCTTCAAAGGTCTTCCCATCTTCCGTGATCTCATCTGTTATGCCGGCATCCTTTAAAGAAATGATCTCAACGGGAAGATCTTCCATGATCATACGTATCTCACGGAGCTTTCCTTCATTTTTTGTTGCAAATATAATCTGCTGCATGGCAGGTCACCTTACCCTCCTTTAAATCAGCGACGTTTCATCGCCTCAATGCTGCTTCGCACTGTCGTTTGTTCTTCTCGGCGGTTTGGGACCCATGAACTGATAATAATAAGTCTTCATCATCCCGTTGTATATCTTCCGGTTCTTATCCGCCTTGCGGCCCATGACCTTCTCCACTTCATCATAGCCGCTTATAATGTAAGCCGACCATGAATCAAGGCCCTTGTACGCATCCGCAAGCTGTCCGTACAGCAGTGCCATCTCTTCCTTATCTCCCAGCCTCTCCCCATAAGGAGGATTGGTAATAAGGAAGCCGTACTTCTTCGGATGATGAAGCTCTGCTACCGGCCGCTTCTGGAAATGTATCTTGTCCTTCACTCCTGCAAGAGCCGCATTATCACGCGCCGCCTTTATCATATCACCGTCTATATCATAGCCCTGAATGTCCGTATCAACACTCATATCCACCACATCACGGGCTTCTTCAAATGTATCCCTGTAATCGTCTGCTTCCATTATATTACCCCATGACTGAGACGTAAACTGTCTGTTCATGCCGGGAGCTATATTACACGCAATAAGAGCTGCTTCGATGGGAATGGTACCGCATCCGCAAAAAGGATCGACAAGCACACGTTCCTTATTCCATGGCGTCAGCATGATCATTGCCGCCGCAAGGTTCTCCGCAACGGGTGCCTTGCTGACAAGCTTTCTGTAACCGCGTTTGTGAAGCGACTCCCCCGTCGTATCAAGTCCGACAGTAACGATATCCTTCATTATCGAAACCCGTAAAGGATAGGATTCTCCGTCCTCGGCAAACCAGCTCACATTATATGTCTGTTTAAGTCTCTCAACCATAGCCTTTTTGATTATGGACTGTATATCGGAAGGGCTGAACAGCTTACTCTTGATCCCAGAAGCCTTTGCTACCCAGAATCTACCGTTCGCCGGAATGAATTCCTCCCAGGGAACCGCCTTTGTTCCCTCAAAGAGCTCATCAAAAGTCTCAGCCTTAAACGACGCCACTTTGATAAGCACCCTCTCCGCAGTGCGCAGAAAGATGTTCGCCCGCGCTATTGCCTCCGTATCACCCTCGAAGGTGACCTTACCGTCAGACACTTCAACGATATCATATCCCAGGTCATATATTTCTCTTTTAAGCACTGCCTCCATGCCAAAATGACACGGAGCGATAAGTTCCAGCTTCCTCATTTTCATCTTCCCTAAATTTTTTCAACCATACAACCGATATATACTAATGGATTTTGATCGGAATTCCGGTCAATTTTTTTGAAATTGTTACAGAATTTTTAAGTAAAAATCGTAAAATAACCATTATGTAAACCGCATTTTTACTGAATTCCACAATATTTAGTGGATTCAAAAAAAATTCATACTATTTTAAAAAAAAGCTTGTCTTTTTGGTCAATGTGTACTATAATCTAACTTGTAAACGGGAATCAACCCTTCAAAGGATTCTCGATTACGACCCCTTATTAATTATTTATACTCCCCTCATCGTAGCCCGTTGGTTCCCCCTTCGGGCTACTTTTCATTTATCATTATTTGTCATAAGGGTTGCAACTCATCCGTGGGATGAGCTGCAACGTCAGCTTTCATAATCTTCTTTACACTACTATATCCTTGCCACTCCTGACTTCCTTGCAGCCTCGGCAACCGCTGAAGCAACCGCATCCCTTACATTCTCGTTGAAGCTGTTGGGGATCACATACTCGGGAGACAGTTCATCATCCTTAACTATTCCTGCTATCGCATAAGCTGCGGCAAGCTTCATATCATCATTAATATCCCTTGCACGTACATCCAGTGTTCCCCTGAATATACCCGGGAAAGCAAGTACATTGTTGATCTGGTTGGGATAGTCCGAACGTCCGGTACCCATAACGGCAACACCTGCCTTCTTCGCTTCATCAGGAAGGATCTCAGGTACAGGATTGGCCATTGCGAACACGATCGGATCCTTAGCCATGGTTGCAACCATGTCAGCCGTCAAAACACCCGGAGCCGACACGCCGATGAATACATCCGCACCTTTGATCACATCCGCAAGCTGTCCCTTCTTCTTTTCCAGATTGGATATCTTTGCCATTTCTGCCTTTATGCTGTTAAGGTTGTCCCTTCCGTCATAGATCGCACCCTTGGTATCGCACAGTATGACACTCTTAAGACCTGTCTTCATAAGAAGCTTCGTTATGGCTATGCCTGCCGCACCGGAGCCGTTGACCACAACCGAGATGTCTTCCATCCTCTTATTTACAAGCTTCAGAGCATTTATAAGACCGGCGAGCACAACAACAGCCGTTCCATGCTGATCATCATGGAAGATCGGGATATCACATCTTTCCTTAAGCTTCTTCTCTATCTCGAAACACCTCGGAGCCGATATATCTTCAAGATTAACTCCTCCGAAGGATCCTGCAAGCAGGGCCACCGTATTAACTATCTCATCTACATCCTTTGAACGGACACATAAAGGAAACGCATCAACATTTCCGAAGCGCTTGAACAGTACGCACTTTCCTTCCATAACCGGCATTCCCGCTTCGGGACCGATATCACCGAGACCGAGCACAGCCGTTCCGTCTGTAATAACAGCCACCATATTTCCCCTGCGTGTATAGGTATAGCTGAGATCCACATCATCCTTTATCTTAAGACAGGGCTCAGCCACTCCGGGGGTATATGCAACAGACAGATCATCCATCGAATTAACCTCACAACGGCAGGTAACCTCCAGCTTACCGTTCCATTCCTCATGCTTCTTAAGTGCATATTCCTTCTTATCCATAACAACCTCCTGATTTATAAGCTCCGGATCCTTTATATCCTCCCGGCAAGCCACGATGCCGTTAAGTATCCCATCCGGATTCGATCAAACAATACTTACTAACTATACAAGATATGCTCTGATAATTCAAGAGCAACAATACATCTTGTGCTATACTTTTATTCGATCACAAACAGCGAATTCCATCAGAAATTCACGATTCGTAACAGATCAGGCTATACTGAAGGCAGGAGTGTGGTATAATGACTTAAAGATCATAAAATCATCCGACAGGGAGTTTCACCATGCCGTTAAGCAAACATAAGACCAGGCATTTCAACGAAATGGCTCATTATATAAGAAATCACCGCAAGGTTCAGGAAATGAAGAAATACGTCCAGCACGGGGACGTATCAGTGTATGACCATGTAAATGATGTAGCACATACCGCATATAAGATAGCACACGCTCTTAGGCTCAGGTTTAATGAGAAAGTTCTTATCGAAGGTGCACTTCTGCATGATTTTTTCGGGTACGACTGGCACAAGGACAAGGTTAAGCGTAAGCTGTTTGACATGCACGGCTACACTCATGCGAAACGTGCTAGGGAGCGGGCAGTAAAGTATTTCGGCATCGACAGGAAGACCCAGCATGTGATCGAAACACATATGTGGCCCCTGACTCTAAGAAGCTTCCCGCGGACAAGGGAAGCGATCATAGTATGTCTGGCTGACAAGATAGTATCAACCAGAGAGACTGTCATGGGCAAACTGCCGAAACGCAAACGCAAGGGCAAAGCCTCCCGCAAAACCGCCGAAATGAGCAGCGTAATCGATCCCCGGCATGGCGACACTTGAATAAACGCAGAATATTATGGCAAGAGCAAGACGCTTTTTGCTCATTTCCATGCCAATGCTTTTCATAAGGGAAAACAGAACTATCGCACCCAGGACACCGTAGACAGCACCCGACGCTCCGACTGATGTATAGTGATTTCCCGAAAACATTTCATAGCAGTAGGAAGTAACATTTCCGATGATACCGGATAACAGATACAGTACAACAAACCGGACCGTTCCCATCTTTTCTTCCATGAGAGAGCCCATCACATAAAGAGACACCATATTGCTGACTATATGTTCAATACTGCCATGAAGAAACATGGCTGTAAACAGCCGGTACAGCTCTCCCTGAGATACCTTATCGTAATCCGTCATCCCATATCTTACAACATCGGGATAAAACAGTGAAACCACAAATGCAGCGGCATTTATTATAACAAGTGCCAAAACAGCCTTTGCCGGCTTCGTATCCCTGCCATCGCCCTGCTGCCTCTGTCTCATAAGGAAATCAATCGAGAAATCCCTAAGCTCCTTAAGCCCTTCTCCTATATCGTCAGGAGTTGCGATCTGAAGGGTATCGGCTCTTATTACCCAGAAGCCAAACGTGTCACCCGCAACCGGTACAACATCCTTCATATCGTTTACAAAAAACAAGGACACTACCTGTACAGGTTCATCACCAAAGGTTGCGGCTATCTCATTCGTCTGGTTCACAAACACTTCGTTGTCTGTTCCAAGATCCTCAGTCAGATCAACAACCTGTACTACCGTAATGTCCTCACTGCCCTCCCTGATACACTCGGTTATCCCCGGATGGGCAGTCTTTGATATCGTACATCCTCTTTTTCTCAAATAGTCTGTGTATTGTTCGCTCAGTTTCATATCATCATCTCAAAAATATTATATCGGATATTTCCTAATATACATTTTTCCGCGATAATATGCAACCGTGCGTCTTACAACGCAAGCTTCAGTATTTCAATGAACCTGGCTTCATCCAGCGGCTCGTAATGACCCACCGCACCGTTCCTTGTTGCTCTCTTAGCCATTATCTCAAAGTCGGCATCATCAATTCCAAGCTCGGTGAGGCTGGTCTTAAGTCCAAGACTCCTGAAGAATTCCCTGAGTTTGTCTCCAAGTATATCTGCCCTTTGAGCTTCGCTGTAATTGTATGGATCAACACCGAATACTCGTGCTGCAAGCAAAGCCGGACGCCATGGCTTTACACCTGCCATATATTTCACCCATGCAGTTATAACAACAGCCATTCCTTCACCGTGTGTGATATTATACTGTGCCGACAGTTCGTGTTCAATTCGGTGTGAACCCCAGTCGGCTGCCCTTCCGGCATCAAGGAAGTTGTTGTGTGCCACACTGGCCAGCCACTGTATCTCTGCCCTTGCATTTATATCGTGCGGGTTCTTTATGAGCCTGTCCGCATTAAGCAGCAGTGCCCGCACCGCCCCTTCAATAAGGTAATCCGTCGTATCCGAATTTTTCACATCCGAGAAATATCTTTCAAGAAGATGTGTAAGTACATCCGCAATTCCCGCTGCAGTCTGATACCATGGAAGATTAACCGTATATTCCGGATTCATGATCGCAAATCTCGGAATGATCCTGTCATCTTCGAAGCCCAGCTTCCACTCCCCATTTGATATGATCGCCGCATTAGATGTCTCCGAGCCGCTGGATGCGGTTGTGGCGATAACGCCTACCGGAAGTACCTCCTTCGGGGATACTCCCTTTTCAAAGAAATCCCACACGTCACCTTCATACGGAACACCAAGGGCGATCGCCTTAGCCGTGTCGATCGAACTTCCGCCGCCAACCGCAAGGACGAAATCGACCTTTTTCTCCTTCCCTTCCTTGACCAGCTTCCTGACAAGCTCTACATCGGGATTGGGAACCACTTCCCCACTCTCAGCAAAATCAAGACCAAGGTCATTAACCGCGTCGATAATAACACCGTATATACCCAAAGACTTAATAAAGTCGCCGCTGTAAACCAGCAGGAGTGACTTTACCCCATATTCCTTCAACAGGTCCTTAAGCTTATTCTGTGATCCCTCACCAAATACTATCTTAGCCGGGTTGTAATATTCAAATCCTATCATTCCATCATTCCTCCTTTGATCTGATGTTATTAATATATCGTTATCGCAAATCAGTGTCTAATACCTAATTAGTATATGCTGTTATAAGTTTTTCCTATTACCATAATAAACCGAATACAAAAGAGACCGCAGGATCCATGGCCAATGATACCACTCTCCTGCAGCCCCTGTTACCGGTTTGTATTACGACTTAATTAAGAGGAACTACTGCGCCGTCATATTTTCTTTCAATAAATTCCTTAACTTCGCTTCCCTGAAGGACTGTTACCAGTGCCTTAAGTGCCGGATCCTCTGCCTTATCGGGAGAGGTAGCGATTATATTTCCGTAAGTTGTTGCGGCAAGTCCGTCATTTGCTTCTACCGCAAGCGCCTGGCTTACATGAAGTCCGCCCTCGATGGCATAGTTTCCGTTGATGACTGCTACATCCACATCGGGAAGTGCCTGTACCAGCTGCTCCGGTGCCAGCTCCTTGAACTCGATGTTCCTCGGATTGTCCACTATATCTCCGATCGTTGCATTGATGCCTGCATCATCCTTAAGTGTAAGGAGGCCTTCCTGTGCAAGAAGGAGCAGTGCTCTTGCTTCGTTGGTTACGTTGTTTGGAACTGCCACGAGCGCTCCGTCGGGAAGCTGTGAAAGATCCGTTGTCCTTCCTGCATATACTCCGAATGGCTCGTAGTGGATAGCTCCTATTGACACAAGATCCGATCCGTTCTCCTGATTGAACTGCTCAAGATAAGGTACATGCTGGAAGTAGTTGGCATCAAGGCTGCCCTCGATAACTCCGGTGTTGGGTGTGATCGAATCCTCAAGCTGTATTATCTCAAGATCGATACCCTGCTCTGCAAGTATGGGCTTTGCTACCTCAAGGATCTCTGAGTGAGGTGTTATGTTGGCGCCCACCCTGATCATTACAGGCTGTGAGTCATCTCTTGCTCCGAGCACTCCCGAATCCTTTGTCTCTGTTTCCGCTGCATCGGCCTGAGCCGTCTCATCTGCCGCGGGCGCTGTCTGTGCTGTCTGTCCGCATCCTGTTACTCCAAGTACAAATGCTGTTGTCAGTGTCAGTGCCAATAATCTTCTCTTCATAATTTTTCTCCTCTTTTCTTCTTTTTATCATTTATATCATCTGATACCTGATGCATCATAACATCTTTTGATGCCTGATATATCAGGTACATCAATCGATGTCCGACACATTTGATGATCCTAATATATACTGCTTTGTATGTTATTGCAAATACATATGTGTTATTGTGTGTTATAAATATTGCCTATAATGTCATTTGTGCGAAATCAGGATCGTCTCACGCGTTTTGACAGTCTCACTCCGGCTTCCTGTATTACCATGACCATGACTATGAGCAGCGCTACCGTTACCCAAAGGACTGTCTTCTCGTACCGGTAATAGCCATACTGGAGCGCTATGGCTCCGAGGCCTCCGCCACCTATTACTCCGGCCATTGCAGAATAGCCGAGTACGGTGGCAATATTTATGGCTCCGCCAAGGAGGAGGGACGGAACCGCCTCGGGTAATATGAAATTTACTATAATAAATAACGGTGAAGCTCCCATGGACTGAGCCGCTTCAATGATCCCTGACGGTACCTCATTGAGCGAAGACTCCACCATTCTTGCAACTATGGGAATAGCACCGACAGTGAGAGGAACTATGGTTGCCTTCGTTCCTATCGAACTTCCCACTACTAATCTTGTAAACGGTATAAGCAGTACGAGCAGGATAAGAAACGGAAGCGAACGGCAGATATTGACAAGCGTACCGACCAGTGCATTTACCGTTTTGTTTTCAAACAGATGCCCTTTGGCGCTTAAATACAGTATCACGCCCAGCGGAAGACCTATCACATATGAGAACAGGGTTCCGAAAAAGGTCATCTGCAGTGTTTCACCTATTCCTTTTATTATTGCAGCCTGAACAAATGCTTCCATTACTCATCCACCTCCGTTATACCAAGTCCCTTACTCCCGAAATAATCAAGCACTACCTTCTGATCATCTGCTCCTTTTGGCAGTTCAATGATCATCTGTCCGTAACCGATACCACCCACACTCTTTGTGTTGGCACTGAGGATGTTGACTTTGAGTCCCGTATCTTCAACCAGATTGGATATAAAAGGTTCGTTGGCCGACAGACCATCAAATGCGATCCTGACTATCCTTCCACCGTTTCCTGAAGCCTTATACGGGTTCACGACATTTCCTTCGCCGCCCGGAAGGATAAGCCGTCTCGCCGCTTCGGATTTCGGTGCAGTAAATATGTCCGATACCTTTCCCACTTCAGCAAGCACTCCGTCATCAATGATGGCCACACGGTCACATATTTTTTCAACGACCGACATTTCGTGTGTGATTATTACAACCGTAAGTCCTCGTGTTTTATTTATCTCTTTCAGCAGATCCAGGATTTCCGAAGTTATCCTCGGATCGAGAGCGCTTGTTGCTTCATCGCTCAGCAGAACCTTGGGATCGGCAGCAAGTGCACGCGCAATCGCTACTCTCTGTTTCTGACCGCCCGAAAGCTGAGCCGGATATGAGTCCTTCTTCTCCTCAAGGCCTACAACCTTAAGCATTTCAACGGCCTTCTCGCGCCTTAACGAGCGCGGTACCCCTGCTATCTTAAGAGGCAGTACCACATTATCAAGCACCGTCTTCTGATTAAGGAGATTAAAGCTTTGGAATATCATGGATATCGACTGCCTGACCTTCCTCAGTTCCTTGCTTCCAAGCTTTCCTATATCTTCACCGAAGAAGCTTACCGTTCCGTCACTTACCTCCTCCAGCCTGTTGAGTGTCCTTACAAGGGTTGACTTTCCCGCACCACTCATTCCTATGATACCGAATATCTCTCCCTCATATATATCAAGGTTTATGTCTTTAAGTGCCGTGAACTCCCTGCCCTCATTTCTGTACACCTTGGTTACATTTTTCAATTCATATACCTTAATTTTATCCGCCATGATCATTCCTCTGTTCCTTTGCCATACAGGATATGTCTGCCGGATTACAGTGAACGGAATTATTCTTTTCGTTTACTAAAGTGATTCGTTCAACTATATCCCGGGCAAAAAATAAGGGCTATGGCTCCGGCCATAACCCCAATCTGTTTCATTACCATTACTTGATGTTCTCGCGCCATGTTGCAGGCTTGAACTCATTTATTATAGGAAGCAGTCTCTGATCCACATCGATCTTAAGAACAGAGTTAAAGTTGTTTGTTGCGATCATCTGACCTGCGAAACCTACTATAACTACTATCTCCTGATCATTCCAGAACTTCCTGAGCTTATCGAACAGCTCGTCAGATACTGCCGTGGGGTTCTTAACGATCTGACGTCCGAGTTCCGTAAGTATTTCTTCTTTCTCATCATACTGAAGGTTGTTGGGATCAAGTCCCAATCCCTTTACATCGCTTATAAAGAACAGTGAACACAACTGGCACGAATTGGTGGTTGAGATCGCATGTGCATACAGCACTGCATCCTTCTCACCGATAACCTCTACCAGCCTGTTCCATGATGTATACCATGCCATGTATGCATCATATGTAGCTGCATCATTAAGAAGGCCCGACTTCATGTTGGTAACCGCATTCCTTCCTGCCAGCTCTTCATAACGTTCTCTTTCCGCACCGCTTGTTTCCTCAAGCTTTAACAATTTAATCCTTGCCATCTTTTTATCTCCTTTTCTATTTCATTCCATCTTTCATTTTTCTGAAGTGTTACCCGCTTCATGAATAGAATATATCAAAGGTACAGTTTACTGTCTAATTCCTGTTTTCTATATGCTTTTATAAGTTTTTCCTATAACAGTTATACATTTTCCTTGCATATGGTAACTCTTCTGCTAAAGGCAGTTTTGCCTGCTATATCTGACTTACTTACATCCGGCTGATTGGATTTTCTTCTGTTTATTGGATTTTCCGAACATGCACAAAAAGAGCCGGAGACTGACCCTGCTCAGATCATTTCTCCGACTCTTATTGAGTGTCCGGCTATAGTAAACGAAAAATGTTATATCATTTACTTTATTGTGTTTTGAGGAAGGTATTCCTTTATCAGGTTTGCCTCCTTCTCTTCATTACAATACCCGTAACTATCATTGCCATTCCTATTAATATGAGTATTACCGCTCCCATAAGGCCTCCGGTCTTGGGCAGCTTGGCTCCTGCCGCTTCTCCTGACCTTGCGCTTCTGACTCCCAGAACTCCTGTCTTGATGAGCGTATCAATCCTCTTCTGCGTATCAGCAGGAAGATCATCAAATACATTGGGATTCTCATCCTTCATCTCAATGCAGGCATCCCTTAATACCGCTACAGCTTCCTTCCTCGAACTGCTCTCAGGTGTATCAAGCAGCTTCTCGATCCTGTCCTCAACCTCCTTAGGTGTTGACGGAGGTATTATCATACTGTTTGAACCTGTAGCCGTAGGCGTTTGAACAGGTCGCTGTGTAGGCTTTGAGGTGGGTTTAAGTATATCTGCCTCATTGCTCTTAGTCGGCGTCGGTGTAGGCGTCGGTGTTGCCGTTGGCTTGGACGTCGCCGTTGGCCTGGGTGTCGGTGTTACTGCCGGCAGCAGAACCTCTCCTCTTCCCGGTGTCGGTGTAGGTCTTACCGTTCCGGTAGGTTCAGGCGTTTTTGTCGGCGTCGGTGTTGCTGTTGCTGTTGGCTTAGGTGTAGGTGTTACCGTTGGCTTGGGCTCCTCTGTCGGCACCGGTGTTGCTGTCGGTGTCGCTGTTGGTGTCGCTGTCGGCGTCGGTGTCGCTGTTGGCGTCGGTGTCGGTGTCGCTGTTGGCGTCGGCGTCGCTGTCGGCGTCGGTACATATTCATCCACCATAATTACCAGCTTATTGTAGCCGTCTACCAACGAATTATCATCAACTTCCACTGTTTCTATGCTTCCATCCGTGTGTATATCAAATACGATATCTGCTGCCACCTTATGTCCCTCAGGTGCTGTTTCCTCATGGAATACGTAACGTCCTGTCGGTACATCCGTCAATACCAATGGCGAATCTCCACTCGTCCAGGTTATCCCGTCTGAGCTTATAAGTGGCACCGGCCCGGACTCAATGCCCACTCCGCTTAAGTCAATTCCGTCAGCGCTCAACCTAAGTGTTGCACCCTCAAGTTCCACCGTATCATCTTTTGATGAAACCTTGGAAAGTGTAACCTTGACCGTTTTATCCAAAATATCGGTAGGTTCCGGTTTCTGTGTAGGTGCAGGTGTCGGCTCTTCTGTAGGCTCCGGCGTAGGTGTCGGCACCGGGGTGGGGGCGGGTGTCGCCGGCGCGGCC
>CAMORO010000081.1 GCA_946623875.1 uncultured Lachnospiraceae bacterium | reverse complement strand
AAAATCCCGCTTACTACCATTGAGGTGTAAGTCGAAAAATTATGCGGAATTATAGGTTATTTTTATTTTAAAATAATTCTACCATATCATCAAGCCCTAAAGGACCGGCTTTTGCAAGATGTTTTGAGCCTGCTCTGAATAGTTGCGTAAACGAAAAAAGGACGGTACAGAAGGAGTGCCTGTACCGTCCGGACAAAGGATTTATAGTGAAGAACAGCTCTGCGGCGGCTCTTTACTATCTACTCAACATCCTTAAGAGCCTCGAGGTCTTCTTCACCTGTTCTTATCTTGATGACCTTCTCCACAGGATATACGAAGATCTTACCGTCGCCGATATGACCGGTGTAGAGTGCTTTCTTGGCTGCATCGATAACATCCTTGATGGGTACGTTACCTATAACAACCTCAACCTTAACCTTCGGAGTAAGGGTTGCGTCGACCTCAACTCCACGGTATTTGGCACCGCCGCCCTTCTGAACGCCGCAGCCCATTACCTGAGTCACGGTCATACCGGTGATACCTGCCTCGTTGAGCATTTTCTTCAGAACATCATATCTTGCCAATTTAGCGATGATAACCACCTTGTTCATTCCGGTGTCGACAAACGGCTGTGTTACAACAGGAACGGCCGCGTTGATCTTCGCAGGTGAAGCCTGTTCGTATTCGCCTACACCAAGATCCGTGTTCTCGTTTACTTCCATTGTCATCGTGTTTGCGATATCCATGATCGCAAAGCCCGAGTAAGCCGAATCAAGACCATGTTCCGTACTGTCAAGACCCTGGATCTCCTCTTCTTCGGAAACCCTCAGACCAATAGTCTTTTTAATTATCGAATAAGCTATTATTATCGTAACCACCGTCCATGCTATGGTAACAAACATTCCGCCAAGCTGCTTTACGAGCTGACTTATACCGCCGCCGTAGAAGAGACCTTCTTCAATACCTGCCACAGCAAAGCCGGGAGCCGAAGATGTTGCGAACAGACCTACTGCTATCGTACCCCAGATACCGTTCATCATATGTACAGCAACTGCACCGACGGGATCGTCAACATGAACAACGTTATCGGTAAACCACACACCGAATACAACCAGAAGACCACCGACAAGACCTATAATGGCAGCGCCTGCACAGTCGGTAACATCACAGGGTGCGGTAATTGCCACAAGACCTGCAAGTGAAGCGTTCAGACACATCGAAACATCGGGCTTTCCGTATCTGATCCAGGTAAAGATCATACAGGTTACGGTTGCCACTGCGGGAGCTACCGTTGTTGTAAGGAATACGGATCCGAGAGTAGGGATATCGGTTGCTGCGGCTCCGTTGAAACCGTACCAGCCAAACCACAGAATAAAAACACCCAGTGCAGCCACTACAAGGTTGTGGCCGGGAAAAGCATTGACTTTAATGATCTTTCCATCCTTATCCTTTGAGAATTTACCGATACGGGGTCCGAGCATCCACGCACCGATAAGAGCACATATACCGCCAACCATATGAATGCAGTTGCTTCCTGCGTAATCATGGAAGCCCCACTGTGCCAGGAAACCGCCACCCCAGGTCCAGTGTGCCTCGATCGGATATATTATCGCCGAGATGATCGCCGAATATACACAGTACGCGGAGAACTTCGTTCTCTCAGCCATCGAACCCGATACGATAGTTGCCGTTGTCGCACAGAACACAAGGTTAAATACAAAGGACGAATAGTCAAAATCCGCAAAGTTCGTAAACACATCAAAGGTAAAACGTCCCGAGAAGCCGCCAAGCATGTTCTCACCGAGCATTATCGAAGCACCGCAGATGAACCACATAACTGTTCCGATACAGAAGTCCATAAGGTTCTTCATAATGATGTTTCCCGAGTTCTTGGCTCTTGTGAAGCCCGCTTCACACATGGCGAAGCCTGCCTGCATCCAGAATACCAGTGCCGCTCCTATAAGGAACCAGACACCAAACACTTTCTCATCCAAAATACTCATCATTTCATCCATAATCTCTCTCCTCTCTAGCTTTAAGTTAAAAAAGGCGCCAACCTGACTGGTTGACGCCGTTGTCTGTTTATATACATTAGCAATCCCGTGCTGCTTCGCATCACTTCTTGCACATGTTGGGGCGGGTTAATAATCCATTCAAACTTACACAGGCAAGGTTGTGACGTTTTCGGAATTTAACCCCGGAATTACACATAGAACAATATATCTTCATACTTCGGATACGGAAGGATTCCGTCGGGAAGGTATACTTCCAGTGAATCCGCCACATTTCTTACCTGCGCCATATCCTGTAGTATCTCATCATGATAGAACTTGGCCTGTGCCAGTGAATCCTCCATAGCCTCGGCCTTGTCCGTATCCTTGGCAAGCTTATCGGTAAGATCAAACAGCTTGTCATAGCCGTCACTTAAGATCCTGATCATCTTCATATCGGCCTTGCAGGCAAGATGCGGATCAAGTGCTGCCTTTGCACTTACCGATGCCGTCAGCTGATCTGCATATTCACCGACCGCGGGCATGAATTCTGTAAGTACCATATCCTTAAGCGTAAGGCTCTCGATATGGATCGTTTTCGAGTAATTTTCAAGCAGGATCTCATATCTTGATTCCAGTTCGCTTTCGGTGAAGATATGATGCTTTTCAAACAATGCCTTGTTCTTATCCGCAATGAAGGCCGGCAGGGCTTCCGGCGTGGACCTTAAGTTGTAAAGTCCCCTCTTTTCTGCCTCCTTAACCCATTCATCAGTGTATCCGTTTCCGTTGAAGATCACTCTCTCATGGGCGGTTATTGACTCTTTAACAAGCTCATGGACAGCGGATTCGATATCATCCTGTGCAACATCTTTGAGCTTTTCATAAAACCTGCTCAACACTTCCGCAACCGCGGTGTTGAGGATCACATTAGGTCCCGATACAGAAAGTGAAGATCCGAGTGATCTGAATTCGAACTTATTACCTGTAAATGCAAAGGGTGAAGTTCTGTTTCTGTCGGTGTTATCCTTTGTGAAGTGAGGCAGTACCGTAGTTCCGATATTCATCTTTGTAGTGCCGCTCTTTTCGAAGAAGGTATCATTCTTTATCGATTCTACTACCTTTTCAAGCTCTTCTCCAAGGAAGATGGAAATGATCGCGGGAGGCGCTTCATTGGCTCCAAGTCTGTGATCGTTTCCGGGGCTTGCTACCGATACCCTTAAAAGATCCGCATATTCATCCACTGCTTCAATGATCGCAGCAAGGAAGATGAGAAACTGGGTATTGTCGGCAGGTGTTTTGCCCGGATCCAAAAGGTTAACTCCCGTGTTGGTAACCATTGACCAGTTGTTATGCTTACCTGATCCGTTAATGCCTGCGAAGGGCTTCTCATGCAGCAGGCATACTAGATCGTGCTTCTCAGCTACCTTTTTCATGATTTCCATAGTGAGCTGGTTGTGGTCTACCGCTATGTTCGTTGTATCGAATACCGGAGCAAGTTCATGCTGGCACGGAGCCACTTCATTATGTTTGGTCTTGGCAGGAATTCCAAGCTTCCACAGCTCAAGATCCAGATCGTGCATATATGCTGCTACTCTGGGCTTGATAGCTCCAAAGTAATGATCCTCCATCTCCTGCCCCTTGGGAGGAAGAGCTCCGAGCAGTGTTCTTCCGGTAAATATAAGATCCTTACGCTGCTTGTATGCTTCCTTCTCTATAAGGAAATATTCCTGCTCCGGTCCCACGGTGGTAGATACGCCGGTAACATCTGTCTGTCCGATCTTGTTAAGAACCTTTGTAGCTTCCTTTGAAAGTGCATCCATCGACCTGAGGAGCGGTGTCTTCTTATCAAGTGCTTCGCCTGTGTATGAGCAGAAGGCTGTCGGAATATACAGGGTTCCATCCTTTATAAAAGCAGGTGATGTCGGATCCCATGCCGTATAACCTCTTGCCTCGAAGGTTGCCCTCAGTCCGCCCGAAGGAAAGCTTGAAGCGTCCGGCTCGCCCTTAACAAGCTCCTTGCCGGAGAAATCCATTATCACTTCGCCGTTTCCGATGGGAGTGATGAAGGAGTCATGCTTTTCGGCGGTAAATCCCGTCATGGGCTGGAACCAGTGAGTGAAATGTGTCGCACCATTCTCAACTGCCCATTCCTTCATGGCTACCGCAACCGAATTGGCTACGTCAAGCTCCAGATGTGTATTATTTTCAATGGTCTTCCTAAGTGCTTTGTAGATGTCCTTGGGAAGCTTGTCTCTCATGACCTTGTCATTAAATACGAGACTCCCGTACAGTTCAGGTATTCGTTTTTCCATTGTTATTTCCTCCTTTATCTGGTTTTAAAAATAAAAAACGTCAATCCCATACGGACTGACGTCTTTGTCAAATGTTATGAAAGTTATCGCCTGCGGTTGAATATTTGAATGTTTGTTACTGTCTTCCGCATAGCTGCCTCAGAGTAAAAGAAAATCGCCTCGGATAAATCCGAAGCGACCTTGCTTACACGGTTAATTATACCCATTATCTGAATGGTGTCAATGCAATTTATGTTAAATATTTATCAATACGAAAGACTGTTTTTGTTAACAATTACCAAATCTGAATCATTGTTATCAATTATGATGATGAAGTCTGACAGTATTTATGTGTTGTGGTAACTGTTATCATTTCTGAGCTTGTTCTAAATTAATCCGGCGAAATGGAACAGATATCATGATCCGTTTACTTGTAACTGAGGGAATTCACAAAAGACTGTATCCCATTAATGACTCATCCACTGCTTTGGCGGCAGATCGGCCCTCGCTGATGGCCCATACTACAAGTGACTGGCCGCGGTGCATGTCGCCTGCGGTGAATACACGGTCACGGCTGGTTGCGTAAGCCCCTTCTGCCGTTGCAACGTTGGTTCTGCCGTTTATATCAACCTTAAACGCGTCAGTCACATATTTCTGTGAGCCAAGGAAGCCGGCTGCAATAAGCACAAGATCCGCCTTAAGTTCACCTTCGGTTCCCTCAACAGGAACCATCTGCATGCGCCCCGTTGCATCATCCTTTTTCGGCGCAAGCCTAACGGTCTTAACCGATGTCAGATTGCCCTTTTTATCCTTCACGAATTCAGTAACAGTAGTTTGGTAAACCCTCGGATCGGATTCGAACAGGAATATGGCTTCCTCCTGGCCGTAATCCGTTTTAAGGATCTTGGGCCATTCGGGCCAAGGGTTGTTTGCCGCACGTTCTTCACAGGGCTTTGGCATCATCTCAAGCTGTATTACGGATGCCGCGCCCAGTCGTATCGAGGTTCCAACGCAGTCGTTTCCTGTATCCCCACCGCCTATGACAACCACACTCTTGCCCCTAAGGCTCTTAAATGAGAAATCCTTCTTATCAAGTATCTTTGTATGATCATATCCTGCATCTATTAAGTTTTTGGTGACCTCTGTGAGAAAATCAACCGCGAAATAAATACCCTTCGCATCTCTGCCGGGTGCATTTATATCCCTTGGATTGGCAGCACCGCAGGCAAGGATCACCCGGTCGTATTCCTTAAGCAGTTCGTCTGCCGGTACATCATTTCCGACATCGATCCCGTACTTAAAGACAATGCCGCTCTCTTCCATCAGGCTTATCCTTCTGTCGATGATACGCTTATCAAGCTTCATATTGGGTATTCCGTATCTTAACAGCCCGCCTGCCCTGTCCCGTCTTTCGTATACAGTAACTGAGTGACCTCTCTTGTTTAGCCAGTATGCAGCCGACAGACCTGAAGGACCGGAGCCTATTACGGCAACCTTTTTACCTGTGCGTACAGCCGGTCTGTCCGGCCTGACAAGACCGTTGGCATAGGCGTATTCAATGACACTTTTCTCATTTTCCTTCGTCGATACGGGATCCGAATGTACCGAAACCGTGCATGCCGCCTCACACAGAGCGGGACATACCCTTGAGGTGAACTCCGGGAAGCAGTGGGTCTTGGACAGCCGTATATATGCCTGTTCAAGGTTTCCGTGATATACGTAGTCATTTATTTCCGGTACAAGATTGTGCAGCGGACAGCCTGATGCCATTCCGGCGATCATGGTGCCCGACTGACAGAACGGAACGCCGCATGCCATACATCTTGCGCCCTGTAGCATCTGCTCCTTTGTGGGAAGCAGAACGTGAAATTCATCAAAATCCTTAATCCTTTCCCCGGCTTCTCTTACCGGACCATCCTTTCTCTCATATTCCAAGAAACCGGTTGGTTTACCCATGATCGTTTCCTCCTTGTACATACATATGATTCGTCAAAACTATCCTTTTATATGATTAACGGACTGTTCAGCACAACAAAAAAGCCGCTCTGGAAAAACCGAAGCGACTCTGCTTACACCAATTATTATATTTATAAAGTCTGTGATGTCAAGTGTTTACGTAAATTTTTCCGGCTACCAGATAAGGTCTTTTGCATGCATGGGCCACGAATTGATCCTTATACTTGAGATCTTCCCGTCCCTGACCCGCACGACCCTGTTGGCCATTTTAGCGATCTCTACATTGTGGGTAACCATGACAACGGTAGTTATTTTTTCGCTGATAAGCTTCTCTATAAGTTCAAGGACCTCCTGGCCGGTAGAAAAGTCAAGAGCTGCCGTTGGCTCGTCTGCAAGTATTATGCGGGGTCTTTTAACGATCGCCCTTGCGATGGAAACCCTCTGCTGCTGACCGCCGCTCATCATGGACGGATAGTTGTTTGCTCTGTCCGAAAGCCCCACCATGTCAATAGCTTCCTTTGAGCTTCCCGAATTTTTACACAGTTCAGCTATAAACTGCACATTCTCCAGTGCCGTCAGATTGGGCATAAGATTGTATGCCTGAAAGATAAATCCTATGGAATCGCGCCGGAAATCCACCAGCTCCTTGTCGCTTGGGTGGGAAAAATCTTTTCCGTCAACGGATATAGAGCCGCCTGTCGGGCTGTCCATTCCGCCAATAATATTGAGCAGTGTTGACTTTCCGCATCCGCTCTCGCCCAGAATGACCAGAAGCTCGTTTTCATATATATCCAGATCTATCCCCTTTAGGATATGTACGACATCAAGACCTGAGGGATAATCCTTTGTTATGCTCCGAAGGGACATTATTGCCTTTTTGTTAACATCCGGCGCATAGCTGTATCCCTTCTCATCCATAAGAAGGGAAGCCAGCCCGGCAAAAGAATGAATAAGTGATATATCATCTTCCGAATACCTCTCGTTCTCAGGTCTGTTAAAGATCTCCACACAGCCGATCACTTCTTTCCGAAGCTGCATTGGCATAAGCAAAAGATTCTTAACCTCGATCCCCGTTATCTCATCCTTGCCTGCGGGAAATCTGTCATCCCCGGATGTATCGTAGATCACTGCGGGCTCAAAGCTGTTACAGGCTGTTCCTACAAGTCCCTGGCCGTATTCGATGGAAAATCCCGTAATGTCTGTTTCTCCGATCGATACGATACTGTAGATGCGCTCCGAATCACGGTTTTTAAGCCACATTGCTCCCGCTTCGGCATGCATTTCCCCCATAAGAGTCTCCATAGCATCGGAAATGTTGCTCTCCAGGGCCACCCCCGGATCACCCTCCAAAAGCTGCATTATTTTGTACAATATCCGGATGTTTTCTTGTTTAAATGCCATGATCTCCTCCGTTTAATACTTATTGATATCCGTAAGCGGAACCTTATTTACCTTCCTGAATGCGATAAAGTTAATGATGACGGAAAACAGGACATTTATCATAACCGATGCCGTCCATGCAAGAATAAACGGCCGGCGCACAAACATAAATGCATCTGTCTCAATATTTTTGATAATTATACCGGTGACGGGCATGCCAACTGCCAGTGCCGTCACAATAGCCAGAAGACCGGTAAGGATCACTTCTCTTGCAAGATAACCGATGACCTGTGAGTTATAAAATCCGTTCACACGCATTGTAAGAAGCTCTCTCATCCTGTGAGCCACAAGAATATTGCTTAAGTTCAGCAGGATCATGAACGACAGCATGATCGAGAAGAGGATAACTATGACGACCACGGAATTATAGACACTGACTACCGCGAGATTACGATCCCTCAGATTACTGGTCAGTTCCGCCGAGGAAACGCCCGGAAGCTCTGCCACCCTGTCCCTTAAGGCCGCGGCATCGGCGCCGGTACCGTTGATCTTGATATAATAGGTATTGTATACAGGGGCTGTTCCAAGCTGTTTCATGTAATAATCCTTAGTCATTATCATGGTCTTACCGGCATAGAGCATGAATATCCCCTTTACGGAAACCTCCGAATAAGTCAGTTCCCCGCTGACAAGACTGACTATACTGCCCACGGAAAGACTGTTTATATCCTCCATTTCCTTGGTCACAAGAACACCGTCATCAAAGACATTTATTTCTTTCCCCCTGGGGTCTTTCAGTACATAAAATCTTTCAAACTCATCCTTGTCATCTACACAGATCATGCTTGTGAGAACCTGCGAGCCTCCCTCGGATATCACTCCCGCGGTAATGGGCAGATAAAGTGTGTCGTAGGGAGTCAGCTCCTGCTTTATCACTTCTTTTTCTTCATCCGTTATTGTTCCGGATTCCGTTAACGTCAGGTCAAATTGCCAGATGTTATGCATCTGTCTTGCCAGAGCCCCTTCATAGGCAAGCTTTATATCAATTCCGAAACCGACAAGAAATACACACATGACGATTGTGACCACAGAAACGATCTCCCGTCCTATGTCCGTGAACAGATTGTTGATTATAAGATTCAGATAAATACTCTTTGAAAGCGATCTGCCGGCCTTTTTCCTGTATCTTGCGACCGGTTCGTTTCCGCTTATCAATCCTACAGCCGAGCATCTTATGTATCTGTGGCATGACCAGAGAACAGCAATTACGGTTATCATCACTTCAAGTGAAGGCAGAAGTATTATCATGAAGATATTATGTCCGGTATTGCCAAGCGGGAACGCGAGATTGTTTTTCATTGTGTTGATAAGAAATCTCTCTATGACAAAAGCTCCCCCGATACCCGTGAGCGCACCGATAAGAGCGGCGGATACACCAAAGACAAGGTACTTTCTCATGATCTCGGATTCGTACATTCCGAAAGCCTTGCAGGTTCCGATCTGGGCTTTCTGCTCCTCTATGATAATAGTCATGGTGAAAAAACATACTATCGCTATTATCGATGCATATAATGGAGTAAAGGCTCCGAAGAAGCCCTCCAGTGATGATATGAACGACTTGGTCTGGACATACGGAAAGTTGACATCCCTTGTCTGGACTATGGAATTCAGCGGAGCGCTCCGCATATCATCAAGCTGTGTCTTAAGCTCCGAAAGCTTCTCGCCGGATTCCTTTTTGGCATCTTCATATTTCCGATTGGCATCAGCCAGTTTATTCTCGCCATCTGCTTTCCCGGCGGCATATTCATCCTTTGCCTTTTTAAGCTCATCCTCAAGCTCCTTAAGAGTTGCTTCACCCTCTTTTGTTTTTTCCTCAAGCTGCGCTCTTGCATCCGCAAGCTTTCTTGCACCGTCGGCCTTTTTTTCCTCAAATTCTTTTCTTGCGTCCGCAAGCTGCTTTTGCGCTTCCGATTCCTTACTGTCAAATTCGGCCTGAGCATCCTCAAGCTGTTTTTTCCCTTCTTTGTAAGAGATCCATCCCTCATCAAGTTTCTTTCTGGCTTCCTTAAGCTGTTCTTTTCCGAGCTCATACTTGTTCCTGTAATCCTCAAGCTGTTTTTTCCCGTCCTCTATTTTAGCGATCAGTGTTCCGAAGGCGGATATTTCCAATGTCTTGTTAAGCTCTCTCAATTTCTCCGGATCTATGGTCCGGGACAGTTCATCATAAATGTCCAGCACGGCATAGCATCTTGAAACAGTATCTTTTCCCTTGAAATTCTCAAGCCGGTCTATGAGTTCCTCTATTTTGGAGCTGATCGGGTCTGATAATATAATATCATCATCCGGTTCTGTCAGCTCGTCTGTTATGAGTTCATCATTTAACAGCTCCGGGGTGTCATCTTTAGTTACATCATCCGCCGGGTTCTCGCCGGATTCTATAGTCACATCATCCCTCGTCTTCCTTTCGACTTCGATATCCCCACTTAAGACTTCGATATCTTTATTTTCCGGAAGCGCTTCCGTGATTTCAATGATCTCCGTGTCAGCCGGATCGATCATATCCTTCGTTTGTGAAAGAGTAGAGGATATTTTTTTAAGTATGCCGATCATTTGGTCTATCCTTGAATCGCTTACCTTACCGTTTATCTGACTTAAGGCACTTTCATACAACTCAAGACCCTTATCCAGTTCTTCCTTTCCCTGCGCAAGCTTCCGTTCTCCCTCACTGTATTCGGCCTCTTTTTCGTTAAGTGTTTTTTCGCCCTGCTCAAGCTCCTTATAGCCCTCGGCCAGCTTTTCTTTAGCTTTGGCAAGTTCTTCTTCCATCTGTTTTTTTGCATCTGCAAGCTGCTTTTCTCCATCTTCTGACAGGGTATTGTATTCTTTTTCGCCTTCTTCTATTTTTCTTTTGGCTTCGGCAAGTTCCTCCTCTCCTTCGGCTCTTAATTCGTTCAGTTTTTTTTCTCCGTCCTCTATCTGTTTCTTTGCATCGGCCAGGGTGTCATTATATTGTGCCGTTGCTTCATCAAGCTCACTTTTTCCTTTCTCAAGCTCCTCATCCACCCTGTGCTCCGCGTTTTCATATTCTTTATCGAGCTCCTCATTAAGCGAAACGCTCCTGACCTCCATCGTGGAATCGGCTTCACTCTCAAGAACCTCTTTTATCTTGCCGCTTAACGATTTGTAAGCACTCTTAAAGGTATTTTCCGTAATATCGGCATCCACAAGAATATTGGAATAGTCAAAAGACAGCCCGGAGGTGTCAAAGCATGACAACGGAATAACGATATAATCTGTATCTATGTTGACCATATAGTCGGGGTGTGAAGCCACTCCCGTTATCCTGAATCTGTTATTTGACAGGATCCCTTCAAACCTTGTTGCCGAGATGTTTATCTCGATTTCGTCGCCTGTCTTTGCTCCGAGCTTGCCAAGGGCACTGTAAGAAACAGCGCATTCATCAGGCGCTGACGGAAGTGCCCCCTGCGTTACGGTGGGAACACTTATCCTGTCGGTTATTGAGATCAGAGTTATTCCCGTGCTGTTCTCTCCCTTGGTCGCGATCCCCGCTACACTGATCTGACCTTCGGCGTCATTTATATGCTCAAGCTTCTTAACCCGTTCGATCTCGTCCTCTTTGATACCGATATTACTCGATATATCGAAGTCCTTAAAATTCTGTCCTGTAATATAAGCATTGCCGGCTTTTGTTACGGTGGCCGAACCAAAATAAAGTCCGAGTATAAGGGTTGTCCCGATGAAGACTATCGTAACTATGGACAGCCAGGATACTATTCTTTTTCCGATATTGCGCAGTGCGTCTTTAAGCCATATTTTTCGCATCTGAGATTGTTAAACCTGTCAATTAAAGTAATTAAAATTTATTCTATCACATTTTTGGCCGTAAGTGGCAATTGGATATAGTACAAAATTTTTAAGACGAAAATTTTTAAGAATCCCGAATTTCTGATGAAATTCTGGATCCTATAGCTAAGATGATAAAAATGCGATATAATCTCAGAAGATTGATTTTCTGGTTTGGGGAAGACATTTAGTGAAACATCCTGTATATCTGATAATAAAAAAAATCGCATCCCTTCTAACACCGGTATATGAAACAGAGGGGACGGATGCTCTTCCTGAGGGTCCTAAAATATTTGTCGGCAACCACTCTCAGGCCTATGGCCCCATTGCCGCCGAGCTGTATTTTCCGGGAGAGCATTATATCTGGTGTATCAGTGATATGATGGAAAAAGACAAGGTGGCTGATTATGCTTACAGGGACTTCTGGTCAAAAAAGCCGGCTTATTTAAGACCTTTTTACAGGCTGCTTTCATATATGCTTCCCGGGATTTCAAGGATTGTTTTTACAAATGCCGGAACAATACCGGTATATCATGATACCCGTATCCTGAAAACCTTTCAGCTTTCCTGTGACAGGCTTAATGAGGGAGCTTCGGTTGTCATTTTTCCCGAAGAATATACAGAGTATAATAATATCGTACACAGATTCCAAAGAGGCTTTGTCCGTATCGGCAGGTATTTCTACAGGCAGACCGGGAAGTGTATCCCGTTTGTACCTGTTTATGTTTGCCCTAAGCTTGGGAGACTTGTTTTTGGTAAGCCGGTACTCTATTCACCTGACAACACTATGGATGCTGAGGCAGAAAGGATATGCTCATACCTTCAGGACAGTATTTCGGAGCTTGCTTATAAAATGCAAAGACACCATGTGG
>CAMORO010000080.1 GCA_946623875.1 uncultured Lachnospiraceae bacterium | reverse complement strand
GAATCCAAAACAGCGAAAAATACGAAGTATTTTGAGCCTGTTCTGAATAGTTACCATATTTTATAAATATTTATAGTTATGCAGATCACAGCATCTTTTCCGCTATCACTTCATCCTCATGCTCCGCTGCTGCCGGATCGTATACTACATGCGCTCCGTTATCGAGCCCGTCAACTATCTGGGTAAATGAACTGTCCTTTATACCTGTCACAACATAGCGCTTCCTCACCTTGTTGTCTCCGTCAACAATATAGACATAGCTTCCGTTATCATCGGCATACAGACACTCATTAAGAATCTTCAATACATTTCCGGTTTCCTCAAGATCGATGACCACATCAGCTTCCATGCCAACTATCAGGGTATCCGTCGTGAACAGTGAAATATATACTACCGCCCTTGACTTTCCGGAGGAGTCGGCTTCCGCATACTGACTTATGGTTTCAACCTTTCCGTGATACTGGATATCGCCTATTTTCACAATGGCTGTCTGTCCTTCTTTTACTGAAGGGATGTCGTATTTCGATACCAGAAGCTTAACCCTGTAATCATCCGCCTTCTGCATCTCAAATACAGGCGCGCCCTTTTCAACCGCAGCTCCATCATCCACATAGCATTTGGTAATGACTCCGTCCGAAGGAGCCACACATCCGGATCCTGCCTTCTCAAGCTCGTTCATTGCCTGATCGAGTGAGAGCTCATCCAACGCCATCTTCTGCTCATTTCCGAGGATATCATCATATGCCCTTACCATGGACTGTGCCGTATCGCGGTCGGTACGGGCTTCACTCCACAGCCTTGTTACGGTCTCAAGATCATTCTGAAGAAGCTGGTATGCATTGTAGGTTGCAGGATCCATCCCTTCTATCGGAAGACATACGATATCCCTCTGATTCTTCGATATCGCCGAGTTGGTCTCCGAAATATTATCCTGTATCCTCTTCGCTTCCTCTACAAGATTACTTACATCCTTCTTTTCCTCAAGAAGCTCCGCTTTCTTAAGCTCGGCTTCTATCTTGGCAAGCTTTGACTGGTCTGAGGATACTTCATCCTGCATTTTGAGGATATCATTCTCGATTATCTGCTTCTGCCTCTGTCTGTCGTAATCATGTTCATACTTACCTGCATCCAGAGCCATTATATTGAACTTAACATTCGCGTATACAGCTTCACACTGTTTGATCCTCACATTGGCATCATTGATCTTCTTCTGGTTGGCCGCACGGGAACTCTTGATGGAATCTATTATCTTCTGCTCGTATTCAATGTTGGTTTCAGCCACATCCACGGCATACCTCTGTGTATCATCCGTATATGAAAGAAGCATATCACCGGACTTAACACGCTCTCCGGTCTTAACATACTTATGTGTAACTCTTCCGCTCACATCGGCATAAACCGTAAGCGCCTCATTACCCTCAACATTTCCTGTCATAGTCAGCTTCGGTGCTACGGAACCCGTATCGGCTGCCACTACCTCCAGTTCATCGGGCTGCATGTAGTAATATACGCCTGCACCTGCAAGCCCCAGAATAACAAGTATTATAAACATCCTTTTTACTATCTTCATCCTCTTTACTCAACTCCTTTTAATGCTTCGACCATATTTATACTCTTCACCCTTGTTGAAATGAGAGCATTTACCAGAATCGACAGACCATAGGTAAACGCTACCATTTTAACATATGGCAAATATGTAAGATCCACTATGTAATCGGCCGTTGGATCCATTGAATCTATCAGATATTTGATATACAGATGACCGACTGGTATTCCAAGGATGGTTCCGGCTCCTGTCAGAAAAAGATTCTGCTGCTGAAGTATCCATCTTATCTTTTCCGTCGCAAAACCAAGCACCTTAAGTGTTGCAACATCTCTGGTCTTTTCGATATATGACATTATTCCGGTATTATACATTCCCGTAAAGCCGGTTATCATTCCTATAACTATGATAACGATGACCATATCGTTCATGCTTTCCATGTCTTTTTCAAGAGAATGGATCAATTCATTCTTGTTTATAACTCCGGTCACTTCTCTTCTGTCAGATGCTATCGAAACCGGTACGGTCATATCTGTGTAAACGGTTTGGGGATCGAAATATCCTCCCATTTTCTCAAAGCAGTTCCTGCTTACTATTATTCCCTGCACGTCAGGCGACTTGCATATATCGGTTACCGAAACCGTATAGATCTTCTTCTCGGTCGGCAAACGAAAGCTGATATTGCCACCCTTTTTTACATTAAGGGCTTCTGCTGCCTTGTAGCTGATTATAGCTCCGTATACCGGTATATCCAGATATTCTCTTTTATCATTCTGTACTCGATACAGATTGCCCTTATCAACCACGGTTACAGTAAACAGCCTGCTGTCCGTACGGCTCATAAGCTCGGCATTGCTTGTCATTATCATCTGGCCTTTATATTCTCTGGCATAATCATATGCCCAGGAATATCCCCCCCGGTCGGAGAGGTTGATCGTGTAATCTGCCGGTCGCAGATCATCATACATCCAATCATCCTGCTCTGCCAGAATTTCATCGAAGCCGAAGGCTCCCATCAGTATCGATGAACAGATAAGTACACCGAATACACCCATTACAGATCTGAAACGGTTAATATTTATATCCCTTAAGTTCCATCTTGTCGCGAAACTTAAATGTTTCCAGATAAAGAGCTTTTCGATAAAACCGGCACCGCCTGCCTTGGGAGCCTCGGGCATGAGTATCGTTGATGCACTGAGCACAAGAAGACGACGGCATGACAGATAATTGGCCACTCCGCTGAAAACAACTACCGAAAGAGCAACAACAGGAACCATATAAGACATTCCCATAGACCCGCCCGGAACGGAATAGTAGTCATAGAAATCCTCTATCAGCCATTCTCCGAGTCCGTAATAACCTGCCAGCAGCCCCAGAAAACATCCCATGAAAGCAATTACCACCGTATATGAAATGTAATGCAGTGTTATAGTCTTCCTGCTAAAGCCGAGTGCCTTGAGAGTTCCTATGACCGTCCTCTGTTTGGCCGTTATCCTGGACATCGTTGTTATCGTACTTAGAAGAGCAAGTACAATGAACAGCGAAGGAAATATCGCTATCATGGTGTCATTAAAGCTGCAGTCCGATCTCTGCGCTGCATACGCCTCCTGCTCGGGCTTTATCATTATGCTCATGGATGTCTTGGATATTTTATCGAGGATATCAAGCTTCGCGGTCTTGAATGCCTTCATATCCTCATCTGTCAGATACATCTGATTCTCAACCGTAGTAAGATCCACGACGGCTGTCTCGAAGTTTATATCATCCAGAGGATATTCGGATGTATCAAGAAATGCGTAGGCATAATCCCCGTATTGAGCCTCTGTGTAGGATTCATCTATCATGAAATTCGTGTGCTGGGGTTCATCCACTATCCCTGTCACCGGTTCCGATATCGCCTTCCCGTCAATATCGATCTCCACCGTATCGCCTATGGAAAGATTGTGTACCTTTGCAAAATGCCAGTCTATCCATATGCCTCTTTTACCGGCCGTAAAGGGCTCGCCCTCCATCAGGTACAGCTTACACACTTCATCGGATTCAATGAAATTAAGCTCGATCTTTTTATTTAAACAGTTCGTTACTTTACCTTTAAGAGATGTTCTTCTCTCCGCATGTGCTATTTCGGGAATTTCTTCCAGTGTGTCGATATCCTCCCTTGTAAATCCCTCAGACGTAAGCAGCAGATCGAAAAAATTCGTTTTTTTGAAATATCTGTCAGACGACCTCAGACGTCCCTGTGTATCGGCATCAAACCCCGCAAGCAAAAATATAGCAAGGAAGCACATGATGAATATCGAAACAAACTGAACCGCATTAAACCTAAGGTCGCGGAACATTTTTTTAATAAGATTCTTCTTCATTGTGACTACCAATCCAGATCAAAAGCATCCTTGGGACTGTCATTATGCTTAACCTCAACAACAGTACCGTTTTTCACGTAGATGACCTTGTCCGCCACCTCGGCAAACAGGGCATTATGAGTTACCATAACGACCGTTTTATTATAAACACGGCTTTGATCCTGCAGTATCTTAAGTACTTCCTTTCCCGTATTTGTATCAAGCGCTCCCGTCGGTTCATCACACAAGAGAAGCCTGGGCTGCTTGGCAAGAGCCCTTGCGATCGAAACACGCTGCTGCTGTCCTCCTGACATCTGTGAAGGGAAATTGTTCTTGCGCTCGGCAAGTCCCACCATTTCCAGCGCTTTGACAGGATCCATTATCTTAATCCCAAGTTCCTCCATGAGAGCAACATTCTCCACCGCCGTAAGAGTAGGAACAAGATTGTAAAACTGGAATATAATACCCACATCCATTGCCCGGAACTTACCAAGCTTGACATCATCAAAGGCGGTCAGCTCCTCGGAGGCAAAAAATATCTTTCCGCTCGAAGCCGCATCAAGTCCTCCCAGAAGATTGAGCAGAGTACTTTTCCCGGCTCCCGAGGGACCCAGAATAACGACAAGCTCACCCTCTTCTATTTCCAGATTGACATCATGAAGGGCCTCGTACACAATTGACCCGGTTTTATATATTTTTCCTACGTTTTCAAACGTAATAAGTGCAGACATCCCGGTCTCCTTGATCATTTAACAACTGTTCAGAATCCAATTCGCCTGATTTATTGTGAAAAAAAAGAATGCACATAAAAATGTACACCCTTAATTAATTCCCCTAAAACTCATAATATTGATTTTATTGCAAAGAAAGACAAAAGTCAAATTTTAATTATTGTGTGACTATTATGATATTTACGGTTTACCCCGGAAACCTGTTGCAAAATCCTTATCATAAAGCTTCGAGAGCTCATATTCATGATCAAGAACATCTCCCACTATTATGAGAGCCGTTTTATCGATCCCTTCCTTACGCATATCATCTGAAAGATGTTCAAGAGTGGTTCTTATTATCCTTTCATCCGGCCATGTAGCCTTGTACACAACAGCAGCCGGCGTATCCTTATCATATCCGCCCTCTGTAAGCTGAGTACTTACCTTGTCGGCAAGCCCCGATGACAAAAAAATGACCATAGTCGAGTGATGTGCCGCCAATACCTTAAGCTCCTGTCCCTGCGGTACTCCTGTCCGCCCCTCTGCTCTTGCTATGATCACACTCTGCGATACACCCGGCAGGGTATATTCCGCCTTAAGCGCCGCCGCCGCGCCGGCCATTGAACTGACTCCCGGACATACATCATAGGGAATCCCTTCCTTATCAAGTATATCCATCTGCTCCTTTATTGCACCGTAAAGAGAAGGATCCCCGGTATGAAGCCTAACAAGTTCACCATTGCAGTTCCTGATAACATCCATTACCTCTTCAAGGTTCATATACGCGCTGTCATATATCCTGCAGTCACTTTTTGCATTCTTTAAAAGTTCCGGATTAACCAGCGAACCGGCGTATATAATAACATCCGCTTGTTTGATCAGTTCGGCACCCCGGACTGTTATCAGATCAACCGCTCCGGGACCGGCTCCCACGAAATGTACCATCCTGTTGCTTCCCTTCAGTGTTTTCTGGTATATGTTACATAAGTATACGGTATTTCACCGTCATGATGTTCAACGACCTCCCTGTCATAATCCCCGGGATCGAAATCCGGAAAAAACGTATCCCCCTCGAAATCGCCTTCAACCTCTGTTATATACATCTTCTCTACAACAGGCAGTGCTTCCTCATACAGTCTTGCGCCTCCCGAAATAAAGATCTCCCTGTCTCCGGCAAGTTCTATTGCTTCCTTAAGAGATCCGGCGGTCATACAATTCTCTTCCTCGAACTTCTTCGTATTGGACACAACAATGGTTGTCCTGTTGGGAAGCGGATGTCCTATCTCCTCATAAGAACGCCTTCCCATTATAACAACATTTCCTGTGGTAAGTTCCCTGAAACGCTTCTGTTCTCCCTTTATCCTCCAGGGAATACAGCCTTTGTTTCCGATCACATGATTGTTCGCATACGCTACTATAAGTGAAATCATATTATCCTCTCCGTTTATTTAATGTACCATGACCCGAACAGATCTGACAGTCAGATGATATCATGAAACATTCTCTATGGCAAACTCACGGATCAATAAGGATGCCTCCTTTATCGGATCACCGTTCATATCGATCCAGTGTATATCCTTACGCTTTCTAAACCATGTCATCTGCTCCTTGGCAAGATGTCTTATCTCCATGAACAGCTTGTCGTGAAAAGCCTCAAAGCTGTCAAATTCGCCTCTTAAATACATAAGTATGTATCTGTATTCAAGACCAAGCTTGTAGAGGAATTCATCATTTGCTCCCCTTTCACGCAGGTTCTTTACTTCGTCTATCATACCCATCTCAAGACGACGGTCAAGACGGATCCTGATACGCTCATACAGCACATCTCGCGGCC
The DNA here is from genome assembly GCA_946623875.1 of uncultured Lachnospiraceae bacterium. Taxonomy (GTDB): domain Bacteria; phylum Bacillota; class Clostridia; order Lachnospirales; family Lachnospiraceae; genus UBA2868. The sequence continues at coordinate 6,107 of CAMORO010000080.1, read as the reverse complement.
AGGTAACTCCGATGACCAGAGAATCATATCGCGGACTGCTCGGTTTCTCACCTGTCTTCCCGCTGAGCACCTTTTCTACCGCACGCTCTACCCTTCGCTTGTTCATAAGATCCACTCTTGTAAGTGCTTCGGGATCCTTCTCCCTGAGTATTTCGATCAATTCATCAAGTGTTCGTTCCTCAACCTTTTTGCGAAGCTCCGGATCCGGCCTGCTCTCGTGGAGGTTGTAGCCATCCACTACCGCATTTATATACAGTCCGGTTCCACCGACAAGAAAAGGCGCTATTCCGCGTGAATGAATATCGTCTATCGCGGAATATGCAAGCTTCTGGAAGTCAGCCAGTGAGAAATAATCATTTGGAGAAGCTACATCCAGAAGATGATGCTTAACACCCTGCATCTCCTCCTTGGTTATCTTGCCGCTGCCAAGGTCAAGCCCCCGAAACACCTGCCGTGAATCGGCCGATACGATCTCGGCGCCGGATTCCTTCGCAAGCTCCACGGCTATATCGCTTTTGCCTGATGCGGTTGTGCCTGTGATCACTACCAGTTTATTCATACTGTTCCTCTTTAACTCTGAAACACATAAGGGCTCAGAGGTCGTTCCTGATTTTCTTGCTTCACTCTATCACTCCCCCGCCGATAACGCAGTCATCATCATCATACAGAACTGCCGACTGCCCGGGTGCTGCGGCACGCACGGGTGTGTCGAAGGCAATCTCTATCCTGTTATCATCTAGCATTCTCACAAGCGCCTCCTGCGGTACATAATGATAACGTATCTTAACCCTGCATTTCATTTCGGTTCCGGCATCCGGACAGGGAATACTGAGCATGTTGACATCCCTGCATATTATCTTATCCTTATACAGACAGGCTTGTGTTCCTATTATGACTTCGTTGGTATCGACATTGATACTCTTCACATAAGCCGGATAACCGAGAGGCAGCCCCAGTCCCTTACGCTGTCCTACCGTATAATATATTATTCCCTTATGTCGTCCGAGTATCCTGCCATCTTCGTCAACGAAGTTCCCTTCCCCCGGTAACTCTCCACTGTAGTGTTCCTCAATATACTCTGCATAGTTGCCCTCTGTAACAAAGCATATTTCCTGGGAATCGGGCTTATTCGCAACGGGAAGCTCTGCCTTCGCGGCAATGTTCCTGACCTCTTCCTTTGTCAGCTTTCCAAGCGGCATAAGAGTCCGGCCAAGCTGCTCCTGCGTAAGCTTATACAGCATGTAGGTCTGATCTTTCCCGGTATGTTCCGCTTTCTTAACCGTATATCTCCCGTTATCAAGCTTCACAACCGACGCGTAATGCCCGGTTGCGACGTACTTTGCCTGCATAGTATCCGCCATATCAAGCATACGGTCCCATTTCACATAACGGTTACACTCTATGCAGGGATTTGGTGTCAGACCACTGACATAATCCTTGATGAACGGATCCGTAACCTTATCCCTGAACTGTTCAAAGCAATTATGTACGTAATATGGGATATTTAATTTCGCGCAGATATTCCTCGCATCATCTATCTCGCAGCAGCGGCTCTCCTTACCGTCCCCGCCGATCCATGAACGTAATGTTACACCGATAACATCATAACCTGCCAATTGTAAAAGGTATGCCGTGACGGCACTGTCTACACCGCCCGACATACCCACTATAACTCTGTCCATATGATCATATCTCCCATGTTCCTATGGTGAAACTTTATGACGTTTTTTTCTTTCATACAGATTAAATTCCGATAACTATTATACTGCATTAGTTTAACACATTCGTTCCCTGCTTGTCAGCAAGAAATGAAACAGGGTTTGCACCCTGTTTCACTAAGCATTCTGCAGCAAACGCTCCACTATATCTCTCTTATCATACAGCACACATCCACCCTTGTGATCCTCAAGAAGATGGCCGTTATCCCGAAGTGCCCGAAACAGCCTTGAGTTGATCGCTGCCTTAAGGGAAGTGTCCCTGACATTTATATCCGAATAAGGTGAGAACGGACAAGGCTCTGCACCTCCGTGTGAATTAATGTGAAAGAAGCCTCTTCCTGCCGCAACACAACCACCGGATCCCTTCTCATCTCCGGGGAAAGAAATATACACCATATCATGATCATCTCTTCTGAGTCTTTGTACCTCACTGTTAAGATAATCTCTTTCCGTATCTCCCGGTGCAAGATCAGAGCTTTCCTCGGTCACGGGAACGAACTCAACATAAATGACTGCCTTACATCCCCTGCTCTTAAGCTCATTAAGGAATGACTCCGAGGTCACTTCATCTATATTGGCAGTGGTGACTGTAACAGACACGCCGAATATAAGTCCGCGACGTTTAAGCTCATCCATGTTTGAGATCAGCTTATCATACACGCCCTGTCCTCTTCTTTCGTCAGTAACCTCTTTGTTTCCTTCGATACTCATGATCGGAATGAGATTGCGGCAGTTGTCGAACAGTTCAAAATAACTGTCGCTCATATAGGTTCCGTTTGTAAATACGGGAAACATTATCTCTCTCTTTTTCCCGGCTGCCTTGATAACATCAGGACGAAACATCGGCTCTCCGCCGGCAAGCAGGATGAAGCTCACTCCCAGTTCACCCGCCTCATCAAACACCCTGAGCCAGTCCTCATCACTCATCTGGCTAACGGGCTCCTCGTCCACGGTTGCATGATTACACCTGGAATAACAGCCGGAGCAGTGAAGATTACACTCACTCGTAATGCTTGCAATGAGAAACGGCGGAATATGTTCACCGGATCCTGCGGCCTTCTTACGCTTTCGTGTGGCTGCCCTGCTGGCCGAGGCGAAACGGAGCATAAAGGCACTTTCCTTGGGATCCTTAAGTGTTGCCTTAAGCGCATCACCCACTACCTGCTCGACACCTTTACTCATATACTCCTGAATGTCAAATCCCTTATCATTCATACCGATAACCTTCTTTCATTTTATATTTGATCCATTTTTCCATATGGATTTCACTTATCTCTGTCGCCGTCTGCTTTCTTTATCCCGGATTTCTCACTTCGAAGGATTTACAGCTTCCTTTATCTTACCATCTTCTCCCCAACGCCTGTTAAGTACATTAACAGCTAAGATGATCAGTATTATTCCCACAGCGATTGATACCCATGGATTTAACAAAAATCCCGAGATCAGATATCCGATACCGCATACCACAGCTACAAGCGTGGCATACGGAAGCTGTGTTTCCACATGCCGTATATGCTGACAGGCGGCACCAGTTGAAGATAGTATCGTTGTATCCGAGATTGGCGAACAGTGGTCACCGTATACGGAACCGGCAAGCGTAGCTCCAAGTGCAGGAATAAGATAAGCTTCCGCTCCGTTTGCACTGCAGATCATGGTAACTATCGGTATCAGCATACCGAAGGTTCCCCATGAAGTTCCCATTGAAAAGCTCATAAATGCCGCTATTGTGAAAATGATAACAGGAAGGAATCCAAGCGGGAAATTCGAATTACTTACGAACCCCGAAATAAACACTCCCGTTCCTATAAGTTGTCTACACACTCCTCCAAGAGTCCATGCCAGTATGAGTATAAGCATCGGAGGCACGATATTTCCAATTCCCTTCACAATGTATGAAACGAACTGTTTGGAACTCATGATCTTTCTTGGAATGTATAAAACAAATGCCGTGAGAAGTCCCGCAAATGCTCCGAGAGTGAGGCCTCCGGTAGGATTGCAGCCTATCGCCTCCGAGAAACTGACTCCCTCGAAGAACCCGCCTACGTAAGCCATTCCGAGAACGGCACAAACAACAAGAACAAAGAGAGGAAGAACAAGGTCAATAACTTTGCCCCGGGCGGATTTCCCATCTTCCTTTTCATCATCTTCCAAATCCTTGTCCCCTACATCTGCGGCCTTATCATGTATGCCCTTTTCCGCATCCTCTTCAGCTTTCTTCATCGGCCCGAAATCCTTACCTGTTATCGCAATAACAAATACCATTACTATTGTCATCAATGCATACATATTGTAAGGAATTGTCGACAGGAAAATGTTGAAGCCGCCTTCCTCGCTGACTTCACTTGCAACCGCCACTGCCCAGCTTGAAACCGGGGCTATGATACATATGGGTGCTGCCGTCGCATCGATTATATATGCAAGCTTTTCCCTTGATATTCGAAGCCTGTCGGTTACCGGACACATAATGGTTCCAACGGTCAGGCTGTTGAAACCGTCATCAATAAAGATGAGCAGTCCAAGCAGAGAAGTGGCAATAGCAGCGGAACGCTTGCTGTTCAGCTTCTTTCCTGCCCAACGCCCATATGCTTCACTTCCTCCGGACTTAGACACCAGTATCACGACACCCCACAGCAATGACAGAAATATGATCATATATGCATTATCCGCAATCTTTGAATACATAAGGTCAAACATCGTTGAAACTGCGCTGATGATGCTTCCCCCGCTTGCAAACGCATAGATGAGGGTTCCCGAGAACACCCCGATAAACAATGAGGAATAAACCTCCTTGGTAATAAGCGCCAGTGTGATCGCCAGAACCGGTGGGATAAGTGACAACCATCCTGCCTCGATCATTGTAAATTCCATAAACTATCTCCTCCCTACCTTATAAATTTCCATTCGCAAACAAACCTGCGTAGTTTATATCACATAATATATTATTGCATACATTTTAATTGCGCGCAATATATAATTATATTTTCTTATGACTTTCTGAATGCAGATAAGGAGTAACTATTCGGAACAGGTCGCTGCAAAAGGAAAACAGGACAAATCACCTTTTTCAACAAAATTCATATTTCAATCACGTTTGCCATTGAAATTAAGCCCCACATTTGCAATAATACTATTAACAGATAATTATCAGAGGGGCGTATATGGAAGAATTTGTAAAAGTGTCAAATCTTATGGCCGGGGACAGGATCGCAAGAACGATCTACAATGACGATTTCAAGGTACTGCTTGCCAAGGGAAACAGGCTTACCGCGTCAGGTATCAATGCCATAAAAAGCATTTCTCTTAAAGGCTGCTATATCGAGCACGACAATCCCATAAGGAGAGAACAGATACCATTATCGGAGCCTCTGGTCAATGAAGATGAGAAGATTGCTTTCATCAAGTTGATCAAGGATCTCTTCGCAAACAGAACAATATTCGACAATCCTTTCGAACCCGCATTCAAGGCTCAGCGGAAACATATCGAAGATATGACAAGGGAACTCATACGGCATCTGCGGGCACGTTTTCACGAGAACAAATTCCTGTATGAAACAGAGGATTACACCAGAACCTTCAAGAACTGGATATACCACCATACATTCAACACCTGTCTTCTTTCGACCGGTATTGCCATGACACTGGGATACAATGCCAAAACAATCGAAGAGATAGCGATCGGCGCACTGTATCATGACCTCGGGAAGGCAAGCTTCGGTCCCGATCTGTACAACAAGGAGAACGCCGATGAAGCCGACAAAGTCATCCTGCGCAAACATCCCGAAATAATGTTCCGCTTACTTCAGAAGCTCTCATATCCTGTCAATACCACATACGCAGTATGGCAGCACCATGAGAAAACAGGAGGCCAGGGTTATCCCGTCGGGCTCACAAAAGACAGGATATCAATGTCTGCACAGATAGTCGGCCTAGCATCAGCCTTTGACAATCTTGTAACTGTACAGGCATACAGCAGAACGCCCATGAATCAGATAGATGCACTGGAATATTTACAGGGATGCGGACTCTATTCTATTGAATGTATAAGAGCACTGTTCGAATTCATAGTTCCCTACCCCATCGGTTCCAAAGTACTGCTATCGAACGATGATGTAGGATATGTTCTGAAAAACACGAAGGCCGTGATAATGAGACCATATGTTATTTCAAAAAAACGGTTGTATGACTTAGCGGAAGATGAGAGCTGCAGAAATATTACCGTGATCAGGGTTATTGAAAACTGAAAGTGAGTCGGGCAGTCACCTCAACTCACTTTGCCTAAAAGAACGCATCCACTCCCTTCGCCAGCGCTGCCGCCTGTGCCTTGAGCCTTGCGTCGGAATGATCCGACGCTTTATTTCCAAGTTCGATATCAACCGAAGGAATTGTACT
>CAMORO010000079.1 GCA_946623875.1 uncultured Lachnospiraceae bacterium | reverse complement strand
ATCCTCTTCCCCCTACTAATTAATCTATTTGCCTATTAATATTTTACTCTAACAATTCTGAAAGTCATATTTATCAACATAATTGATTTATTTCTTTCACAGAATTTCCATAATATGGTACAATAAATCCGGCACATGACAGTTGCTGCTTAAGGATACTGACCGGAGGTAATTCTTACTTTATGAACAGAAGAAAAAACATAGCCCTGTTTACTGCACTGCCTGAGGCGGCTCATGAACGGAGGGTCATAAAAGGAATGATCGGGCAATGCCTGAAATATGATTATAACCTTCTTGTATTCTGCGCCATGACTCATGCCGAGTTCAACCGCAGGCAGTACGCAAGAGGCGAATCTAACATATACAGCCTTGCCAATTTCGATCACTTCGACGGAGTCGTTATAGATACTACCAATATCTTTGCCGACAGGGCCGGAAGGACATTAAAGATGCTGAAGGATGAGATCGGCAGGCATTCGGGTCTGCCGGCAGTTGCGCTTGAAATGAGTATTGACGGGCTTAAGCTTATCAGTAACCGCAATGAAGAGATCCTGCGTGAAATGTGCAGACACGTGATCGATGTCCACGGCAAAAAGGATATATGTATTCTTACGGGACAAAAGGGCAACGAGGTGGCAGAATCAAGGCTTGAAGTATTTCTGGACGAAATATCAAGGCATGGCCTTAAGGTAAGTGAAGAACATATAGTGTACGGCGACTTCTGGTATACGGGGGGAGACCGTCTCGCACGGGATATAGCATCGGGAAGGATATCGAAACCGGATGCCGTAATATGCGCCAGCGATCATATGGCTATAGGTCTTATCGAACGTTTAAGAAGGAGCGGCTTTGAGATACCTGAGGATCTTATTGTGGTAAGCTTTGACACGGTAGACGAGGGCAGGTGGTGTGAGGTGGTTCTTTCATCCTTCGATGCCAATGATGCCTGTGCCGCCGCCTCGGCGGTGGATTACATCAGAAGCTGTATTGAGCCGGATAAGGAGCTGCTCCCCTATGATGAGGATATAAGCCGGGTGTTCAATCCCGGCATGAGCTGCGGCTGCGCCACCAGCGTGTTCGATATGGTTAATACCATCAGGCACAATATCCATTCTCCATCCTACAATCTGGCCACTATTCACGAGAATCAGACCTATAACATAGGAATGCTCATGGAGAGCTATGTCTTTGAGTCCTTTACGGGTACCGGGACACCTGATGAATGTCTTGGTAAGATCTGTGACAGTGTTTATCTTCTAAAGCCCTTTCTTAATTACAGGCTCTGTCTTAAGGACAGCTGGCTTAATCCGGATGACGGATTCGACGAAGGTTATCCTGACAGGATGCGTATTGTTGTGTCATCTGATAATGCGGGTAAGGTTTCATACGGTACCTTATCAGATAAGGATCTGTTTGATATCGGCATGATGATTCCTCTCCTTTTTGAACCCCATGATGAGCCTTCGGTTTATTTTTTCTCGCCGGTTCACTTTAACGGAAGTGCCCTCGGTTACTCAGTGCTCAACCGGTCAATGGTTGACTACCAGCCTGTTGATCTTGTATATCGTAACTGGTTGAGATTTGTCAACAATGCCCTGGAAATGACCCGCTCGAAGAATCAGCTCCTTAACCTGTCTGCTCACGACGCAATGACAGGTATGTATAACCGGCGCGGCATGGAGACCGGGATGGCTAAGCTGTTTGCAGACGCCGACAAGGATGAGAGCATCTACGTCAGTGTCATAGACATGGACGGGCTTAAATCCGTCAATGACAACTATGGCCATAAGGAAGGGGATTTCAGCCTGAAAACACTTAGCCGGGCAATATATGAATCGGCTGAAGGCAATGAAATATGCGTCCGGGCCGGCGGGGATGAATTCTTTGTGATCGGGATAGGCAACTACAGTGATGATGTGATTGAAAGCCGCATTGCCCGGTTTGAAGAAATACTTGAGGAAATGAACGCCCGCAGCAATAAGCCATACAAAATAACCGCAAGCATAGGCTGTGTGATCCGCGATTACCAGCCGGGATTAAACATCGATCAGCTGCTTGGCATTGCCGACAGGGAAATGTATGAATATAAGATCGCACACAAGCGCCAGAGAGAATGAGCATCATTTACTATAAGAAAGGATCGTACTTTGGACTCTAAGCATATGTTTGGCAACAGAAGGCTGTTTTTGTTGCTGCTTCCCATAATTGCAGAACAATTCCTTAACTCTCTCATGGGTATGGCGGATTCCATGATGGTCAGCAATGTCGGTGCTGCGGCTCTGTCGGGAGTGTCGCTGGTGGATTCCATCAACATTCTTGTGGTGCAGGCCTTCAATGCGATGGCAACAGGCGGTGTCATCATTTGTTCCACCTGTATCGGTCAGAAGGATTACAAAAGAGCCGGGCAGTCAGCCGGGCAGGTTATCCTTGTATCGACCGTATTATCGGTAACAATGATGGTATTGGGACTTATATTCAGGCGCAGTCTTCTTTATCTGGTATTTGGAAAGGTTGATGCGGATGTAATGTCGGCTGCGGGGATTTATTTTCTCCTGACTATTCTTTCCTATCCGTCGGTAGCCCTTGCCGCTGCCTGCAGTGCCATCTTCAGGGCACAGTCAAACACGAAGCTTCCTATGAATATAGCGATAGTTTCCAACCTTCTTAATGTTGCAGGAAATGCTTTTCTCATTTGGGGTGTTGGACTGGGTGTTACCGGTGCCGCGATAGCCACCCTGTTATCAAGGGTTTTCTCGGCAGTGGTCTTAATGGTCAAGTTAAGAAATAAAGATCAGACGATATACGTAAGAGATTATCATAAGATCCGTCCTGATGCCGAAAAGATCCGGACGATCCTTGCCATGGGTATACCAAACGGCATAGAGAATTCCATGTTCCAGTTCGGCAAGCTGGCGATCCAGTCCACGGTATCGACACTTGGTACGATAGCTATCGCAGCGCAGTCCATGACCAATATCATGGAAAATATGAACGGAATTGCCGGAGTAGGTGTGGGTATAGGTCTTATGACCATTGTGGGACAATGCCTTGGAGCAGGCAGAAAGGATGAGGCTGTTTATTACACGAAGAAGATGATCCTGTGGGGATATATAGTTATCCTGGCAAGCTGTCTGTTTACATACGGGATAGCACGTCCGGTTACTGTTCTTGCCGGCATGGAACCAAATAGCGCCGCCCTGTGCATTTACATGCTCGGATGGATCACAGTGGTCAAGCCCGTTTTATGGGCGCCGTCCTTTATAACCGCATACGCATTGAGGGCTGCGGGAGATGTGAGGTTCTCGATGATCACGGCAACACTGACGATGTGGCTGTGCAGGGTAACACTTGCCGTCTTCCTGATAAGAGTGGCTCATATAGGAGCAATGGGTGTATGGATCGGAATGTTCTGCGACTGGGGTATCCGCGGCGTTATCTTTACCGTCAGGTTCATCCGCGGTAAATGGATACACCAAACGCTCAGATGACATCGGGCAGATGATGACCGCTATGTCAGGGGCTTCCACAGCCTGGTCTCATCCGCGGGTGCGTGTATGAAGCCGCTGCCTGTATAGAGTTCATTGGCTGTTGAATCACAGCACAGATAATCAGCCTTGAAATACCTGCGTGCATCCTTCTCAATCGCTTCTATCAGGCGTCTTGCATAGCCCTGACCGCGTGCGTTTTTATGGCTGAATGCACCGCTTATATGTACCATCCGGCCCCTCTTCCCGTCATCATGCGGAAACACGTAATTGAAGGATGCCGTCATTATGGACACCAGCTTACCTGAACCATCACGGATCCCGTAGATCTGTGCTCCGGGCCTGATGGGATTCCTTCCGCTGCACAATTTTTGTGCGGTTTTTTTGTCTATCGGGTAATCGATCGCAAGTAAGATTAGTTCACCTATATCCCGTGACGTCAGCCGGCAGTTTTTCTTAGGCACTGTTTTACCCCTTTGCATCATAAATCCGAGGAGTGACGTTTCATTCGCTGAAGCAGTTCTTTATGCCGTGCTCTTCGTTGTATTTGGAAACGAAATCAATGAACTCGGGCATCGGAAGCGGTTTGTTGAAATAATATCCCTGTATATATTCAATATCGTATTTCAGGAAAGCGAAGAGCTCATCCCGTGTTTCAATACCTTCGGCTACGATCTTAAGGTTCATTTCCTTTGCCATATACCTTACTGTCTTGACCGCGCTCTTGGCCTTTCTGTTCACATGGAAGGCCTTGGTCATATCCATGTCAAGCTTGAGGATGTCAAAGGGCATCTCCACCAGATACATAAGATTGGATTCTCCCTTGCCGAAATCATCAAGAGCAAATGTGAAGCCAACCTTCTTCAGCTTGTTCATATTGTCTATGATAACGTCCTTACTGTGTATCAGAGCACTTTCCGTTATTTCAAGGTTGATTCTCTTTGGTGAAACCTTGTAGTATCTGACTGTATTCATTATGTCATCAAACAGCGCAAGCTTTTCCGCCTGTACCACTGACAGATTTACTTCAATATATTCTATGCCCAGTGCGATGGCATCGGTATTTGCCAGAAAATCACAGGTTTTTTCAAGGACTCGGCGGCCGATGGCGTTGATCTGTCCGGTAACCTCGGCAACCGGTATGAACAGTCCGGGAGGCATCAGCGAACCATCCGTATTTCTTATCCTTACAAGCGCTTCGGCCGATGTGTAACGTTTTTCCTCCGTATTGTAGATAGGCTGCAGGAATACCTCTACCCTGTCTTCCTTAAGGGCGCTCTTGATCTCTTTCTTGATCTTATCCTGACTCTGATAATTCTCGACCATTTCGCGTGTTATATGAATGAACTGTGTTTCATCGATACGGCGTTTGTTCCGGAAGAACCTGACGAGCTTCTTGAACTCCACATAGGATGTAATACCGTAGCAGTTCTCAACCCAGATTATACAATGATCCTGGCTGCCGCTTACGGGTGAACTGAATTCATCAAGGAATTCATCCATCAGATACTTCATATCGGGTGTATTGTCCGACACAAGAACTATACTGTTGTCAGGGGTTTTGAAGACATAAGCCTTCTTCATCCTGCTGAAATACTCAATATATTTGGCAATACGCTTTTCTTCCTTTTCATTGTTGCGCTGTCTGTGAGATGCATTGTCAAGAGAGATACTGCACAGCACAAAGAATTCATCATTCTGTATAAGCTCATCAACAAACTCGCTGAGGGCCACATTGTTTAGACAGTCGTACTGATTGTCCATATACCCTTCGGGATTCTCGAGCATGAAGAATACGACCATAATTCCCAAAGATGTGGCAAATCCGCCCACGATAAGTGAATGATCATAAGTCTGGATTCCCATACCGAACAGCCATATAAGCATCCACAGGCGTACGGCCTGCTTCCTTCTCTGCCTTACCTTTTCGCCGAAAACAAAGGAACTTATCCATATGATCGATATATTTACAGCTGTACAGATATACATGATATTTACAGACTGTCCGTATGTATACACTTCGCTTCCGTTGGCAAATATATGTAAGGGATTGTAGAATATTGCAATACATTCCAACATGCATACAATCGCCAATGCTCCCGCTATCGTCTTATGTATATGCTTGGGAAAGACATCGGCTATGGTATATATTATGGCCGCAACACTTTCGATAATGATCATACACAGATATAACCTGCATATGAGCATGACGATCCATGAGGAGAGTGTATTACGGTAATATATTGCGATAACGGATCCTATGTCAAAACAGAGGTTTGCAGCACTAATAAGCAGGATGTAATAGAATACCCTGCGTTTGTACAGATTAAGCTGCTTGGCTCCCGAATAGAATATCAGAAGCACTAAAATATTCATAAGACCACAAATTTGTACTGAAATATTCATTAGTGACCTCGATAATAAAAATGTCTCTTATTTATTTCATATGTCCGCTTACGGTTCCGCTGGCCAGGAATTCCGGATCGTCCATTGCCACATCTCCGGTGTATACTATCCTGCCGGAAGAGTCATATGAGAAGGTAAGTACCATTGTAATATTCAGTCCGTTATCGTTTTCGTGAATGGTCACCCTGCCCGTTGATTCGTCATATTTAGCCAGATCCTGAGCAGTTACGATCGTATCGGGAAGATCCTCACTTTCGGTAAAGGTCTCATTATTCTCCTTACCAACGAAATTGGCCGTGATGCTCTGTGTAAATGTCTTCCCCTGTATTTCCGCCCTGGTCGGAACCTTCTTCTTATTATCATCTGCGGCGGCTTTGTCAGCCTGTGTTTCTTCGGCCTTTGCATCCTTTTCTTTTGTATTGTCTTTGGATGTATCCTCTTTTACTTTGGTATCTTCCCCGGCTGTATCCTTGGTGTCTTCGGTATTTTGGGCCTTTGTATCCTTATCCTCTTTCAAGGCAGCTTCGCCGGATGTTTCCTCAGATACTTCCATGCCTTCCAGCATCTCTCCAAGAGCGCGCTTCACGGATTCACCCACAAGATACGGTTCCTGAGTCCCGTAATAGTAATATTCATCATCAACAATGAACATATAGCAGTACATGCATATGGGCATCGGAAGCTCTTCATCCTTCCATGTTGTTTCGAAACACAGCGCCGAATGCCCGTTAAGTTTGTAGCTCTGCTTCATGAGGATTTCGCTGCCGTCCTGCACATAAGAGGAAGCAAGCTCCGAAAGGATGCTGTCATCATCATTTATTTCATCAAATTCACTCTCTTTGACCTTCTCATGGTGTGCAAGCATTACTGTCGGAAGGTTTTCAAATGCCCTGTAAAAAAGTGTATCCTCGGTCAGTTCGGGATTCCACGCAGAAGGCTCCTTATATGTTATCTTACCATATGTTCGCTCCGTATTGTAGACCGGTTCCCTGAAAACATAATCAAGTTGCGTAAGCCTGAAGGTATTGTCATATGATTCAAGACGGTACGGGCGGTACTGGAATTCGCGCGGAATAAACGCAATTCCCGGCATGGACAGTTCATCGTTGTAGCCGGTATATTTACCAAAGACCCGTACATACTGTCCCACGGCTTCATCAACAAGCCTGTAGAAATTCTCTGTGCCCTGCTCACCTACGGATACGGCCCAGTTACCTTCATCCGTTATGAGTATAAGTGCATGGTGCTCTTTGTTAAGGCTTTCGACATACCCTTCAACACAGATCTCGGCACCTGTCATTGCAGTACCGTCCTTGCCGTAATCGGCATATTCATCAGCCTGTGTGAAATCATCCGTGTAAAGAGCCGGCTTTGCTTCGGGCGGCTTTGGCAGAGCCTCTTTTAGATCTATATTTTCGGAAGTAACATTGCCGCTAAGCTCCTTTGACTGGGAAGCTACCTCCTTCACGTAATCGAAGGCTCCGGTGCCTTCCGGTTCCGGTGCCTCATCAGGTACGGATGCAGGTGCTTCGGGTACAGCTTCGGGAGCCGCAGCGTTACAAGCGCTGAGAGTTAGAAGCAAGGTAACAGACAGAAGTACAACGATCCCGTATTTGAATCTCATAAAAATCTCCCTCATAAAATAATAAGACTTTCAGCCGAATTGCTGATAGAATTCACAATTATATACATTCATAGAGTATTGTAACATAAAAAATGAGTCAGGGGGCGTTCTTAAGCCTCTTTTTTGAAAATTTTTTAAAAAAAAGGGCAAAAAAATCGCACTGACTCACAATAACAGCAACTATTTAATTTTCAGAGCCGCTTCAACGAAGCCTTCGAACAGCGGATGAGGTTCATCGGGACGGGATCTGAACTCGGGATGTGCCTGAGTGGCAATAAAAAACGGATGCTCCTTAAGCTCCATCATCTCGACTATGCGTCCGTCGGGCGACAGACCGGACAGGATCATCCCCCTGCCTTCAAGCTCTTCACGGTACTTATTGTTTACTTCGTACCTGTGACGGTGCCGCTCGTAGATCGTGAAACCGCTTTCAGGTGACCGGGAAGCGTCCGGGGTTTTGTCTCTCATATGCTTCATATACAGCTTATATGCCTGCGTACCCTCCTTAAGGACACAGGGATAAGCACCAAGACGCAGGGTTCCGCCAAGATCCTTTACACCCTCCTGCTCTGGCATGAGATGTATTACCGGGTGCTTCGTATCCGGTGAGAATTCGATGCTCGCTGCATCTTCATACTTAAGTACATTTCTTGCAAACTCGGTAATTGCAAGCTGCATTCCGAGACAAATCCCGAGGAAGGGGATGTTTTTGGTCCTTGCATATTCTGTCGCGATAATCTTACCTTCTATCCCTCTTGAGCCAAAGCCTCCGGGAACCAGGATCCCGCTCAGATCATGAAGATATTCCTCGCAGTTGTCGGGAGTCAGATCTTCCGAATCGATCCATCTTATGTTGACTTCTGCTTTGTTTGCGATACCGCCGTGTTTAAGTGCTTCTACTACACTCAGATAAGCATCATGCAGGGAAACATATTTGCCGACGATCCCGATATTTACGGAACATACCGGGTTGCGGAAATCCTCAACCATCTGACGCCAGGCGCTTAAGTCGGGTTCGGGACAGGGAAGCTTAAGACATTCACAGACCGCCTGGGCGAGCTTCTCATCCTCAAGCATCAGGGGAACCTCGTACAGTGACTGTGCGTCGAGGTTCTGTAACACGTGTTCTTTTCTGACATTGCAGAATAAGGCAATCTTCTCTCTCATACCGTCATCTACGGGATAATCGGAGCGGCATACAAGGATATCGGGCCATATTCCCATGCTCTGCAGGCTCTTGACGCTCATCTGGGTGGGCTTGGTCTTCATCTCTCCCGAAGCCTTAAGATACGGGATGAGGGTTACCTGTATCACTATCGCGTTTTCTCTTCCTATCTCCGACTGGAACTGTCGTATGGCTTCAAGAAAGGGCTGGCTTTCGATATCGCCGACGGTTCCTCCGATCTCGATTATTGAAATGGTTTCTTCATCAGGCGTCCGGGCTTTGTGGAAGCAGTCCTTTATCTCATTTGTTATGTGCGGGATGACCTGTACCGTTCCTCCGCCGTAGTCCCCGTGGCGCTCCTTATTAAGCACCGACCAGTATATCTTCCCTGTCGTAACGTTGGAATTACGATCCAGATTTTCGTTGATAAATCTTTCGTAATGCCCAAGATCCAGATCCGTCTCTGTTCCGTCATCGGTCACAAACACTTCGCCGTGCTGTATAGGGTTCATGGTTCCGGGATCCATATTGATGTAAGGGTCGAACTTCTGCATGGTCACATGATACCCTCTGGCCTTGAGCAGCCGGCCGAGGGATGCAGCGGTTATACCCTTTCCGAGTCCCGAAACAACACCACCTGTTACAAATACATATTTAACCATATCCCACCTCGGTTTACATAAAACACCCTGATTTGCATTAGATCAACTCTTTTTTTTACCTTGCCTTATTTGATCTGAACAAATTATACCTAATTTAATTCAATCCAATCCGGTCCGCTCTGACCTGACCTGTATCTGCTTTACAAATGCACAATCAGTCCGGATATATACCGTCAAAGCATGCCTTGCATACGGGAAGATCGCCAACCATGGCATGCAGGTCGTCTATTTCCATATATTCAAGAGAGTCGGCACCTATCATCCGGCATATCTCTTCCTTGGAATAGTTGTCTGCTATAAGCTGCTTGCCTGAAGGTATGTCGGTTCCGTAATAGCACGGATACATAAACGGCGGTGAGGATATGCGAACATGAACTTCCGGCGCTCCTGCCGCCTTCAGCATTTCTATCAGCTTGCGTATCGTGGTTCCCCTGACTATTGAATCATCTATAAGAACAACCCGCTTATCCTTAACCACGCTTCCAAGGATGCTCAACTTCTGGGCGACCGCTATTTCCCGCTCTTCCTGTGTCGGTTTGATAAAGGTTCTTCCGATGTAGCTGTTTTTGTGAAAGGCAAGCCGGAAGGGTATTCCCGACTGCTTCGAATATCCGACGGCTGCCGCTATCCCAGATTCGGGAACGCCTGTTACCAAATCGGCCTCCGCAGGGAAACGCTTTGCAAGTGCCTTGCCTCCGTTAATCCTGGCATCATATACATCGATACCGTCTATATGTGAATCGGGACGGGCAAAATAGATATATTCGAAGATACAATGTGCTCTCTTCTTCTGTACAAGTGATGTATCCGATGTTATGGAGTACTCTGTTATCGTGATCACCTCACCCGGTTCTATGTCGCGCACATATGAAGCGCCTACAGCGGTAAGTGCGGCGCTTTCGGATGCAAGAACATATCCGTTATCTGTCTTACCAAGACACATCGGTTTAAGTCCAAGCGGATCCCTGATCCCGACAAGCTTCTTCGGGCTCATGACTATCACGGCATATCCGCCCTTCAGTTCCCGTGAGACATTCATGACCGCCTCTTCTATTGATGAACTTATAAGACGCTCCTTTACTATCCTTGTTGCCACTACTTCCGAATCCGAGGTGCCCTGAAAGGCAGCGCCCTCATTCTCAAGTTTTTTCCGGATCTCACACGCATTTCGAATGTTTCCGTTATGTACAAGTGCCAGGGTTCCCTTAAGATATTTAAGATAAAACGGCTGTGCGTTGTTTATGCTGCTCTCACCTGTTGTCGAGTATCTGACATGACCTATCCCTATATTACCGATAAGCGGCTTAAGTACATCCTCATGAAATACCTCGCTGACCAGTCCCATGCCCTTATAAATGCTGATATTGCCCTTTTCGCCGTAGGTATCACATACCGCGATTCCCGCCGACTCCTGTCCTCTGTGCTGGAGTGCATTAAGTCCGTAATATATGCTTCTTGCCACATTGATCTGTTTCTTTATAAAAATACCGAAGACTCCGCATTCTTCTCTTGGTTTGTCCGACATAATGCTCCTCGCTGTTCTGTAGTATATGATTTTATCTGATATTCGCTATTCGTGATGAACGGGGCTCTGTCACTATTCGTGATGGACCGGGCTCTGTCGCTATTCGTGATGAACCGGGCTCTGCTTCAGGTAGAGGCGTGTCACGGATAACGCATGATTTCTTAATGCAACGAAAAAGAGGTCACTCCGACCTGTCGGAGCGACCTCGCTTACATAAAATAATATATTTAGGCTGTGAGTATTGTCAAGAGAAAATTTATTACTGCTTCTGCTTATTTGAAGCATCCGAAGAGGTCATACTTCCGGACGATGTTGTGCCTTCTGGCGGAGTCATTCCTTCGGGAGGTGTTGTGCCTTCTGGCGGAGTCATTCCTTCGGGCGGTGTCATGCCTTCGGGAGGGGTTGTACCTTCGGGTGGAGTCATACCGCGTTTTGGGTTCTTGGTGCGTCTTTCTGTATTATTGCGGTTTTTCATGATATTCCCGGTATCCGTGTTATTCTGTTCGTTCATGCTATCCTGCTCATTTGCATTCTTCTGTCCACTCGTGCCACTCTGTCCATTTGTATTTCTTTGTCCGTTCATGCCATTCTGTCCATTTGCATTACTTTGTCCGTTCATGCCATTCTGCTCATTTGCATTACTTTGTCCGTTCATGATATTCTGTCCGTTCATACCTCTGCGACTTCTCATGCCCCGGCTACCCATGTTTCCTGTTTCGCCTATACCTTGATCATTCATGTTTCCCATTTCACCCATGGGAGGTCTACCCATGTTTCCCATGCCGCCGGGACCGCCCATCATGCTGTTGGTTATTGTGTTGGTTTCGGTTCCGTTCTCGATGATGGTACCGCCGTTGTATTCCCCTTTGCCGTCGAAGTCAAAGGTTGACATTCCGGTGATATCAATAGTTCCGCCGTTTATTATGACATTGCCGTTGCTGTCCACTCCGTCGGTATCACCTGCCCCCATCTTGATTGTAACGTTACCTCCGTCCATTTCAAAAACCGGAGATAATGAAGCCGATTTATGAGCTGCATTGATACCGTCATCTGTTGCCTCTATATTTATCGTACCGTCATTTACATAAATTATTGTGCCTTCTATTCCTTCAGCCCCCTTAAGGTTAAGCTCACCGCCGTTAATTACTGCTGTTGTGGTTGCATGTACTGCATCATCTTCGGCTGTAATACTGATATTGCCTCTTTTGATATATACGTTTCCAACGGTATCGTCATCATTGTTTTCGGCATGAAGTCCGTCATTACAGCCGGTAATATTGATGGTTCCATCTGCTATCCCGATCGAGTCATGAGCTTCAAGAGCACTTCCCTTACATTCGATATTTAAAGTACCGCCCGTTACCTTTATAGTATCCTTACTTGCAACGGCATTATCCGATGAAGAAATTTTCAGCGTGCCGGTTCCGTTTATTGTCAGATCGTCTTTGGAGAAAATGACTGCATCCGTATTGGTGTCACCGTCAGCCGCGAATTCTCCCGTTACAGTGAGGCTGCTTTCACTGTCTGCTACAGTAACAAACACCTTATCCGCGCTCTTTACATATATGCAGGGCTTGTCTGTGTTGGTTATGTTTAAGCCTTCAAGCACCAGACTTACTTTTTCTTCATCATCCGCTTCCACTGTGATCGTAACATCATTTGCCTGTCCGGTAATAATATATGTACCTTCCTTACTTATTGTTATATCTTTTCCGCTCTCAGCAGTAAGTGTTGTTGCATCCGACAGATCCGGTGTCTGCTCAAGATCCCTTTCGGTGAACATATCCTCTCCTGATAACAGGTCTTCCACATTAATGTCACCTGCCTCTGAGTTACCTGAAGCGGTTTTTGAATTGCTCTCTGAAGCACCTGTCGAAGTATTTTTTGAGTTATTGGCCGCTTCGCCGGAACCTGCCCGGTCATTAGCTGCATCCTGCATAGCCTGTGCACCCTGCACTGCGGTATCATGTGCACGTCCCGCTGCTTCCTCATTAATTGTTGTAGTTACACTCCCCTGAGTGCTGCATGCTGTCATAGATACTGCCATTGCTGCTATTA
>CAMORO010000078.1 GCA_946623875.1 uncultured Lachnospiraceae bacterium | reverse complement strand
CAGTGATAGTAAGCTTTACTTCCCGGCTCCGTACAGGTGGCTGCTTTGCCCTTTACCAATTCAGGCTTATGCACATGCTCTAACTTAGGTATGCTCCTTGTTTCGGTATGGCTTTCATCATTCTTACATTTCCTGATCTCCTGACCTTCTTCTTTTTCGGTAGCTTCCTTAACGGTCTCCCAATCACCCCAGACATGACCGAGCGCAGGGATCACTGCCTCACCCTTTTCTATATCTATCTTGGTGTTTTCCGGATCTTCCGGATTTAGGAAGTCCAGACCGCAGCCTGCGCAGTGATAGTAAGCTTTACTTCCCGGCTCCGTACAGGTGGCTGCTTTGCCCTTTATCTTTTCAGGATCGTGTACATGGCTCTTCATTGGCACCTCGCGGCTTTCCACATGATCCCTGTTTCGTTTGCACTCTCTCACCTCAAGACCCGTCATTGTTTCGGTAGCCGTTCTTTTGGTTATCCATTTGCCCCAGTCATGGCCGAGTGCAGGAATGGTCTCCGTATTTTTCGAGACTATCTCGCCACATTCCTTACATATCGTACACGTTAGACGTTCTCCGGCCTCATCGCAGGTTGCCTCCTTTGATATTTCGCTGAGCTCTTTTACATTATGTTGATGGTTCTCATGCGTGTTTATCACGATTACGCCATCTTCTTCGCCATCGCCGTCTTTGTCCATCTTATTGATCGTAGAAATATATCCTTCGATCTTATCTTCAGTTACGGAATATGAACCTATGGGAGTATCATTATCCAGAGTAAATACGAACAGCCAGTCATCATCGGCATTCTTAGTCACATTATTTGTACTTACCACAGAACCTTCCTTAAGCAGATTCACCGAAACGGATTCCGGCCTATTTGCGTTGTCGATATCCTCGTCTGCCCAGATTACAATTCCTTCAAGCAGTCTGCTGGAAGATTTGAGATTATTAATGACTTCAAATCCTTCTTCCCCTTCCCTTATGTTAAGCCCGCTTATATAAGTTGAATAGCCGTCAATTTCTTCTTTATCGTCTTTGCCCTTCTGCTTAAGAGTATAAGTTATTTTAGTAACCTTATTTTTTTCCTCATCATAATCATAAAGCTGTAAATGACCCAGATCATAGTTCCAGTTATCATCTGCCTTAACTGTCGGTCTGTTTACCATAACACCGTTTGCATACAGCTCCAATTTTACTTCCTCAGGACGTGTTCCTTCGTTATTGTCTTTATCATTCCAGATTATGCTTCCGGAAACATGAACAGTTTTCTCGGGTGTATGAGTAAGATATATTGTAGTACCCTTTACTTCACAGCTGTACCCTCCGGGTGGAGTCAGCGTAACTCCTTTAATCTTATATTCAAGGTTTGTTCGCCAGTTGTTGTCGGAAGCTTTAAGAATTACATCTCCTTTTTCTTCGGGTTCCGTCCCTTCTTTGGTAAAAGTTACCGAAAGCCATGTCGGTCTCGTCCCGTCCGCATTATCTCCGTCATTCCAGACTGCACGAATACTGCTGCTGTCCGAAGTTTCCCATACAGCAGTAAAGGTAACATCATCCGTCACGGTAAAGGTATCATAAGGATAATAGCATTCGTTATCAGCTGCTTTCCAGTATTGGAAATAATTGCCGTCCGGATTCGGATCATCATATATACACTCAGGCATTGTTATCGGCGTGTTTTTCAGTACCGCATATATCTTCGGTGTCGTATCATCTTCACCTGACTTTACTGTTACTGTGCGGTATTCAATCCCATCAAAGAAATTGGTGGACCATACCTGTCTTGCTACCTTTGAATTTTCACCATCCATATTTACAAGACCGATGAATTTACCGATACGGTCGGTAAGTAAACCTCCTTCACCAAACAGTACCGGAAGAACCTTATCCGCAATGTCAAGCGGTGTATTCGATGGCTCGTCCGTACCGTTGGTCCCTGCCGACATATAATAATTAAAGGCCGCTTTACCTGCGTCTGTCGGCAGAGGGTCATAACCATTTACTTTATAAAAATCTGTGAGATTTTTTATCTTGGTTTTGGCATCATCATGAAAGCTTCCGAAAACATCTTTAACGCCTCCCTCAATACCCGCACTATTATTAAGTCCGTAAATGATCTTACCCCTGCATTCCTTAAGCTGAGGATATCTCGTTAACCCTTTGGTATAATCTCCATCCTCAGTGTATAGATAAGGCTCTCCGGTCGAGGGATTTATTTCCTGTGAAAGAGCCCTTATGTGTTTCCGTAACCTGCTCTTGGCTTCATCTTCATCCAGATCGATTCCCTGAGGGTCGATATCTATTATTACTGTTTCTCCCGGATTTTCCTTCAGGAATTCCTTGATCCAGTCAAAAACTTTTGCCAGTGTCAGCGGATCACCGTTATGATCCTTGGCATAATACGTGCCCATCATTTTATCTTTACCATGCATTATCCATAGATCTTTACCGTTATCAGACCTGCTCATATTGTCCGCATGGTATGTATTTACCCGGAAGTCGAATTTACGTATCCCGTCCTGAAGCTGTTCATCCACATAACGCCTCTGACATTTTGCAAACCCGTCTGTGATCGCTGTATACACATCATCCGAGAAATAGCTTAAAAGTCCGCCAAAAGGACTGGAAATGGTGATCAAACCTTTTAATATCCAGGCTGCATATGATGTGCTTGTATTACCATGCATATTTGCTGTTCCCGAATCGTGTGTACCCGGAAGATTCACTTCGTTTAAGTATCTTTCTCCCGAAAGACCTGACATCCAGTCATTTCCCTTAAGTTTCTGCCAGTTGCGCTCCATCTGGCTGCTCTTTGGTATAAACGGATTGGCTTCTTCCTCCTCCTTGCTCGACTTCTTAAAAGCCGCTTCTTCATCGTCCTTCAGATATACTTCATGCATATCATTTGAGAAAAATACCAAAGATGGTTCGATTCCTTCATTATATTTTTTATAGTCTTGGGTAAAGGCTGTATCCAATCCTTCTTCTGTGGCGACTCCTATTCGTGCATACACAGCGCTGTCTCCCTCGCCGGCAAAAAGAGGACCTGTCACAGTGAGCCTTTTACCTTTTTTCAGATAAATGTCACTTCCTCCAAGATTATCTGATATTTCTGTATTTCCACTGATATAAACATCATCGGTGCCAACACACACATAGATCCCGCTGCCGGACAGTCCGGAAAGATTCCGCGTTATACGTCCTCCTTTTACAGTCAGTTTGGCATCGCCGTCATCAATGTATATAGCACCGCCATAATTCGTACAGCTGTTATCCTGTATCGAGCAGTTATCAAGAGTGACCGAGCAATCGCTTACCCGTATCGCACCGCCGGATGCATTGGCTTCATTTTCCGCAAGAGTACAATCCTTAAGTTCGATATCGCTATAAGTAAATATTGCACCACCGTCTATTCCCGCTCTGTTATGACCGATAGATGTACCGGTTATACTTATCTTACCTCCGTAAACAAGAATACCGCCGCCGCTTTCCTTTGCCCTGTTTGCGGAAATCGAGCCACCGATTATGGTCATATCATCTGTCGTATAGATACCGCCCCCGCCGGCCTCACCTGTATTACCGCTGATATTACAGTCGGTGAGTGTTGCTTTATTCCTGTTATTAATGCCTACACCGCCATATTTTGAAGAAGTGTTGGCACTTATCTCCACACCGGTAAAATCTATAGTGCCGCCATCATTGTACACCCCGCCTCCGTCTTCGGATGTGTTACCGGAGACCTTTCCGTTTTTCATAACAACATTGCCGGCATATATTACCATGCCGCCGCCGTCGTTTTCAGCCAGATTTTCGCTTATCTCAGTATTCTCTATGGTAAGCGTTTTATTCACGGCCTCCACTCGCATGCCGCCTCCGTCTTCGGTTTTGGATATGTTGCCTGTCACGCGTGAGTTCTTAATGATCGCATCACTGCCAAGGTGGACAATGAGTCCGCCGCCGTCGTTTTCTGAAGTGTTTCCCGAGATCAGTACATTATCAATATCAAATGTTCCGCTATCTGTACAGTAAATGCCGCCGCCGGTATCTTCGGAATAATTACTTACAACCGAACCGCCCCTCATGATGAGACTGCCCTTGACAAAGATACCACCGCCATCGCCATCATCGGAACGGTTCCCGGTTATGGTACCCCCCTCTATAATGCAGGTCGAATTCTTTTCTATCTTGATTCCGCCCCCGTCATCATTGGTTTTTCCGCCTGTAATGATGCCTGTACCGATGCTGTCCTTTATGGTCAGTGTTGCTCCATCCTTAACATTGATAACATGACCGTCTGCCTTGGAACCGGAACGCTTCCTGTCCATTTTATGGCCGTTTAAGTCGATCGTGATATTCTCGACATAATCACCGTCAACTTTAATGCTGTAGTCTTCCCCTGAAGCATCAATATCTGCGCTAAGGGCGACTGTTTTACCGTTGTTGTCACTATTGTTAACGTAATCCTGCAAAGCCTTCCAGCTGCTGATCCGGTCATCCGTCGTTATTGCCTTGTGGCGAAGCTCACCATCTGCAATTTCAAGTGAAGTCTCATAATTTTGCTCATTATATGTAAATATGCCGCCTGCATACGTAGCACTTCCGGACGCAGTAAGACCATCTGTCAGTTTTGCACTGTCGCTCTCATCAGTCGAATTGGTGCTTTTGGCCGAAATATCGATCTTTGCTCCAACACTGCTGTCATCGCCTGCAGTAAGAGCTCCTGTGATCTTAAGCACATTACCGGCTCCAAGCAGTAGGTTCTTTCCGGCAGCCCCTTCATTGCCTTTGACAAAAGGAACACCGGACAAACTCAATTCACCTCTTTTGCCGGCAAAAATACCACCGGCTTCCACAGTAGCCGTATTGCCCGTGATGATACCGCCTGTAACAACAGCTTTGGCAGTATCCGCATCTTCATCTTCAAGGTAAATACCGCCTCCGTTTCCGGCTTCATTGTCATTAATACTTCCGCCGGTTACTGTAAGCTCACTTCCTCCGTGAACATAAACTGCTCCGCCTTTATCTGCTTTGTTGCCTGTTATATTACCGCTTTCGATAGTGCATGCTGCTCCTGTCTGAAGGTTGATGGCACCGCCTTTTTCTGCCCATCCTCCCGTGATCGTTCCGGTCTTGGCATCAGAGCTGTCCCTTATGGTAAGAGAGCAGCCGTTATCCACAATAAAGATATGACCGTCCTTATCCTTGCCCGAGCGGTTCATGTTTATGCAATGTCCGTTAAGATCGATCACCAGCCTCTTACCGGCAGGTAATGAAAGCATTTTATCATTTCCGGACCCCGTCCAATTCCGGATTATGTTAAGAACAGGCGCATCACCGGATCCTGTATCCGTATTGGCAGTTTCATTGATAAGCTTCTGCAAGCCGGGCCATTCGGTATCCACAAGCTGTCCATCTCCGTCACCATTTTTTCCTACTGTATAACCGTGGTCGGAGAAAAAGACATCCGCAGGATCCATTTCCGGATTTGTTATCTGTAGATTTTTGGTGAATGTCCCGCAATCATCTTCAAGGGATATATACACGATGGCTCCCTGAATGTCTCCGCTTATATTAAGTTTTTCACCATCGTACAGATATACGTTATTATTTGTATTACCCGAAACTGTCAGCGCGCCCTTTATCTTCAGTTCATTATCTACATAAATACCGCCTCCGAAAAGCTGTGCACTGTTATCTGTGATATCTCCGCCATCGATAAGTGTATCTCCATCTTCAACGTATATGGCGCCGCCATTTCCCTGCAGATCATTACTTGACTTTGCTTCGTTTTTTATCATATTGGCACTCAGGATGGTCATTTTATTATCAGCCTGATAAATACCGCCACCCTGTGCCGCTGTGTTAGATTCAAATGTGCAGTTTTCTATTATTGCATCGTCCTTACTGAACACAGCTCCGCCCTGTGTACCCGCTCTGTTACCTGTGAAAGTACAATGTGTGAGCATAATCTGAGACTTATTATATACAGCGCCTCCGCTATCCTTAGATGACCGGTTGTTCGTAAACGTACAGTCAGTCATTTGGGTTGTACCCTTGTTGTTGACGCCTCCGCCGCTTTCACTGCGTGAGATATTTTCAGAAAAGCTTACATTTTCCGCAGTAAAGCTGGTATTTGATGCGACCATGATCCCGCCCGCGTCATCTCCTGAATTACCGCTTATCTCTCCGCCATTTATATGTATCGTTCCAGAGTTAAGATAGATCCCGCCCGCATATTTATCGGCATTGTTGCCGCGTATGACCGTATTGCTGATCGTAAGTGTTTTCCCGTATGCATCAAGATTAAGACCGCCGCCATTCCCCGTTTCATGTTTATAAGCGACCTTTTCTGCTCTATTATCGGCAATAGTGCAATTGCTGATGACACTGTCCTTTGCGATACGGAGCATGAGTCCTCCGCCTCCGGATCCTCCATGTGATCTGTTCCCGGAGATAATAACATTATCAAGATCTATGGAACCCGAATCCGATTCTACATAAATACCACCGCCTTCATAGGAGGCTTCATTATTTATGACAGAACCGCCTGTCATTTTAAGAGTGCCCAGGACAAAAATACCTGCCCCGTCTCTATCGGACTTATTACCTTTGATCGTACCGCCTTCAATGATACATGTTGAATCTTTCCCGATCATGATACCGCCGCCGTCGGTTGCATAGCCGCCTGTCAGTACACCTGTGCCTGCGCTGTCTCTTAATGTCAGTTCTCCACCGTCTTTAACATTGAAGACATTTCCTATTTCCAATTCCGATGACGAAGAAAGCTTCCGGTCCATCTTATGACCGTTAAGATCCACTATGACTTTCTTCCCGGCCACCTTGATACTTTGCTCCTTGACATTGTAATCGATGAAACTGTCTCCGATTACGATTTTCTGGTCGTTGTTACATTCAATATCATTTGAAAGAGTGATGATATCTCCGTCTGAAGCATTGTCTATGGCTTCCTGTAAACCTTTCCAGCTGTCCACGAAAATGCCTTCGGTACTCTTTAGATATAACCTCTTCTTATTATCTTCATTTCTTACTTCAAGCCGGTCATTTTTACCCTCATAAGTAAATATCTTAAGAGCATCAGCTTCGCTTACGTTATCGCCAAGGTCACCCGTGATTGGAGCTGTAGTCGTATCTGTGGTCACGTCAAATGAAGCATCTGTTTCAAGATTTCCGGCAACATCTATCACACTGCCGCCCTTTAGGAGGATGTTTTTTCCGATTACCGAAGCATTACCGGAAACAGACGACAACCCCATCACATTAAGCGCAGAAGGTAACTCCGACGAGCCATGCCATATACCGCCGGCTTCCGTGCTTGCATTGTTTGATGTGATACTGCCCCCATTAAGATTCAGAGTACCACCCTCAATATATACACCTCCGCCTTTATCTGCATGATTTGCCAAAACATCTGCAAGATTATTTATCTGTCCGCCGGCTATATAAATACCGCCGCCTTTCCCGGTCGCCTTATTACTATTGATAACGGCTGTTTCTTTAACATCAACAGAACCCTCCGAATATATACCACCGCCATCAGGTGCATTGTTGTTTTCAACTCTACCGGCTTCAATGGTTACATTGCCCCCACTGTCTACACGGATTCCTCCGCCACCGGCGTTGGCAGTATTACCCGTTATGCTGCCGTTTTTAAGAACAAATTTCGCTCCGTCTTTAACTGATACTCCGCCACCGGTATTACCCGTATTACCTGTTATACTGCCGTTTTCAAGAATAAATACCGCACCGTCTTCAACTGATACTCCGCCTGCGGCACCGTAACCTCCGCATACCTTTCCTCCACCGGCTTCAGATGAGTCCATGATAGTCAGATTTCCCTTAACCGTAATGGTTTCGCCGTTTTCTTTATACGAATTGAGGCCGCGGTTGAGCGTATGTCCGTTTAAATTGATCGTTAAGGTCTTTCCCTGCGGGATTGTCAGGGTTTTATCTTCGGGCGTGGCTTTATAATCTTCATTCAGATTGATCACTGCATTCTCGGGCGCTGTGTCAATATCATGCTGAAGCCTGCCCCATAATGAAGAAATGAATCTTGCTTCTCCGTTATCATCAAGAACGATGGAGTATCCGATCTCGGGAACAAAATAATCGACAGGATCTTCTCCGTCATTATATTTAGAAAATCCCTCCGTAAATACTCCGCTCATAGCTTCAAAGACCACGCGGAATCCGGATTTAATATTTCCGTCAGAAAGCGGGGCGGTAATATTAAGCTTCCTGCCGGTAACAAGATAGATATCACTGACTGCATTTTCCGTCATCGTATTGACGCCGTTTATATCTACGCTGCCTTTGCTGCCTACATATATACCGCCTCCGGCCTGGATTCCCGTATTTTTGTTTATTTTGTTGGCCGACAGCACTGCCCTGCCGCCGTTATCGGAACAGATGCCTCCTCCATGACTTTGTGAAGTATTTTCGTCGATGATGCAGTTTTCTATGTTTATGACTTTCTCCGTATATATACCTGCTCCGCCTAATACGGAGGTATTTTTACTTATCCGGCAGGAAGTAACTGTGGCATTACCCTTATTGTTAATGCCCGCGCCGGCATATTTAATCGTATTATTTCCGGTTATCGTTACATTGTTAAGCCGGATGGTACTGTTATCGTTATATATACCTCCACCATCCACGGCAGTGTTATCTTTTATAGAGCCATCTTCCATGGCGAGCGTTCCGGAGTCAACATTGATCCCGCCGCCCTGGTCAGCGGCCGTATTACCACTGATCTCTGTTTCACTTACAGTCAGAGTTTTTTTATCCGAATTCAGTTTCAGTCCGCCACCGTCCGTCCCGGAACTGTTACCTGTGATAAAACAATTTGTGATGCTTCCGTCCCTGGCCAGGTGGACATTAAGTCCGCCGCCGTCATCATCCGAATGGTTGTCTGTAATATGTACACCACTAAGTTCCAGCTTTCCGGTGTATTCCACATAAATGCCGCCGCCTTCATCTTCCGCTTTATTGCCTGTTATGACGCCGCCATTCATAATAAGAGTACCCCATGCATAAATGCCGCCGCCGTCCTTGCTTGCTTTATTTCCCGAGACAGTAACATTTCCGTCAATAATACAGGTGGAATCCTTCTCGATCTTTATTCCGCCGCCGTCGGTAGCATAACCGCCTGTCAGCATACCTGTACCTACACTGTCTCTTAATGTCAGTTCTCCATGGTTCTTAACATTAAAGACATGTCCGTCTCCGTCCGATGACGAACGCATCCTGTCCATCTTATAACCGTTAAGATCCACGATGACTTTCTTGCCGTTCACCTTGATACTGTCATTGTTGTTACATTTAATATCATTTAAAAGAGTGATGATATCTCCTTCTGAAGAATTGTTTATGGCAGTCTGTAATCCTTCCCATGATGTTGTATCCTGAGACATGAAGGTATTCTCAGCTTCTTCCGGCTCGTCCACTATGGGTTCATTCTCACTTAAATCGTCACTCCCGGCTTCGGGAATGATGTCCACGGAATCTTCCGGTTCAAGCAGAGTGATTTCAGGCTCTGTTATCACTGCATCATTCACGGAATCTTCCGGTTCATTAATAACGATCTCAGGTTCAGAGATCAGCTCATCTCCCTGATCAATGCTCATATTCGGGGCATCTCCCTGATCAATGATAACATCCCGGGACACTTCATGATCGGTAATAATAAGTTCATTCTCATTTGCATAAACACTAGCTGAAGGCAGTGTATATGTAGCCGTTATGATCGTTGCCATAAGTGTTGCAAGTATTCTTTTTGTAATATATCTTTTCATCAAACAACTCCTTTGTTTCAACCGGTGTTGAACTGGTACAATTATTTATACGCTCTGAAGAGCACAAAAGGAAATAGCATACTTCAAAAAAGATATCGGACGCTTACCGTAAATTATTTATAGAAAGCGAAAAATAAGACCCGGCAAGAGACCCGTGTCTTGAATCATTCAGAGGCAGCTCGAGATAATAGTGCAAAAGGATGTCAATCACGATCATCCCTGCTGCGCAGGTAAATGACATCCATAGACTGTAGCCACCCAACAGCCTCGAAATATGATACAGAAAAATGTAACCTATATTCTGATGAAACAAATAATTGACAAGGTGCATACCTAAAAAAACAAATTGTTGTGTTTTGTAAATATTTGTACTAATTATACTTATGATATGAGTAAAGAGATATGCACTTATGTGAGAAGAATAAGAGATCTGCGTGAAGACTCCGATTACATTCTTGGATTTGATCCTAACCGTCGCTCCCTGAATTTTTCTGAAATTAATAACCTGTTGACCACCCGGATGAAGGGCTGAAGCGGCTTAATGCCTTTCCATGATGTGCCTCTACTCATTACAAGCATCCTGGTCATGCCCTGTATCTTCAATAAGGTCAGGGGTCAGATATCATACACAAGCTCCGGCAATGTCAGGGTTACCCTAATGCATTCGTCCTCACATGAGCGGCCCGCATATATAACATATTCGCCGGCCTCCACCACCTTCTTCCTGCGGTCAGCATCATATATAGCAAATACATCGGGAACAGCCGTAAATGAAACATCTCTCAGTTCCCCGGGTCTTATTCCCCTGACCCTGCCAAAGTCAACCAGTTGGCACTTTGGCTTCTGTACATCCGAATCGGGTGCTATACCGTAAATTTCAACCACCTCGTCGCTGCAGACATTCCCTGTATTGCATATTGCAGTATGAATGTGGATAATATCCTCACTGCTGTTGTACACTGCAGAGAGCCTGAGATATTTAAAGGTTGTATATGTAAGGCCGTAACCAAAGGGATACAGCGGTTTTGCCCTCATAAAGCGGTAGGTGCGTCCACCCCCTATGATATCATAATCATCAATGGGAGGGAGATCCTTTTCCGACACGGGCCATGTCTGTGACAGGCGTCCTGCGGGGCAGGTCCGGCCAAACAGCGCATCCGCCACTGCTCTTCCCATGTACTGTGACCCGGTTGCGGAAAATATGACTGCATTCACAGCCCGGTCAGCCTCGCTTAAGGCGTACGGGTAGTTACTTATCACGGCCAGGATGACCTTGCATTCCCCGCATTTTACGGAGGGAAGTTCCATGGCAGCTCTCCAGAGAGCCTCCTGTGTTCCGGGGAGTGCCAGCGTAGTGCGGTCAATGCCCTCCCTTCCCTTTATCAAAGGATGGTTGCCGAGTGCAAGAATGATATATTTCTTTTCTTTTGCCGCAGCCCTCAATTCGTCCCGGGAACTGCTAACCTGCTCATACTTAAACCTTGCCTCCTCAGGGATTGCACCGTCAGACTTACGGTTTCTTATACGCATCAGTTCCCCTTCATTTCCTTCCCTGTCCTGCGGCTTATAATCTTTAACCTTATCCGTGCTGACCCACAGCTTTCCGTCAGCTGATACCTTCACTCTTCGCTTTTTCCAGTCTGTCAGTGATATTTCTTCCTTATTGATGTGCTCTATCCCGAATACGGTCATGGGAAACCATTCAAAGCTTGATGCATGGTCTGCCTTAACCTCACCGTCATCATACGGAGCCGCCAGATACATCCCTGTTAACGCCTCACGGAAGCAGAAACAGTTCTCACCCCAGTCTTCAAGAACATATTCGCCTATGTTTATTCCCCCGTTCTCTCCTTCATAAGACAGCCTCACCCTGTCGCAGCATTCCGCGCAGTCGACAGAGGTGCACACTACCTCTTCAACGCCGTTCTTCAGGGTACTCCGTTCAAAGGGTATGCCGCAGTACCAGTCCATATCCCAGCGGTCAGACACAGGACCTGCCACAAGCACATCCGATGGATCTGTATCCTCAGATATGGGAAGCACTCCGTCATTCTTAAGAAGGACAATTGATTCCCGCGACAGCTCCCTGCATACCGCCTGAGAGTACTCCGAACCCGGTTCCTCATCACCTGTCTTTGCATAAGGATTTACGCATTTATCGTCAAAAATGCCAAGCCTGAACCTTGTCTTCATTGAACTTCGCAATGCCCGGTTTATATCCTCTTCCGTAAGGATTCCCCTCTCATAGGCTGTTCTTACGGCATTATCGACCATTTCCTGCTTTTCAAGCATCATATCCACACCGGCCTTAATGGAAGCAGCTATACCGGCCGCATCATCCTCACAATAGTGATGCTCCGTGCGCAGCAATGTGGGGGCTCCTCCGTCGCTCACTGCATGAACCACACCGTACTTATCCTTAAGGATGTCCCGTATCTCTTCGTTAACCATTCCCGGTACTCCGTTTATCTTATTGTAGGACGCCATGACTCCTTCGGCATGTCCCCTTTTTATCACCCTGCGGAACACCTCGAGGTAATATTCATATTTATTCCTGTCATCAACCGATGAATCCTTATACACCCTTCCATCCTCGGTATTGTTGGCATAAAAATGCTTCAGGACGGAGGCGATCCTTAAATTGTGCTCAGGATCGTCACCCTGCATACCCAGAACATAGGCACCGGCCAGCTCACCCGTAAGCACCGGATCCTCTCCGTAGCCCTCCTCATTCCTGCCCCAGCGTGGATCCCGTTCAAGATCCACTGTGGGAGCCCATCGTGACAGCCCGTCGTTATTCTGTCTTACGGATATGATCCTGGCTTCGGTTCCTGCCACTTCCCCCGCAGCCCTTAGCAGCTCCTTATCCCAGCTCATGCTCATGCCGATGGGTTGGGGGAAGACTGTGGTGGTTACGGGAGGATAATCCTCGTCGTCCTGGTCGTTTCGCTGCTGTATTCCGTGGGCGGCTTCCCCGCCGAGACTGTTTTCCTCAAGCCCCAGCCGTTCAACCGCCGGCATTCTCCACGTAAACATGGTAAGCTTTTCTTCTATGGTGAGGCTCTCTATAAGGATGTCAAGCCTTTCCTCAAGGGGTGTATTGTGATCCTTTAATCTTTTAATGCTGTTGTCCGGCATTTCGTCTCTCCTCCGGGGTGTGATAGTTTTTTATCTATTTTCAGTATACGTGATAATCCGGTTGGTTGCAAACAAGGAAATTCTGAA
>CAMORO010000077.1 GCA_946623875.1 uncultured Lachnospiraceae bacterium | reverse complement strand
CGATATAAAATATAAGAAAACAGAAGGGAGAACCCTTCGGGACAGGAGGTCCAATGAAAACTTTATATTCAGATCCGTAAAGGTATCGGGACTAAGACACACTTTTGGTTCCGGTACTTTTAGTTAGTCGGATTTTCACACATAATGCTTTCTTAAAATAGAGCTTAAATTTGAAGGGATCATAACTCTGTTCGCAAGGCTGGTTTCTCCGATAATGACAGATATGGCAATAGCTTATCTTTCGCTGATAGGTTCTGTGTTGATATTCTGTGTCGGTGTAAACCTTATTTGGAGCAGGACGATACCTGTGGCTAATATGCTTCCGGCTATGGTGCTTGCGGTAATTGCCGCGTATTTCACTTAAGGCAGGGAATATCGTATCAGCTAATATAACAAAAGAGAAAAGCTCCGTGGTTTATCCACGGAGCTTTGTTATATCCGAAAAATTAAACATTTCATTATGTGTTCACTTCGTTTATTCCGAAAGCTTGAAGAATTCAATAGCCGCGCTCATGTCTTCGTTGATGTTGCGCATCTCGTTGGTTGAATTCTGGGTATCGGTACATGCTTCGGTAACTGTCTGACAGGAAGCTGCAACCTCCTGTGCGGAAGCACCCAGCTCTTCGGATATTGCACCAAGGTCTGTTGTTGCATTGGCGAAGTCGCCTTTTATCTGATCAAGCTGTTCAGCCATGTTCCTTATGGCATTGATCATATCGATGGAAGCTTCAACCGAATCGGACAGAACGGTGAACTTCTCCTGAGCCTGTTCGATATCAGCCTGCTCCTTGCTTATTACATCGAATACCCTGTTTGATATATCAACGGTTCCGTTGGAAAGAACGATAACGTTCTCGATGATCTGTTTGATCTCCTTGGCTGATTCGGCTGATGAATCGGCAAGTGACCTGATCTCATCCGCAACGACTGCGAAGCCTCGTCCTGCTTCTCCCGCACGTGCTGCCTCGATCGAAGCATTGAGAGAAAGGAGGTTGGTCTGTGCGGCGATCGATTCGATGGCCTGAACCGCGGTTCCTATCTCACCTATGGCAGAGTTGGTCTCAGCGATCTTACTGTTGATGTTCTCCATTGCCTGAACTGACTCATTGGCACCTGCATATACTGACTTCATGCAATCGGTAGCCTCGTCGTTGGCACTCTTTATCAGGTTGGAGTTATCGTAAAGCTGTGTAACGTTATCATTCAGTATATCAATATCTTCTCCGAATTCGGCTGCCTTCTGTGCCATGGCAGTTGCGTTCTCGGCAACAGCCTGGGAAGTTTCGGCAACCTCATTGATGGCTGTGCTGATCTGTGATACGGATTCAACATTATGACCGGTCATACCGTCAACGCTCACGATCGCATTATTAAGGACGAAAGCGGAATTCTTAACCGATCGCATAGAGGTTGACAACGCATTTTTGAGATTCTTGAAAGCTCCGATAAGGGATATAGTCTCGCGGATGTGTGACTGTGCCTTACAATCGGCGGTTACATCGCCGGTGCTGAGCTTTTCGAGTGATTCCGATATCTGAATAAGGGGTACTGAGATCAGCCTTTCGATCATCAGAGCCAGAATTCCGAATATCAATATACATGCTGCACATATACCGATCACGAAATGTCTTGTGGAAACCACTCCGCTGAGGACATCATCCTCATCAACAGTCATTACTGCGATATAATGCTCGTTTGCGCCTACATAATAGGCTGCGTATTCTATTTGGCCATTATACTTATATTCAAGGATATCGGGTTCCGGGTGCTCACCGGCATCTAACCGTGCAAGCAGGCTCTTGACCGCTTCATTTTCGACAGGTGAGCCTATCTTGCTCGCGTCGGGATGGTGAAGCATGGTTCCCTGATTATCTACAAAGTATATATAACCACTGTTCAGGTTAAGCTTGGATACATCCGATATCTTCTCGGCCACATTTGCAACAAAGGTACCACAGCCCGCGTAACCGATCGGTTCGCCTTCACCCTGCTTGCCCTCATAGATCGGATAATACATTGACATTATTAGCTTACCGGATGCAGGTGAAATCATGATTCCTGTATTAAATACATCACCGTTGCAGGAGAGGATCGAGGTCTGCAACTGTTTAAGAGCATCACCTTCGCGCAGCGGCTTACCGACAACAGGCGGAGCCGGATGAGCAAGTACGAAGGAATCCCATTTTGCCAGATATATTCCCTCCCAGCCTTCAAGCTTGCCAAAGTAATCAATCGTATATTGCTGAACACGTTCGAGGATCTCCGGATCTTCCGGATTATGAAGAGCATCTTTGATAATGGGAGCCGATGTATATGCCCTTAAGATCTCCTCATTCTTAAGTGTCATCGTATCAAATGAATTACCCACATCACTGATCACCTGAACCAGAGCGCCGTGAGTACTGTCCTTCATTTCGCTCCTGCTCTTGCTGATAGACACAAGACCTATCGTAACTGATGAAACCAGAAGCGGGATGAGCGTAAACAAAATGAGGGTGATCCTCATGTTAAGCCCTGTTCCCCCTTTTTTGGCGGTTGATTTCTTTCTGTTTTTGTTTGCCATAGTACCTTCTCCTTGTGATAGATTATTACCGCGGAGTCGTCCGAATATCGATAGTGACGTCCCCCTTCGCCGATAATTCGGGTCAGACTGTACGGTTATTATATTGTATCACAAATAGTCACTTAATGGCAATAAAATGACGACAATTTGCGAATGGGGTTCTGAATAGTAACTATAACGGGAAATATATGATTCGACGGACTATAAGAGCCGCAATCTTTCCGCTTCCTACATTTGAATATAAATATCATAACCTGAATCATTGGATTCTTTGCTTAAGATCACGCTTGCGTAATGTTCAAGCATTTTCAGGTTCAGCGGATCTGTGTACGGCCACTCGAGCGGATCGGATTTAGCCTGTGGAATTGATATAAGCATGGTATGTTCGGTTGAGTTTTCGGAACATATAAGCCTCAGACCGATTGTATCAATACCTGTATTATCGCCATACAGCATCGGATACAGCAGTTCATCACAGAGTGATGAGACAAATTCATACTGGGTATTTGTGTGCTTAAACTTGTTCAGGAATTTTTTCACCTGTGAATTGAGTGAAAAGATATCTTTATGTTCTTTATCAATAAGTATCTCAAGCATCCTTGAATGATACAGGAACCGCCTTGTAAGGAGCTTTTTCGGATTGCCCAGTAATTCGTCGGGTGTACCCTGCTCATATATTCCGTTTTCTGCCATGAATATGACTCTGGATGCTGATTTCCTGACAAATGACATATCATGTGTGACGATCACACAGGTCATTCCTTCATCACACAGATTACTTATTACGTTCTCAACTTCTTCCACCATGGTCGGATCCAGGGCACTGGTGGGTTCGTCAAACAGTATGACATCAGGATGCATTGCCAGCGTTCTTGCAATGGCGATACGCTGCTTCTGCCCGCCTGAGAGTTCTGATGGCATGGCATTTTCCCTTCCGGACATTGCGACTCTTTCAAGCAGCTTTGTTGCTTCGCTTATCGCATCTGCCTTAGAGCGCTTAAGTACCATCATAGGAGCAAGAATAATGTTCTCGAGCACGTTAAGATGTGAAAAAAGATTGAAATGCTGATAAACCATACCCATATGACATCTGATGGAATCGATATCATCATTATCCGGAGACACACTCTGTCCGCTGAAGTATACTTCACCGGATGTGGGTTTGGCCAGACCGTTCATGCATCTTAAAAGTGTGCTCTTTCCGCAGCCCGAGTTACCTATCAGAAAGACCGACTCACCTTTTTCTATATCAAGGCTCACATCTTTGAATATTATACCGCTGCCGTAATCCATAGACAGATCTTTGACACTTATTATACTCATCCTTCCACCACCATATGCTTTCTGCTTCCCATAAGGTCAATAAGCTTCTTTCCTGTATACCCTATCAGGAAATAAATCAGTGTAATAACAATAAGAGAGAAATAAGAATCCATGGTTCTTGATGCTATTATGGAGGATACTCTGGTAATATCCACTACTGCCAGATATCCTACGACCGAAGTCTCCTGCATACTGACTATGAACTGATTCTTGTACAGGGAAATTCCGGTATTTATCACCTGCGGCAGGACTATATACCTAAAGGTCTGTAACCGGGACATACCCAATGTTCTTGCGGCTTCAAGTTCACCCGGATCGATGGCATTCAGGGCTGTGTTTATTATCTCCGATATATAGGCTCCGGTTTTAAAAGTCAGACCAATAATAACGAGAACAAGAACGGGTATGCTGCTCTCGCCGAAGATAAGGTAAACCATTATCATAAGCATTACCATAGTCGGTACCTGCACTAAAATCGCAGTGATCGTTGTTGCTATACGCATCACTGTTTTGTTCCGGCTGCGTCTGGCCGCACACAGTATGATCCCGAAGACCGTACCGAGCAGGAAGCTTGCCACCGTAAGCAGTAATGTAATACAAATTCCATCCAGAAAAAGCCTGTACCGGTGCTCATGTATAAAAGTGTAATAGATTTGATCCTTCAGATAGTTCATATACTTTCCCTTTTCGAATTCAGAATTTATTCTATATCCTCTACATCCCGTATTGCTGAAATCTTCTCTCCGGTCCTTATCATCATATATATTTCCTCATAGTCATGAGGATTACTCGTGTTAAGACCGGATCGTATATAGTCATCTTTGTACAAGTCACTGAAGTAGCCCGCTGACATATCATATCTGCCGGTCCTGAGACCGTTAAGTATATCAAAATACGATGAAGGAATGAACTCGAGCCTGTAGTCTCTTTCGTTGGCCCATTTATACAGGATCTCGATCTCAAATCCCATAATTTTACCCGTTTCCGTATCTTCAAATGCTCTCGGATATGCTTCTGACGTATAGGCAACCTTAATGGAGCGGCCGGTACCGTTTGGTGCGGTATCAAATTCGGGGTAGTCATATCCGTTGTAGGATTTCTTTATCTGTAAGAAGGTCTTGTACTCGGGGCTTTTCATGTATTCGTCCAGAAATGAATTGTAATCTGCCATAAGCTCTATGTTCTGCGGTGAAAACAGGGCTACATAACCGGAGGTGCCGATTGCCGGTTCGATTATTTTAACACCGGAAAATGAATATTCAAATCTCTTTAGCGTGGATTCGTCCAATGATATTGCGTCAATCTTTTTGTATCGCAGTGCCAGAATAAGATCCGCCATTCCGTCATATCTTACCACATTGACACTGTTGTCACCGGATAACAGTATATCGGATTCCCAGCCCAGTACAACTCCGACATTACGTGCATCAACCTTGCCATTCCCCGGATTTGAGCCGGCTGACTGCGAACATCCTGATAAAGATGATATCAGTATCAGTATCAGTGATAATACGGTTGTATATTTCTTTAATACCATTTCCACCGTGTTCTCCCGAGAAACCAAATCATAAATCCATGTGCTGTTCTGAATAGTTTATATTTAGATTATAAATGTTGGCTAAAACATAATCAAGAACGAAAATCCGGATGCATTACGTTCGGTCAGATACGTCGCATAACCTGATACAGGGTAAATTTACAGTGGTGTTCTTCCGCAGATTCTGGTACAATATAAAATGTGAACGGAAAGGCGACTCTGACCGTGAACACCACAATATCACTCTTAGTTGAAAGACTTACTGACGGCGAAGAATTTAAGGGATCTCTGTGTATGCATGCCGTTACCGGTATGCATATTTTTTGCCGGATACAGAAAGGAAAGGATATGGAAGAGAAGCGCATTGCGATCCTTGCCATAGCGGTAAAGAACCGGGACAGGGCCATGCAGGTCAATGAACTCCTGCATTCGTTCGGGAAATACATAATATCCCGAAACGGTCTGCCTTACAGTGAGCGCGGGGTCAGCATCATTACACTGATAACGGATGCACCTCAGGACATTGTAAGTTCCCTTTCGGGCAAGATAGGCAGGATAAGCGATGTTGAGATCAAGACATCCTATTTGAAAGTATGAATGAAACCCAATTAACAAAGCTGATCGATGAACTTGAAGCCGGGCATACATTAACCGAAACACAATGGATCCGTCTGATCGAAGGTCAGACAGAGGATGTACAGGCTTATGCCGCAAGTAAAGCCGTGGCAGTACGTGAGCGGATATACGGCAGGGCAGTCTATACCAGAGGTCTGATAGAATTTTCGAACTATTGCCGTAATGACTGTTATTACTGCGGGATACGGCTGAGTAACAGGGGCGCCGAACGATACCGCCTGTCGGAGGATGAGATACTTGACTGTGCGGCATCGGGGTACGAACTGGGTTTTCGTACCTTTGTACTGCAGAGCGGCGAAGATATGTATTTTACCGATGACCGGATGGAGCATATAATACGGCGGATAAAGGAAGATTTCAATGACTGTGCAGTGACACTGTCGATAGGTGAGAGATCCCGTGAGTCCTACCTTCGCTTCCGGGAGGCCGGAGCCGACAGATATCTTCTCAGGCATGAGACTGCGGATGAGTCCCACTATGGGACACTTCACCCTAAGGAGATGTCATATGAGCACCGGATGTACTGCCTTAAAACACTGAAAGAGACCGGATATCAGGTTGGCTGCGGTTTTATGGTGGGTTCTCCGGGACAGAGCGCAGCAACCCTGGCAAAAGACATGAAATTCATTGAAGAGCTTCAGCCTGACATGGTAGGTATCGGACCGTTTATCCCGCATCACGGAACTCCTTTTTCAGGTGAACCGCAGGGAAGTGTGTCACAGACATTATATCTTCTGTCGCTGCTTAGACTGCTTAAGCCCAACCTGTTACTGCCCGCTACCACAGCCCTTGGGACCATTGATCCAAGAGGCCGGGAAAAGGGCATCTTAAGCGGAGCTAATGTGGTAATGCCCAATCTTTCACCTACAACGGTGAGAAAGAAATATGAGCTGTATGATAACAAGATATGCACGGGTGATGAGGCGGCCGAGTGCAGGGGATGCCTGGAAATGCGTATGAAAAGCATAGGCTATTTCACGGTAACGGACCGGGGGGATCCGAAGAAAGAATAAAGATATTAACAAAATATATTTATAGAAAAGAGGGAATGATCATGTATTCTGTAATGTCACCGAAAGCAGAGGAATTTATTAACGACGGGGAAATACTCGAAACACTTAAATATGCCGAAGAAAACAAACACAATGAGAAGCTGATAAGTGAGATCATTGAAAAAGCCAGACTGAGAAAAGGGCTTACCCACAGGGAGGCCATGGTACTTCTTGATTGTGATATAGAGGAGAAGAATAAGGAGATATATGCTCTTGCCAAACAGATAAAGCTTGATTTCTACGGCAACCGTATAGTAATGTTCGCGCCGCTGTATCTCTCCAACTATTGTGTCAACGGATGTGAATACTGTCCGTATCATCTGAAGAATAAACATATAGCAAGGAAGAAGCTCTCGCAGGATGATATAAGACGGGAGGTCATAGCACTTCAGGATATGGGACATAAACGACTCGCTATCGAATCCGGTGAGGATCCCGTGAATAATCCGATTGAATACATTCTGGAGAGTATCAAGACAATATACAGCATCAAGCATAAGAACGGAGCGATAAGACGTGTAAATGTAAATATAGCCGCAACAACGGTTGAGAATTACCGGAAGCTTAAGGAGGCGGGGATAGGAACCTATATCCTTTTTCAGGAAACCTACAATAAGAAGCAGTATGAGAAGCTTCACCCGACCGGGCCGAAGGCTGATTACGCTTATCACACGGAAGCCATGGACCGTGCCATGGAAGGCGGGATTGATGATGTCGGTATCGGTGTATTGTTCGGGCTTAACCTGTACCGGTATGATTTTGTCGGACTTCTGATGCATGCGGAGCATCTGGAGGCGTACAAGGGCTGCGGTCCGCATACCATATCCGTTCCGAGGCTTCGTGCAGCTGACGATATAAATCCCGATGAGTTCAGCAACGGTATCAGTGATGATATATTTGCCAAGATAGTAGCCTGCATCCGTGTGGCAGTTCCCTACACGGGCATGATCATTTCAACAAGAGAGAGCAAGGAGACCAGGGAGAGGGTGCTGGAGCTTGGAGTATCCCAGATAAGCGGAGGTTCAAGGACCAGTGTCGGCGGTTACGTGGAAGAGGAATCTGAGGAGGATAACTCAGCCCAGTTTGATGTAAATGACAACCGTACCCTTGACGAGGTTATCGGATGGCTTATTAAGATGGGTTATGTGCCTTCGTTCTGTACTGCATGCTATCGTGAGGGAAGGACAGGTGACCGGTTTATGTCCCTGTTGAAATCAGGTCAGATCCAGAACTGCTGTCATCCCAATGCTCTTATGACCTTGAATGAGTACCTGGATGATTACGCTTCGGATACGGTACGTAAGGCAGGCAAGAGGATGATAGAGGATGAACTTGAAAAGATACCCAACGAAAAGGTCCGTGAGACTGCGAGAAAATACATTCACAGCATTGATGAAGGCGAACGGGATTTCCGTTTTTAAACTGTGGTAAACGAAATAAATTTGTAACTATTCAGAACAGCACATAAATTTTAAAATACAGGGCGTCAAGCTTGCTTGTAAGAACTGTATTTTATAAATTTATGTATTGGATGAATCCAAAACAGCGAAAAATACGAAGTATTTTGAGCCTGTTCTGAATAGTTACATAATATTTATGATCACAGAGGAGTTTATATATGAGTATAAATGAAACACCCGTGGCCGGCCGGATACATATCGGTGTCTTCGGCAATCGTAATGCCGGTAAATCAAGCCTGTTAAATGCAATTACGGGACAGGATCTTGCCGTGGTATCCGATGTGGCAGGTACTACGACAGACCCTGTGAGCAAGTCCATGGAACTCCTGCCGGCAGGTCCCGTGGTCCTTATCGATACGCCGGGGCTTGATGATACGGGAGAGCTTGGTAAAAAAAGGATCGAGAAAAGCTTTCTTGTGTTAAGGAAGATCGATTATGCCGTGCTGGTGATCGACGGACATAGCTGGAAACTATCATCGACAGAGGAAGAGCTTCTTGAGGTATTGAAGAAGAAGGAGCTGCCCTTTGTCATAGTAATAAACAAAACCGA
This sequence comes from uncultured Lachnospiraceae bacterium, assembly GCA_946623875.1. GTDB lineage: Bacteria > Bacillota > Clostridia > Lachnospirales > Lachnospiraceae > UBA2868. The sequence goes on along the minus strand of CAMORO010000077.1, from coordinate 4,001 downwards.
TATTCTCTCCGAAGGACAGGAGGCTGAGATCAGGAGTACCTTCAGGGAAGCCGGATTGCCGGTGATGTTCGTAAGTGCCTTGACAAAAGACGGTATCAATGAGCTGAAGGAATACATTGCTCATGACATTGATACCGGTAAAAACAGGGATCTGATAAAGGATATGTTAAATCCGGGTGATGTGGTGGTCCTTGTAACACCGATTGACGGATCCGCACCGAAGGGACGTATGATCCTGCCGCAGGTTCAGACCATCCGTGATGTTCTGGATGGGAATGCCATATGTATGGTGACGAAGGAGACTGATCTGACACATACGCTTGACAGTCTTAAATGTCCGCCTAAAATGGTAGTTACGGACAGTCAGGCCTTTAAGATCGTAGATGAGCTCACTCCGAAAAGCATACCGCTTACTTCGTTTTCAATACTGTTCGCAAGGCTTAAGGGTGATCTTGCCCGTCAGGTGAAGGGTGTTGCTCATATCAGGGATCTGCATGACGGTTCCGCCGTTCTTATATCAGAGGGGTGTACACACCACCGCCAATGCGGAGATATAGGAACGGTAAAGCTGCCTAAGCTGCTGAGCGGTTTTACCGGTAAGGATCTTAAGTTCTCATTTACGAGCGGTACAGCCTATGAGAAGGACCTTAGCGGTTATGATCTTATAATCCACTGCGGAGGCTGTATGTTAAACGATAAAGAAATGAAGTACCGGATTTCGGAGGCAATGCGGCAGGGCGTGCCGATAACCAACTACGGAGTTGCGCTTGCGTACCTGACCGGTATTCTTCCGAGGAGTCTTGAACTTTTCCCCGAGAGGGAACTGCTTAGAAAATAAAGGAGATGGAAAAATGACGAATCATGTTTATACACCAAAGGGAGTGTGTGCAAGGCAGATAAGCTTTGATCTTGATGATGAAAACAGAATACACAACTTAAGCTTTGTGGCAGGCTGCAACGGTAATCTTAAGGCGATAGGCCGCCTGCTTGAAGGCGCTGATGCAAGACAGGCCGCAGACACGCTGAAAGGTAATCTCTGCGCGAACAAAGGAACCTCCTGTGCGGATCAGTTGTCCAGGGCAATATATGAGGTACTTGGACAGGCCTAATTACGTCTTGCCAGTGACTGCTCGGTCTCTCTGTCTATATCCAGATCGATCGTGATCGTGAATTTGGAACCTATACCCGGAGTACTCCTGACGGTTATATGTCCGCCCATCAGTTCAAGGAGCTTTTTGGATATGGTGAGCCCAAGACCCGAACCGTGTCTTGCGTCAAGCGAGCTCTTGTACTCCTGGGAAAACGGGTCGAAGATATGCTCAATGAATTCAGGCCGCATCCCGACACCGGTATCTTCTATTTCAAACCTGTACGTTACCTTATCGTTATTGGGTATGCTGTCGGTTATCCTGAAAAAGATGATATCTCCGTTTCTTGTGAACTTGATCGCATTGTCCAGCACATTTACAATGATACGCTGGAGATGAGTCTCGTCCCCGAGGACATTCGGGTAAATAAAATTGCTGAATTCGGTGGTGAGATTTATTTCCTTGTCACGCAGCTTACGTTCAACCGCGTCTATACAATTTCCTGCAAACAGAGGTATATTCATGGGGCGCTTAAGGATCGTAACATGGTTGTCCTCAAGGTTGCTTACATCCAGTACATCATTCAGCAGATTCTGCAGATGATGGGATTCGCTGGTCATATTTTCCAGATATTTGCTGACTTTATCAACATCGGAAACATTACGCTTGGCCATTTCAACCATATCCATAACTTCCGTGAGAGGTGTCTTTATGTCATGCGACAGATTTACAAGGAAACGGTTCTGCTCATTGGTAAGCGAATCTATACGTTTGTTTGCATGATCGATATTCTTTATGTATTCATCTACTGCACCGGTGATATCATAAGTACCTACAGCTATCAGATTCCGGCCGGCGTTATCCGCCTTGCAGAATTTGGTCTGATAGTGGCATATCTTCTCATCCTTGTAAACACGGTAATTGACATAGTACGCGTTTTTGCTGTACAGGTTGCTCATCACCAGATTCAGTTCCATAGCGATACGAGTCTTGTTCTGATCTTCCGTTATGATCATCTGTTCTATGAAGCTGTTAAGATGATCATCGTAATCAGTGTTGTCAAATAAACCCGCAACATTGTATGAGAAGATATTACGTTTGTTATCGGACTGCACCAGCCCTGTATCCGCTTCGATGACGGCAAGTCCTTCCAGATCGGATACAAAAGCTGCTGCTGCCAGGTTACGTATATTATCCAAGATTGCCTCCGTTTGAGCCATCTGACTCATTTATAACATGTGTGCCCTCATATCCTCAGGTGTCATATTGAGGAGATAAGCGGGAGCAACGTCGAATACTGTCTTGCATCCGCTTAAGCCTTCCCTGTTCATCCTGTATGCTGCTCTTGCGTATGCGACCAGAACCGATGATGTGAACTCGGGATTGGACTCGAGACTGAGCCTGTACTCTATCACGTGTCCGGTTTCATTGTTCCAACCGGTTACACCGCTCCTTATAACCATACCGCCATGAGGGATGCCCTTATGATCCCTGTCAAGTTCCTCCTGCGAAATGAAATGAACAGTAGTATCATAATCGGCAAAATAGTTGGGCATGGTCACTATTTCTTTTTCTATCTTCTCTTTATCAGCGCCTTCTTTGGCAACAACAAAACACTCGCGTGTATGTTTTTCCCTTGTGGACAGCTCGGGATTGCTGCCGTTTCGTACAGCTTCCACTGCAGCTTCAACCGGAATGGTGTACTGTCTTGCATCCGCAACACCGTCAATCCGTCTTATTGCATCCGAATGTCCCTGACTGACACCCTTGCCCCAGAAGGTATAATCCTTTCCGCAAGGAAGTATTGCATTTGCATAAGCCCTGTTCAGTGAGAACATACCCGGATCCCATCCGACCGAGATCATGGCTACCTTATTTCCCGATCTGGCTGCCGCATCAACATTGGCAAAATGTTCGGGGATCCTGGCATGTGTATCAAAGGAGTCGATCACATTAAAGTCCTTAGCGTATTTAGGTGTCATTTCCGGAAGATCTGTTGCGCTTCCGCCGCATATGATGAGTACATCCACATCTTCCCTGTGTGAAAGTATGTCATTGACTGAATAAACATTTACTCCTTCTGTAAGTATGCTGACTGTTGAAGGATCGCGTCTGGTAAATACCGCGGTAAGCTCCATGTCATCGTTCTGCCTGACAGCGCATTCAACGCCGCGTCCCAGGTTGCCATAGCCTAAGATTCCTATTTTGATGCTCATATTATTATTATCCTTTCGTTGATATTATTAGACTGTTTTTATAACTGTTCAGGTAACTGTTTAAGTTACTATTCATAACAGGCTTAAAATGCTACGCATTCTTCTTTATTGTAAATTCACTTATTATCTTTTGCAAGTTTTTTTACTCGTGCTTTTCTTTTGCCTACCCCGGCAGTTGCTTATATGTTATAATGCACACATGAGATTCGTGACTTTATACCTGAAAACAGAAAATGTGCATCTCCTTAAGGACGTCGGAATGATCCCTTATTACATGATGAAGGAGCATGGTGCGGACAGTACCGTCGTAACCTATGATAACGGCGGGGAGTATTCTTATATCAACAACGAGGTCAGGGGACTCGGACTTGAATTTGTCAGGCGTTCCCGTTTCGGACGTATTGTTGACGGCATGCTGTATCTTATGAGGAATGCGGGAAAGATTGATGTTCTGAATATATATCATCTGAACCTGTCCTCATATTTTTATGAGATCGTATACAGGATGTTCAACAGACGGGGTGTGATCTATCTTAAGCTTGATATGAATCCTGCCGGATTTGTAACCTGTTTTAAGAAAAATCCTGTCGGAATGATAAAGCGTGCCACGATAAGACGGGCCGACCTTGCATCCGTTGAGACAACCGTGATGCGTAAGAAACTCCGTAAATTCTTTGGTGAAAAGACTGAAACATAT
>CAMORO010000076.1 GCA_946623875.1 uncultured Lachnospiraceae bacterium | reverse complement strand
ACGGCTGCCGACCCCTAAGGATCGAACAGCCGTCCCCATATTGGCAAATCTAATACCCTCTTTTATATACGGATATTATATATATTTACCTTTTTACCTGCAGGAAGATTATTATGCTTTCTTCTTGTCCCTGTTGTTGAATATTTCAAAGACAACCGCTGCCAGAAGAACAAGACCCTTAACAACCTTCTGCCAGTTTGAATCAACGTTCATAAGACTCATGCCCAGGTTGATAACACCGATAAGTGTAGCACCTACTACCATACCGAAGATATTACCCGATCCGCCGTAAGCCGATACACCGCCGACGATACATGCCGAGATCGCATCAAGCTCATAGTTAAGTCCTGCGTTGGGATTGGCTGCCGAAAGCCTTGCCATCGATATCCAGCTTGTGATAACTGTAAGGAACTGCATGTTCAGGTATGCAAGGAACAGTATCTTCTTGGTATCAATACCTGAAAGTCTTGTTGCCTCAACGTTTCCACCCATTGTGTAGAAGTATCTTCCTATTACAGTCTTGCTGGTGATAAAGTTGTAAACAAGAGCAATAACTGCCACCCACACGAGTGAGAACGGAACACCCTTATCCTGTCCAAGCTTAACTGTAAAGAATAAGATTACCAGACATAATATTACACATCTTACCGTTATAGAGGTTACGCTTTCAGCTTCATAACCCTTCCTTAATTTCGTAGCCCTGTCCTTAAACTGTGTTACTACTATGATCACACATGCAGCAATACCGATAAGCACACACATACCGTTTAATCCTGCTATATTGAACAGTGCAGGTATGGAACCGTTAAACAGACGAAGATATGATTCACACTGACCTATACCGATCGTCTGTCCATTAACAACTGCAGTACCCAGACCTCTGAATGACAGATAACCTGCCAGCGTAGCGATCCATGGGGGAATGTTAAGGTAAGCTATTATATATCCCATAAGACATCCTATTGCAAGACCGATAATAAGCATTGCAAGCATAACTACCGGAACGGGAAGTCCCTTGTTAACCATAAGGATAGCGCCTATGGTATCAATAAAACATACCACCGAGCCGACCGAAAGGTCGATGTTACCCTTGATAAGCATACACATCAGCATACCTGTTGCAAGAACGTATACATAAGCATTCTGATTTATAAGTGCAGTTACATTTGCGGGCATCAGTATACTGCTGCCGCCCCTGGTCATTATCCAGAAGAAGATAACTACGAGGACCAGGACAATCTTCATTGTATGAGTTTTAATTATCTTTCCAACATTCTTCATAATGTCATCCTTCCTCCTTATTATTTCTTCTCATTCTTGGATACTACGTCAAAGATAACTGCGGCAAGAAGAACCAGACCTTTAACAACCTTCTGGTAGTTAGCCTCAATACCCATGATCGACATACCCTGATTGATAACACCGGTAAGAAGAGCACCGATTATAACTCCGGGAACAGTACCTATTCCACCGTAAGCAGAAGCTCCACCGATGAAGCAGGCTCCGATCGCATCCATCTCGTAACCTTCACCCATCTTAGGTGTGGTCTTTGTAAGTCTTGCTGAAACAAGAGCACCTGCAAGACCGGTAAGAAGACCCATGTTAATGTATGCGAAGAAGTAAACAAACTTGGTATTGATACCTGAAAGTCCGGCTGCCTTGACATTACCGCCGACTGCATACAGGTGACGGCCTATCCTGGTACGTGTTGTCACATAACCGTAGATAAGAACAACCAGTAATACCCAGATAAATGATGTAGGAATTCCTTTATAATTTGCAAGCTCAAATGTAATGAACATGATAGCTATGCTTATAAGAGAAGTCTTGATTATCTCCGCTGTAAGAGGAGTTGTCTCGTATCCGCGCTTGGTAGCATTCATACGCCCTCTTGCAACTGAAACTATAAATACGATCACAACGATTATTCCCGCTACAAGACAGGTATAGTTGATATGACCTGCACGACCCTTGTCAAGTATCTCGCCCGGAGCGGCACCACCCAGGAAATCCCTGATATAACAGTCGGCACCACCACCGAAAAGATTAATAAAACCTGTATAATTCTTCAGGTTTATATCCTTACCTTCAAGGACAACGTTTGACAGTCCCCTGAAGGCATACATACCCGAAAGCGTGGCCATGAAAGGCGGAACCTTGATATAGGCGATCCAAAAGCCCTGCCATATTCCGACCAAAAGTCCAACGAGCAGCATTACGACCACCGATATGAAAGGACTTACACCCTTACTCATAAGAGTAGATCCGACAGCGGCCGCAAAACACAGAACAGAACCTACTGCAAGGTCGACATTACCACCTGTCAGGATACAGAGCAGCATACCAACACCAAGTACGAATACGTATGCATTCTGCGAAAGAAGGTTTGTTATATTCTGTGGGAACAGGATCTTGCCCCCGGTAGTACAAGCAAAGAATATCAAAACTACTATAAGGGCGATGACCATGGTATATTTCTTAAGAGTTCTCAATGTATTTGATTTATCCATAATTATTCACCCCTTCCTGATTTAAGAATACTGCTCATGATGATCTCCTGAGTAGCTTCCTCGCTGTTAAGCTCACCTACGAGATGACTTGCGTTCATGATATAGATCCTGTCACTCATTCCCAGAACTTCGGGAAGCTCTGATGAGATCATGATAACAGACTTACCTGCAGCTACAAGGTCATTGATGATACAGTAAATCTCATACTTTGCACCTACGTCGATACCTCTTGTAGGCTCATCAAGTATCAGTATATCGGGATCTGCGAACATCCACTTTGCAAGCAGAACCTTCTGCTGGTTACCACCTGAAAGATTACCTACATTCTGCTCAACCGAAGGAGTCTTCGTTTTAAGCTTATCCTTGTATTCAACAGCAACCTGATATTCCTTATCTTTATCAATTATACCCCTGTTGCTGACAGCCTTCAGGTTAGCCAGCGTGGTATTTATCTTGATGGGGTTTGTAAGAACAAGTCCGTTACCCTTACGATCCTCGGTAACGTATGCAATCTTATGAGCGATCGCATCCTTAATGGTATCAATGTGAACCTGCTGTCCGTTGATGGTCATTGTTCCGCTTATATTGGTACCGTAGGATTTACCGAAAATACTCATGGCAAGCTCGGTACGTCCCGCACCCATAAGACCGTATATACCAACAACCTCACCCTTACGTACATTGATCGAAACGTCGTCAACAACCTTTCTTTCCACGAACTGGGGATGATGTACCGTCCAGTGCTTAACCTCCAGTGAAATTTCACCGATCTTAACATTATTTCTTTTAGGGAAACGGTCTGTCAGCTCACGACCAACCATGCCCTTAATAATTCTATCCTCTGAAATCTCTTCGGCATGACAATCTATGGTTTCAATTGTAGAACCGTCACGGATGACCGTGATCTTATCGGATACGTATGCAACCTCATTCAGCTTATGAGATATGATGATCGAAGTCATACCCTGCTTCTTGAATTCAAGCAGCAGGTCAAGAAGTGCCTTGGAATCAGACTCATTCAGTGAAGATGTAGGCTCGTCAAGTATAAGCAGCTTTGCATGCTTAGCAAGCGCCTTGGCAATCTCGACCATCTGCTGCTTACCTGTACCGATATCTTTAACAAGCGTTCTTGAAGAATCTTCAAGTCCGACCATCTTAAGGTACTTATCGGCTTCACCGTAGGTCTCGTTCCAGTCGATTGCTGCGCTCTTTCCGCGTTCATTTCCAAGGTACATGTTCTCACCGATGGTCATGTACGGAATAAGAGCAAGCTCCTGATGGATAATAACGATTCCTCTTGACTCTGAATCCTTGATCTTGTTGAACTTACATACCTCTCCTTTGTAAACAATATCTCCTTCGTATGTTCCAAACGGATAGATACCCGAAAGAACATTCATCAGTGTGGACTTACCGGCACCGTTCTCGCCTACGAGAGCGTGAATCTCGCCTTCCTCCACTTTGAGGTTGACATTGTCAAGAGCTTTTACGCCCGGAAAGGTTTTGGTAATGTTCTTCATTTCCAGTATTAAATTTGCCAAAGTCGTTCCCTCCCAATGCTTATTTTTTTACTTAAACACACAGGCGGGTAAAATGCCCGCCTGTATGGTTAAATCATAATTCTGTTACCTTACTGATTACTGAAGGTCAGCCTCTGTATAGTAACCAGAGTCAATAAGGAGTTCCTTGTAATTGTTGATGTCTGCAAATACGGGCTCGCAAAGGTATGAAGGTATAACGCCTGTACCATTGTCATAAGTCTCGGTATCGTTAACATCTACAGTCTCGCCCTTAAGGATCTGTCCAACCATCTTAACAACCTGAGATGCAAGTGTACGTGTATCCTTGAAGATTGACATTGACTGCTTGCCTGCGATCATGTTCTGAACAGAAACAACGTCGCAGTCCTGACCTGTGATGATAGGCCACTCGCCATTGTAGTTTGCATCAAGAGCTGCAACAACACCCTGTGCTGTTGAGTCGTTTGAGCAAAGCCATGCATCGATGTTTGAGCCGTCTGAGTAATCTGATGATACGATGTTCTCAGCTCTGCTCTGTGCGTTCTCTGATGACCATGAAGCTGTAGCAACCTTATCGAAATCTAACTGGCCAGACTTAACAACGAGCTTACCCTCGTCGATGTAAGGCTGAAGAACATCGATAGCGCCCTGATAGAAGTATCTTGCGTTGTTATCACCGGGATCACCTGCGGTAATCTCAAGATTGAAAGGACCTGCTTCAGTGTCAAGCTTAAGCTGATCTTTGATGTACTCGCCCTGCTTTGTACCTACCATGTAGTTATCGAATGTAGCGTAGTATGAAATTGCATCCGTGTTCATGATAAGACGGTCATAAGCGATAACGGGAATGTTCTTTTCCTTTGCAGAAGCAAGAACTGTTCCAAGTGAGTCACCCTCGATAGCTGCGATAACCAGAACTCCACAACCATTGTTGATCATGTTCTCGATCTGAGAAACCTGAGTCTGAACATCGTTTGAAGCATACTGAAGGTCTACTTCGTAACCTGCATCCTTAAGTTCCTTCTCCATGTTGGAACCGTCCTGATTCCATCTCTGAAGGTCCTTTGTAGGCATTGCAACGCCAACCTTCATTCCGCCTGCAGGAGCTGATGTATCAGCTGCTGCTGCGTCATCTGCCTTCTCCTCTGCAGGAGCTTCCTCTGCGGGTGCTTCTGCTGCAGGAGCTGCAGGAGCTGCGGGTGCTGCAGGAGCTGCACCTGTGTCAGCGCTTCCGCCACAACCGGCAAGTAATGTAGCAACCATTGCTACGCTGAGAACTGCACCAAGTAATTTTTTCTTCATTTCTTGATTTCCTCCCTTTGAAATTGTCATACGAAACGCATTTCGCGTGTCGCTACTTGTTACAGTAGAAAATATATCATGAAACAAATAGTACAAAATTGTTAACTGCTTTATTTTTTTGTTCATATTTCGTTCATTATTTTAATATTCTAGCATTTTTTTGTTCATATCCTAGCATAAAACCAAATTTGTGCTACATCATCTTTACTTTGTGACGTTTATATATATATCTTCCCTTAAATGGTAACCTCCGCCGATAACAGTTTCTTCCATATTCTCTTTTGTTACCGCAACCGGCTGCAGCTTTACAAACGGAACATCATAGGTACCGTCATTGAATCTTGTAGCGGTATTGATCTTCTCACCACCCGCTATACGTACCGCGTACTCCGCTGCGGTCCTTGCGAAATTCTCAACAGGCTTGTACACCGTCATCTCCTGAGTTCCCTCGACAATCCTCTGGCAGGCATCCAGATCGGCATCCTGCCCCACCACCAATACTTTCCCGGCAAGCCGCATCTCGGAGAGAGCCCTTATAACAACTCCCGCAAGAGCATCATTTCCGCACATTATCCCGTCTGCCGTCTTAACCAGCTCTTCATTGGCATTTATATAATCATATGCTATCTCCGAACGCCAGCCCTCACAATGACAGGTGCCTATTATACGTGCCGCGTTTTTTCTCGACTGATATTCGAAGCCCTTTGCAACCTGCTCTACATTATTATCGGACTCAGGCCCGCATACTTCTATGATCCTCTTATTCTTGCCAAGCTTCCCGTAAAGCGATCGTCCCATAAGATCACCGACCTTCTCGTTATCAAAGGATATGTACAGATCGGTATTGGCGTTCTTAACCAGCCTGTCATAGCATATGACCGGTATCCCGGCCTTCTTTGCCTTGAGTATCACATCGGTAAGCGCCTCCGCATCTATTGCGACTATCACTATGGCATCGACATCCTTCTTGATAAAATACTGGATCTGTGATATCTGCTCTTCAATCTCACCATTGGCCGACTGCACATTTACATCTGCCCCAAGATCACGTGCCGTGGCAACAAAAACATCCCTGTCCCTCTGCCATCTTTCTATAACAAAGGAATCGAAGCTCATACCTATCTGTAATCTCTTCTCATCTGTCTGTGACTCATTCTTCTGTTTGTCATCCGGTACCGTGCAGCCGGCAAACGATATCACTGACATGATCAAGGCAAGTATTATTGCCGGCAGCCGGTAAAATCCCGATCTCTTCATATTTCATAAGCCTTTCTATATAAATTTGGGGTAACCGTTCAGGTCACGTGTTTTCCTTATATTCGGTAGGTGTCACCCCGACATTTTTCTTGAAGATCCTGGAAAAATAGTTGGGATCGGAATAACCTACCTCGGTACATATTTCCTTCATGGACATATCCGATCCGGTTATGAGCTCCTTTGCCTTGTTTATCCTGATAGATGTAAGGTATTCGATAAAATTCTCGCCCGTCTCTTCCTTGAACAGCTTACTGAAATAATAAGGACTGATATCCACCTCTCTTGAAACCTCATCAAGGGAAATATCCTTATTGTATCTCTCCGCAATATATGCCTTTGCGCGCTCGACACTTGATGAGCTCTGATTTTCTTTTGAGGACACCACATCCCTGCATGCCGCACTTATCTTGGATACGAACCACTGTTGTATCTCATCCAGTGTATTCAGGGAAAGGATTGACGGAAGATAATCCTGTCTCGAAAGGAAATGATACTCCATCCCGCCCTCGGTTATCGCAAGATGCTCTGCCCACAGTACAAATTCAAGAGCCTTGAGCTTAATATCGGTGATATGATCGGCGTAATTCTCAACCATCCATCCGAAGAAACGGTTGGCCGCGATCAGGGCTTCGTTCTCATTGCCCTTTTCAGTCATTTCAAACAATCGCCTTTCCTGATCGATAGGATAATTGGGTTCATAGCTTACCATGATCGGCAGATCCTCAACATGTGCCACGGTACCGTCGCTCTTCCTTAATGCGCGCTGTCCCTCCTCATAAGAACGGGCACATTCCTCCAGCCTTACTATTGAACCTATTCCGGCTCTGAACCTGACATCTATATATTGTTTGAGCTTTCGGATCATGGTCCTTGTTTTTTCGATTATTTCTATTCTTTCAGAGTATTCCAGACTGTCTTTCCCGTAGGGAACATATATTATCACCCTGTTAGCCATCATCGAACCGATCATACACTCAAAGAATCCCTTAATAACCTCCCTCATCTCCTTATAATAGGACTGCATCTTTATTCCCGTACCGACAGCGTTGGTCAGATGATTCTCGGTCTGGTTGTCTCCCCATTCAAGAACTATGACGAAGCCGTATTCCTTGTCGATGGACAAAAGACTCCTGAAGTTATCGATCTCCTCATCATAATCATCCTGGAACAGAGCCGTATAGATCATATTGTTTTCGATGATCGGAACCACGGTTTCAAGCTTTTCCTTTATGAGCAGATCCTGACTCCTTCTCTCCTTTTCTTCGTCTATCTGCTTCATGGCACGTTTAAGCACCTCAACGATCTTGGCCTGATCCACGGGCTTGTTAAGATATTCAAGAACACCGAGGTTGATCGCTTCTCTTGCATAATCAAACTTATCATAGGCAGACATGACGATAAATACGGTCGATTTATTCATCTGCCTTATCTCTCTCATGGCTTCGATCCCGTTAATACCGGGCATCTGGATATCCATAACCGCTATATCCGGGCGAAAGCTCTCAGCCAGCTCAATAACCTTTCTTCCGGTCTTGGCCGATTCCACCTGACATAATCCTTCAAAGTTCTTCTCGATGATGAATTTAAGGGAATCGATCACTATTCCTTCATCATCCGCAAGCATGATTTTGTACATTTATTTCCCTTTCCATGTAAACAGTAACTGTTCGTGACAGCTCAAGGCATATCAGTGTCCCTCAACAGGTATCCTGATAATAACTTCCGTGCCCTTGTTCTTACCCTCTGAATATATACTGAATATATTATCCGCGTTAAAATGCAGATCAAGCCTTGAGATCACATTGGTAAGACCTATACCGTTTGAATCATCCGACAGAGCCGATGCCTCAAGCTCATCCTTCAGTACCCTCTCTATCTTATCCTCAGACATGCCGATCCCGTTGTCCTTAACCGATATACATGCCCTGTCGTTCTCCCTGTACAGCGATAAAGTGATCAGTCCTTCCCAGTCTATATTTCTTATCCCGTAATTTACCGCATTTTCAACGATCGGCTGCAGAGTCATACTCGGTATCTCTATATAGGTAAGCTCTTCATCAATATACTTCTCAAAATGTATGTCTCCCGAAAAACGGACATTCAATATGTATATATAATTGTCAATAAGTTCTATCTCATCGGCGATCGTTGTAAGTTCATGGTCTTTCTTGATATTGTATCTGAAGAAATCAGCCATCTTCTGGATATAATTATTGGTCCGGTCAGCCCCTTCAAGCATCGCAAGCTGGGCTCCGGCATTAAGGGTATTAAAAAGGAAATGAGGGTTGATCTGTGCCTGAAGGTACTTAAGCTGGGCATCCTTAAGCGCGGCATTCATCCTGAGTTCCTTCTCCTTCATGGCATTTTCCTTAAGGACATTATCCTTAACCTTCTCTATATAATTCCTCAGGCTTATCAGCATCTTGTTAAATGCACCTGTTACGACACCTATCTCATCCGTGGATTCCACAGTCAGAAGCTCCCCGTCAAGCTGCCCGTCCGATACCTCGTTGGCACGCTTCACCAGTGAAACCAGCGGCGCTGTGATCGACTGTGTTGCCAGCATGATAAGCAGGACATTACATATAGCTGTAAGCACAAGGATCGTAAGACAGAACACCTCCGAATACTTCAGCGAATTGATCAGATTCTCGTAATTGCCCGAGCTTTCCTTGAACTGTTCATTGTTAAGGCTGTAAATATAGTTATTCAGATAGTCATATATCCGGCTGCATTCCGCATACGTGCTTACATATTTGGATACATTACGTCCTCTCTTGGCGTTGACGGCCTCATCGGCCTTTTCAAGATAAGTATATGAAAGATCGACTATGGACTTCTTCATAAACAAAAGCTCACTGCTTGTCGAGCTGATCCTGAGCTCGCCCAAAACATCCGTATATTCCTGAGCGTACCTGTAGTAATCCTCCAAAGATTCCGAGCTTTTCGTCTTAAGATAATCCGTCATCCCGTCCTGAACCTCTGACAGCTTGTCCGACAGCTCGTTAAGACTTACATTGCTTGAATACAGTGCCTCGATCCTTCCTATTATATGGTTCATGTTTACGTAAACATATACGTTGACTATGAAAATAATAGCGGTAGTCAGAAGAAAGATAAGGATAAGCCTTGTCTGAATGGGCAGATTGGCGAAATAACGTCTATTGTTCATAGTACGCCTCACTTTCCATGCCCGCCGCATTGTTCCTGTCTATTATCTTATAATCCACACCGTAATAATCACTGACACGCTTGAATTCAATGTATTCGTCGAGTGCATCCACACAGTCCTTGCCGAGCTGATTCATATCAACGGTGATCGTCGCATATATTATTTCCTTTTTTACCGCATTGATCGTCGATTCGGAATCATCATACCCGAGGATTATTGACTCTCCCACCTTATTCATCTCAACTATCGTCTGATAAACGATGACCGTATTCGTTTCACTTAAGCATACGATAATATCCGGAAGAGCGGTTGAATACAACAGCCCCCTTATCGATTCCTCCGTTGTGAACTCCCCGCTGTTATCGATCATGGCCGTGTTTATGCTTATTTCGGGACATGTCTCGGGTTTCCTGGCTACAGCCTCTTTAATCGCCGTAACGGTAACATTCTGCGATGTATCCCGGATATTGTCATCTGTCAGGATAAGAACCGATACCGGACTGTCGTCCTCTGCTGTCTTTTCCAATAAATTGTCTGTGACAGCTTTGATGATAAGCCTTCCGTATTCGTTCCCGAGATTGTAATAGCTGACACCGACAAAGCTGCGTCTGGCGCTTGTAGGGGAATCGGTCCTTACCGTAACAACCGGGATCCCTGCAGCTATTGCCCTGTTTATCTGAACCACCGAATCAACGGTTTCATCAGCTTCATAAATAATGCCGTCAACCTTTGAGTCGATAGCCATCTCCATAAGCTGCTCCTTTGTGTATTCAACCGGCAGATTGTCACCCGTCTTGTCGACATACACGTTGTGCAGCTCACCTTCCCTTTTCATGCTGTTATAAGCGGCATTCCAATAGGACTCGCTCCTGTCATTCGTGACAAGGGCATAATACCTGTCATACTTCTTTCCTTCGCCGATTATCTGATCGATATTACCCATGACATTTATACGGAAATAGATTATCGTTCCCACAGTGATAATACCGGAAATACTCACCATAACTATAAGAAGTATGGTTGTGACAGACAGGCTGCTTTTACTCTTTCCGTTGGCCTTTACGCCCTCTGTTACGGAACTGCTGTTCTTTTCAATATTCGATTCATTATTTTTTATATCTGTATCGTCCGGTCTCACTTTGTATTTCTTTCGCAGTAACTGTTCTCTTTCCCATCCCGTGCCATAAAAAAGACCCTGAATTCCTTCAAGGTCTAATTATATCAAATATTCATTTCTTCTTAAAGTGCCTGTTAAACAATCGGTTTTTCAGAAGCTTCCTTCTTAACTTTCCGGATCTGGGAAGCCTCCTGCCAAAGAAAAGGTGCCTCAGTTCCTCCCTGTTTCTGAGTTCATTGTACTCGTTACTTACATCCCTTATCTTTGAATTGGCCGTTCCGCCTACTGTGTTTACGGCATACAGACCCTGAGGTGACAGTTCAAGGGACACCGACTTATCTGCATATCGGCCTGTCTTATCGGGCTGTGCCGGCAATCCTTTGGATATATCCTCCTTACCGTCGTTATCCTCCGTATCCTCATCCGATATGCCTTTAAAACGGTTGAATATCTTCATGAACTCCTTGCCTGTAATACTCTCCTTTTCAAGCAGGAAGGAAGCAAGCTCATCCATGAGTTCGCGATGCTCTATGAGCATCTGCTTAGCCTTCTCATAGGATAATGCGATTATCCTCATTACCTCTTTATCAACATCGGCAGCCGTAAGATCCGAACACTCAAGAACCTTTCCGCCGTTTAAGTACCTGTCCTGTACGGATTCAAGCTGGATGAGCCCGAACTTGTCCGACATACCGTACTGTGTGACCATATTTCTTGCAATTCCGGTCGCCTGTTCAATATCATTGGCAGCTCCGGTAGTTATCGAGTCGAATACTATTTCCTCTGCCGCACGTCCCGCAAGCGCCGTCACTATACGTTCCTCAAGCTCCACCTTGGAACGAAGATGCTTCTCTTCATCCGGTACATACCATGCATAACCGAGTGCTCCCATGGTTCTCGGAACAATAGTTATCTTCTGTATGGGATCCGTATTCTTCTGCAGCGCACTTGCAAGAGCATGTCCTATTTCGTGATAGGATACTATCTTCTTCTCCTCGGCACTCATGACGCGATCCTTCTTCTCTTTACCCATCATGACCACCTCAATGGCTTCAAGAAGATCCTTCTGATTAACTGCCTCCCGTCCCTTCTTAACGGCATTGATCGCAGCTTCATTGACCATATTTGCAAGATCCGAACCCACAGCTCCCGCTGTTGCCAGTCCGATCTCTTCCATATCCACCGTGTCATCCAGAAGCACATCCTTACTGTGTACCTTGAGCGTATCTATTCTTCCCTTAAGATCCGGCTTATCTACTATTATCCTTCTGTCGAAGCGTCCCGGACGCAGCAGAGCCTTATCAAGTATCTCAGGCCTGTTTGTTGCGGCAAGTATCAGTATTCCCTTGCTGGTATCAAAGCCGTCCATCTCGGAAAGCAACTGGTTAAGTGTCTGTTCCCTTTCATCATTTCCGCCGCCGAATCTGGAATCACGGCTCTTTCCTATGGCATCTATCTCATCTATGAAGATGATACAGGGGGCATTCTTGGTCGCATCCTTAAACAGATCCCTTACCCTTGATGCACCGACGCCCACATACATTTCCACGAAATCGGAACCCGCCAGTGAAAAGAACGGAACATGCGCTTCACCGGCAACCGCCTTGGCAAGCAGTGTTTTACCGGTTCCCGGAGGCCCTACAAGAAGTGCGCCCTTGGGAAGCTTGGCACCTATCTTTACATATTTACCCGGATTGTGAAGAAAATCCACAACCTCCTGAAGAGATTCCTTGGCCTCATCCTGTCCGGCTACATCCTTAAAGGTTATACCCGTTTCCTTCTGAACGTATACCTTGGCATTGCTCCTTCCGACACCCATCATGCCACCGCCCTTGGTCATACGTCTCATAAGAAAGCTTAAGAAAAGCCACATGAGCACTATGGGCAGTACATAGGAAGCTATAAGATAGATGATCTGATCCGAAGACGATCTTTCCTTCTGTTCGAACTTAACTCCAGCATCCAGCAGCCTGTCCGCAAGCCTGTCATCGGGAACCGGTGTGGTATAGAACATGTTCTGCCCGTACCTGTCATCCGATTTCTTTTTGGGTGTTATCTCTATCTCGCCGTCACTTAGGACTACCTTTTCTACTTCTCCGTTTTCAACCTTCTGGATGAATTCATCATATGTTATCTTCTTGGTACTGTTAACTCCGATCGATGTGCGCATATATGAAACCATAAGCATTGTTATCAACGAAGCCACTACCAGTATAAGCAGGGTCTGTCTGTTCTTCGGGGCTTTGTTATTATCCCCGTTATTGCCCTGATTGTTATCGTTCTCTCCCATTTATCTCTCCCGGAACACAAATTTGATAATATGATTATAGTGATTGTGATCGAATAAATCAACGCACTTTTTTGAATATTCTGTGTTCCATAAACCGTAACTATTCAAAACAGCACATATATTTTTAAAATATGGTAACTATTCAGAACAGCACATAAATTTTAAAATATGAACCGTCAAGCTTGCTTGTAAGGGGCATATTTTATAAATTTATGTATTGGATGAATCCAAAGCAGCGAAAAATACGAAGTATTTTGAGACTGTTCTGAATAGTTACAAAATATGAATATTAAATGAAAAATGAATGGCATTAAACAGGGAAATACTTTATAATTTGTTTTTGGAGGCA
>CAMORO010000075.1 GCA_946623875.1 uncultured Lachnospiraceae bacterium | reverse complement strand
GCATTTCCTTATTTGCATTCAGAAAGTCATACGGTTATGCATGTATAGCCTCGGGAAACGCAGATGAAATACGTCAATCCATGGCCGGGTATGATACCGGGATCCCCGAGACAAATATATTCATTGATTTACTGAGAAAACCTGATGACGAACGTGATGATTATGATCATCTGATGAAGCTTCTTAAACAGGATGATCTTCTGTATATAAAGAGTGTTGACTGTCTTGGCGGAAACTACAATGAGATAATAAAACAGTGGAAGTACATTGTTGAGGATAAAAAAGCTGAGATAGCAGTGATAGATACCCCTATGCTTGATACCAGACGAAGTAAGGGTATGCTGGATACCATGCTTATGGAAGTCGTACTGATGCAGCTGAGCTACCTGTACGAGGATCAGAAGAAGAAAAGAACTGATAGTCAGTGAGGCTGCCGATATGTGTAACATGGCAAGAACCACCTTTTATGACAGGGCGTCAAGATATGAACAATCAATAAAACCAAGTGATCAGAGAAAGAATATGTGGCAGAGTGGAAAAAGAAAAAGGGGTTTACCTGCCTGTAAATCTCCCACTCGCACCACAGGGAAGGATGAGGCCTGATCCGGTCACAGGCAGTCCTATCTCACCGGCTTCGACCTGTCCGTCGAATACGGTTGCTATTGCAGTATTTATCATATAGGACAGTACCGCAGGCTGCAGTCCTGTAGTATATGAATTGACCAGAAGGAAGAGGGGACTGTCATTCAGGAGTTCCCTGCATAACATAAGGAAGGGGAAGATGGATTCCTCTATCTTCCATATTTCACCCTTGGGTCCGCGTCCGTAGGACGGTGGATCCATTATTATCGCATCATATTTATTTCCTCGTCTTATTTCACGTTCGACGAATTTCACACAGTCATCAACGAGCCAACGTATAGGAGCATCGGCCAGCCCCGAACTGTTAGCGTTCTCTTTGGCCCACGTCACCATTCCTTTGGAAGCATCCACATGAGTTACATGAGCTCCGGCGCTTGCGGCAGCCAGTGTTGCCCCTCCGGTATATGCGAACAGATTAAGTACCTTTACCGGACGGCCGGCTTCCCTGATGAGCGTACTGAACCAGTCCCAGTTGGCCGCCTGCTCCGGAAAGAGTCCCGTATGCTTAAAGGAAAAGGGCTTGAGATTAAAGGTAAGTGTTTTGTATTTGATGCTCCACTGCTGCGGAAGATCGAAGAATTCCCACTCGCCGCCGCCCTTACTGCTGCGATGATAGTGGGCATTGGGCCTTTGCCATCCGCTGTGTTTACGGTCCGTATCCCATATGACCTGGGGATCGGGACGGACCAGGAGATAATTCCCCCATCTCTCGAGCTTTTCACCCCGGCTTGTATCTATTACCTCATAATCTTTCCATCCGTCTGCGATCCACATTTGAGCCTCCGTATAATTGATTATTCAATCTGTTGGGATTGATCATAATAAAGTATAGTTTTAACCCTTGAAACATTAGTATACATAAAAAACGGTATCAGTGCAATCGCGCATACAGATACAAAGATGTACGAAGGATAGCTCTCTTTCTCTTGAATCATGATACGGGAAGATGATATACTTGTAGAAGTGTCCACAGTATATGGTGGATCCGTCAGATACTTCGGCTTATGCTGTCAAAGTGACCCGGCGGTTGCTTATTGAAGACGGCAGGAGGATAGATTGGGAGGGTTTGTATGGCAAAGAAAAAGACAGGAGAGCTTATTAAGGAAGCTAGGACCGGCGCGGGTCTTACACAGGAGCAGCTTGCAAAGAAGGTAGGCGGAATATCGGCTTCGGATATCAGTAAGGCCGAGAGAAACGAGCTGCAGCTTACGCAGGCACAGCTTAAGGAGATAGCAAAGATCACAGGAGTTACGCAGAAGTCACTGCTTGAATCCGTGTCCGGAGCAAAATCAGCTGCGGGTAAGACGGGCAGCTCATCCAAAACGGGATCGACGGGCAAAACAGGAACCTCAGCTAAAACAGGTTCGAGCGGTAAGACAGGCGGTGCGGCTAAGACGGGTTCCTCTTCGGGAGGCATGAAGCTTACGGCAGCTGAGGAAAAGCTTGTGAAGCTGTACAGGGCAGCTGATGCAGCGACTAAGAAAGAAGCGATTGAATTGCTGGAAGAGAAGAAGTCGGACCTGGGGAATATGGTATCTTCATTCCTTAACAATAAGGCAGTCAAGGACGTTGTTTCGGGACTGCTTAATAAATAGATATGTTACAACAATAAATGAATTGAGGGAGGATGTTTAAATGAACACAGCAGCAAATGGAATTGTTCTTGTAGCTTTTTTTGTCTACATGCTTATGATGGTGGTCATAGGCGCTTTGTGCATGAAGCAGAACAACAATACCGAGGATTACTTCCTTGGTGGACGTAACCTTAACGGATTTATTGCGGCCCTGTCCGCACAGGCGTCTGACATGAGCGGATGGCTTCTGATGGGACTGCCCGGTTCCATATACATGATGGGAACAGGTCAGGCGTGGATAGGTATAGGACTGTTTATCGGAACAACCATCAACTGGCTGTTTATATCGGGAAGGCTCAGAAGATATACTATACATGCGAACAATTCGCTTACTCTTCCCGAGTTTTTCCAGAACCGCTACAGGGATGACAAACAGGCACTTCT
Organism: uncultured Lachnospiraceae bacterium; assembly: GCA_946623875.1. Classification (GTDB taxonomy): domain Bacteria; phylum Bacillota; class Clostridia; order Lachnospirales; family Lachnospiraceae; genus UBA2868. The sequence continues at coordinate 10,947 of CAMORO010000075.1, read as the reverse complement.
TGGAGCATCATCAGTGGTCATTGTCATATTCTTCCTTGTATATACGGCATCTGCACTTGCATCCGGCGGGAAGCTGTTTAATTCCATATTCGGAGTTGATTATCATACGGCACTTATAATAGGAGCACTGGTTATCCTTGTATACACCTTTATGGGAGGCTTCCTTGCTGTATGTACGACTGACTTTATCCAGGGAACACTGATGCTTATTGCATTGCTTGCCATACCTATCCTGGCTTATTTCGTGATCGGTGGAGACCTGAACGGGGTACTGGGAAATACAGGTGTAGATCCTGTATCCTTTATGAACCTGTTCCAGGAGAACGGACAGCCGATAAAGGCGGTATCGATAATCTCTTCACTTGCCTGGGGACTCGGATACTTCGGAATGCCCCATATCCTTGTACGTTTCATGGCTGTCAAGGATGAGAAGGAGCTTACAAAATCAAAGGTGGTTGCCATAACATGGGTATTTCTGTCACTGCTGTTTGCATGCATAATCGGTGTTGTGGGAAGAGCATATCTGGCACCTGTTATCCTCGGAAGCGAAGGACAGCCTTCAAGTGAGAGCGTATTTATCGAAATGATCAAGAAGATGTTTATCTCGGATTTCCATTTTCCGTTTGTTGCCGGAATATTCCTGTGTGCAATACTTGCGGCAATAATGTCAACTGCCGATTCGCAGCTCCTTGTTACTTCTTCTGCCGTAGCAGAGGATCTGTATAAGGGAATATTTAAGAAGGATGCGGATGAACTCAGCGTACTTAAGCTGTCAAGGGTCACGGTTGTGATCGTTGCACTGCTCGCAATAGCTATCGCGTGGAATCCCGAAAGCTCGATAATGGCGCTTGTTTCGGATGCCTGGGCAGGTTTCGGTGCAGCTTTCGGACCGCTGGTTCTTATGTCGCTGTTCTGGAAGCGTACCAATCTTCAGGGTGCGCTTGCGGGGATCATTTCCGGCGCGGCAGTGGTTATACTGTGGGATTATATTCCGATAGTGGCAGGTGCCAAGCTCAGTGAAGTTACAGGACTGTATTCTCTGGTACCCGGTTTCGTAATAAGCCTTATCCTTATCATAGTTGTAAGTCTGAAAACACCCGAGCCTTCGGCTGAAATAGTAGAGGAATTCGAGGATGTGGAACGAAGTAAAAGGAAGAATTGAATTGAAATTTTAAATTCCAGTGAATTGTGTAAAGGAGGATCGGAATTTATGAAAATGTCTGTAAAACTGATCGCGTTGACAACATGTGCGGCTATCATGCTTACAGGAGGTAAGGTAGCGGAAAAACCCGTAACTAAGGACGCAGACAGCGGATCCGCGAAACTGGATCTTGAGCTTAATACGGATACCAAAGAGGCAACCAAGTATACGATCGATGCAAACGATCAGGTGTACGCCCTTCTTGATTTTGAAGATGAAAAGGAACTTGAAAATGCACAGAGAGGCCTGATCGCGGCTCCGGACAAACTGGAGATCAAAACGGATTCCGGCAAGGTGGCCTGGAGCCAGTCTGCTTATGCATTTCTTGAAAAGGATGCTCCTTCAACTGCTAACCCGAGTCTGTGGAGAAATGCGCAGCTCAACCATATATACGGTCTGTTTGAGGTTGTTGACGGCATCTATCAGGTCAGAGGCTATGATATGTCGAACATCACGTTTATCAAGGGTGATACGGGCTGGATCGTATATGATCCTCTTATGACAGTTGAGTGTGCACAGGCAGCCTTTGAACTTGTGAAGGAAAATCTTGGTGATTATCCTGTTAAAGCCGTTATGTATTCGCATTCGCATGTGGACCATTACGGTGGCGTCGCCGGTATAGTATCCGAGGAACAGGTAAAAGACGAGGAGATCCTGATAATAGCGCCCGAGGGATTTGAAGAGCACGCCGTGAGCGAGAATGTATATGCCGGAAATGCCATGGCAAGAAGAGCGTCCTATCAGTATGGAACACTGCTTGAGGCAAATGAGACGGGTTCATTGTGCATAGGTATCGGAATGGGTCAGTCCAAGGGTAATACATCCTATATCTCCCCCAACAGAACTATCTCAAGGACCGGACAGAAACTTACGGTTGACGGCGTTGTTATGGAGTTCCAGCTTACTCCCGGAACGGAGGCTCCTGCTGAGATGAATACATGGTTCCCTCAGAAGAAGGCTCTCTGGATGGCAGAAAACTGTACGGGAACACTTCACAATCTGTATACATTAAGAGGTGCACAGGTACGTGACGGACAGGCATGGGGCGAGTATCTCATGGAAACGTTAAAGCTTTACGGTGATGATGTTGAGGTCGTGTTCCAGGCACATAACTGGCCTCATTGGGATAACGAGAATATCATACATTATATAGCAAATACCGCTGCAGTATATAAATTCATAAATGACCAGACACTGTATTATCTCAATCAGGGTTATACGAGCACAGAGATCGCAAATATGATCAAGCTGCCGGATGAGCTTGAAAAGGTTTGGTACACCAGACAGTATTACGGAACCGTTGCTCATGATTCCAAAGCGGTATATCAGAAGTATATGGGATGGTATGATGCCAATCCGGTACATCTTGGACAGCTTCCGCCATCGGTAAGTGCCAAAAAGTTTGTGGAATACCTTGGTGACACTGATGAAGTTCTCAAAAAAGCCAAGGAGGATTATGACAAGGGAGAATATCAGTGGGTAGCTGAGATCACAAATGTACTCGTATATGCGGATCCGGACAATACCAATGCAAGGCTTCTTTGTGCGGATGCACTGGAGCAGCTTGGATACCGGGCAGAGAGCGGAACATGGAGAAATGCCTATTTATGCGCGGCACAGGAACTCAGATTCGGAACCAACACCGATGATGCAACAAGAGCTGGGGCAAGCGGCGGACTGGCTACACATATGACTCCGCTTATGATCCTCCAGTATCTGGGAATAGTTACGGATACGATGAAGATCCAGGATCTGACATTCACAGCCAATATCATCCTTCCCGATGCATCATACGTTCTGCTTGTAAGGGACGGTGTGCTGCTGTATGAGAAAGGAGCATTGCTTGATGATCCCGATACGACATGGACAACAAATAAAGCAGGACTGTTTGCCATAGCAAGTAAAGATGAAGAAGCTGTTGAAAAGTTAGTGAAGCAGTCCGGTGACACTACTCTTCTTCCTAAGCTGCTTGAGGGTGTAACGGGATTTGGTGATTATAAATTCTTTAATATCGTTGAGCCTTAAGTATTAAATAAATTCAGGAAAGAATAATAGTTTTTGGGATGGAAAAAACAGAGAATTTATTCAAACTGCACAGTGAGTACCGGCCGACGGGCGATCAGCCGAAGGCTATAAAGGAACTTGTTGATGGGTTCCGTGAAGGCAATCAGTTCCAGACTTTGGTGGGGGTTACGGGATCCGGTAAGACATTTACAATGGCCAATGTAATAGCGGCTCTAAATAAACCCACTTTGGTAATATCACACAATAAGACCCTCGCCGGCCAGTTGTACGGTGAGTTCAAGGAGTTCTTCCCCGAGAACGCGGTGGAGTACTTTGTATCCTATTATGACTATTACCAGCCGGAGGCCTATGTACCGTCCACCGATACATATATTGAGAAGGATTCTTCGGTCAATGATGAGATAGATAAGCTGAGGCTGTCCGCAACAGCTTCACTGACAGAACGCAGGGATGTTATCGTCGTTGCGTCAGTGTCATGCATATACGGTATAGGTTCGCCTTCTGACTATATGAACATGATAATCTCGCTCCGTCCCGGAATGCGTAAGGACAGGGACGAGGTTATAAGAGAGCTTATAGGCATAAGTTATGAGCGTAATCATATGGATTTCGGACGCGGCAAGTTCAGGGTTAACGGAGATATCGTTGAAGTTTTTCCGGCATGGGAATCGGACCGTGCTGTCAGGATCGAATTCTTCGGGGATGAGATCGACAGGATAGTTGAGATAGATCCGCTTACGGGACAGGTTAAGGCAGTGATGAGTCATTTCGCCGTTTTTCCGGCCTCGCACTATGTTATACCGCATGAGAAGATAGAGATGGCATGCGCTACCATAGAGGAGGAACTTAACGAGCGGGTAAGGTACTTTGAAACAGAGGGAAGGCTGCTTGAAGCACAGAGGATATCCGAGAGGACAAGATACGACATAGAGATGTTGAGGGAAACAGGCTTCTGCTCCGGAATTGAGAATTACTCAAGACACCTCTACGGAGGTAAGCCGGGTGATATGCCATACACTCTGATGAATTATTTCCCTGATGACTTCCTTATTATAGTAGATGAGTCGCATATGACCATTCCGCAGATAAGGGGAATGTATGCCGGTGACCAGGCAAGGAAGACAACTCTTGTTGATTTCGGTTTCAGGCTTCCCAGTGCCAAGGATAACCGCCCCTTGAACTTTGAAGAGTTTGAGGGTAAAATAGACCAGATGATGTTTGTTTCGGCAACTCCTTCGGATTATGAGGCACAGCACGAGCTTTTAAGGACGGAACAGGTTATAAGACCCACGGGTCTGCTGGATCCCGAAATAAGTGTGCGTCCCATCGAAGGCCAGATCGACGATCTGATAGGTGAGATAAACAGGGAGACAGCCAGGCATAATAAGGTGCTGGTAACTACGCTTACCAAGAGGATGGCTGAGGATCTTACCGACTACCTTAAGGAGGTCGGGATAAGAGTCAAATATCTGCATTCGGATGTTGATACTCTTGAAAGGGCTCAGATCATACGTGACATGCGTCTGGATGTGTTTGATGTTCTTGTCGGTATCAATCTGTTAAGAGAAGGACTTGATATTCCGGAGATCTCGCTTGTTGCCATACTGGATGCCGATAAGGAAGGTTTCCTGCGATCCGAGACATCTCTTATACAGACGATCGGAAGGGCAGCCAGGAATGCGGAAGGTCATGTCATCATGTATGCGGATATGATGACGGATTCCATGAGAAATGCAATAAATGAAACAAACAGAAGACGGGAGATTCAGAGTAAATACAATGAAGAGAACGGTATTACACCACAGACGATAAAGAAGGCTGTCCGCGATCTTATAAGTATTTCCAAGGAAATCGCGAAGGAAGAGCTTAAGTTCGAGAAGGATCCCGAGTCCATGGATGAAAAGGAGCTTAAGAAGCTCATAAGCCAGGTTGAGAAACAGATGAAGAAGGCTGCGGCAGAGCTTGATTTTGAAACGGCAGCCGTTATGAGGGATAAGATGGTAGAGCTTAAGAAGCATATGTACAGCTGATAATGCGGGTTGAGATCATGCGTAAGTATATTTACGGCTGTTGATACCGGTTATTATTATAAGGAAGTGTATTAAACAGATATAGGGCGGTGAAAATATGGGTAAGATTTCAGTAGTTGTTCCGACCTTCAATGAGGCGGAGAATGTAGGCAATCTTGTTAATCAGATAGATTACGCGCTGAGGGGTATTGAGTACGAGGTCATCTTTGTTGATGACAGTAAGGACAATACGCCTGAGGTTATTGAACAGGTGATGAAGGAAAATCCGAATGTGCGGATGAAACACCGCGTGGGTGAGACTGGTCTTGCAACTGCGGTTATTGAGGGATTTCATATGGCAGAGGGCGATTATATCGCGGTCATGGACGCTGATCTTCAGCATCCGCCAAAGATACTGCGCTCTATGTATTACTGTCTTGAAACGGGAGTGGATTTCTGCGTTCCCAGCCGTTTTATTCCGGGTGGTTCGGACGGAGGACTGGGGCCGTACAGGAAGCTGGTTTCGGGAGTGGCAAGATATATAGGTAAGATACTTCTGCCGTGCCTTCGTAAGATCACGGATCCGACAAGCGGACTGTTTATGTTCAGGCGTGCAGTAATAAAGGATGCGGATCTGCAGCCTATAGGCTGGAAGATACTTATTGAGGTTCTTGCGATGGGAACCTATCGTACTGTAGTCGAGATACCGTATAAATTCCAGGCCCGTCCTGCCGGTGAGAGCAAGCTTACTTCCAAGGTGACTGTCGAATATCTTAAACAGGTAAAGGGACTTATGAAGAGGGGTAAGAAGCAGAAAAACGTTAAGGTTATCCGCTGGTCCGAAGAGAGGATGAAGGCAGCCGAGAAATAATCCCGGCTATTATGGTAAACACATTAGATAAATGCGTTTACTATAAGTATGATGTAAGATGGACCGGTATGCATCATGAGATGTTTCCGGGTTAGAGAGAATACTATGGTTTTCAGTTCGGTTATATTCTTTTGTTATTTTCTTCCAATAATGATAGTAGGTTATTATGTACTTCCGGGGAAGGCCAGAAATATCTGGCTCCTGCTCGGAAGTCTGTTTTTCTATGCCTGGGGAGAGCCGAAGTACATCTTTATCATGGTCGCATCGATCTTGGGAAATTATGTGTTCGGGATGCTCATTCATTATTTCGCTCTCAAAGAAGATCACGGGTTTTCCAATTACGGGCTGAAGCTTGCAGGTGCAGAAGACGGCAAGGTTACAGCGGATGCAAAAGACGGCAGGGTTACATCGGATGCAGAAGACAGCGGGGATAGACCGACCGGATCCGAAAAGGGAAATACGGCCAAGAAAATAACTCTGATAGTCACAATTCTGTACAATCTCGGTATTCTGTTCTATTTTAAATATTTCAATCTGTTCATGGAGACCGTTAACAATGTATTAAATAAGGAAATAAGCTGGGTGGAGGTTGCTCTTCCAATAGGAATTTCGTTCTATACATTCCAGGGTATGTCATATGTTATTGACGTATACAGGGGAGACTGCCTGCCCGACCGCAACGGAAACCGCATTGAACTGGTACAAAAGAATCCGATCAATCTGGCACTGTACATATCCATGTTTCCGCAGCTTATTGCAGGTCCCATCGTAAGATATACGGATATCAGGGAGTATCTTGAGCACAGGATAACGAATTCCGATACATTTGCGAAGGGCGCCGAGAGATTTATAGTCGGACTTGCCAAGAAGGCTATACTTGCAAACAGCATCGGAGAGATCGCGGATAAGATTTTTACAGGTGATTATCAGTATATGGGACGGGGTGTTGCATGGCTCGGTGCTATCTGCTATACACTTCAGATCTATTATGATTTTTCCGGTTATTCGGATATGGCCATAGGACTTGGTAAGATATTCGGCTTTGATTTTCTTGAGAACTTTAATTATCCTTATATTTCCAGGTCAATTACGGAGTTCTGGAGAAGATGGCATATATCTCTCTCGAGCTGGTTCAGGGATTATCTGTATATTCCGCTTGGCGGCAACCGCAGAGGAAACGTATATGTGAACCTTATTATTGTATTTATCGCGACAGGTATATGGCACGGAGCAGCATGGAGCTTCCTTATCTGGGGACTCTGGCACGGACTGTTCATGCTGATCGAAAGATATTTCGGAAAGAACGGAAAGGTCAATCCGTTCACAAGGGTTCCTGCGCCTGTTAAATGGCTGTACACGATTACTGTAGTCATGCTCGGCTGGGTGCTTTTCAAGCTCGAGAATGTAGCCGATACCCTGCGTTATATAGGTGCGATGTTCCGCATGGGACATATACCATACACGGAATTCTCAGTCAGATATTATCTTGACAATAAGATGATAGTGCTGCTGCTTGCGGCGGTCATTGCATGTATCCCGTGGGGAAGCCTGTGCAGTGGAAGGAAGAATAAGCTTGAGAGTTTTGTATCGGAGTTTGCATATGCGCAGTCGGGAAGCGGCATGTGTGTTTTAAGACGTGTTGTGCTGGTCATCCTGCTTTTTATAAGCATGCTTTTTATTGTGAATTCAACTTATAATCCGTTTATATATTTCAGATTTTGATGTATGTGAAATTTACATTTAAGAATATATGTATTTGATCGGGGTTTTATGAACCCGGTAGTGTAAAGCAGATTTATGAAAGCTGAGAGCTGTCATAAGGGATCCGTAGCCTTATGACAAATAGGATAGGAAATACATGAAAAACAGATTGATAAATGTAATATTTATACTGCTCTTTCTCGCCTGTATGATCGTTCCTGCGATTTTCATGAACACAAAGGAAATGCAGATATCGGAAATAGACAATAAGCTTCTGGCAGAGTGGCCTGGGCTTGATCTTACTTTGCAGAACAACACTGAGGTCGAAGCGTATATAAATGACCGCATAGGTTTCAGGGAACAGGCGATCGAAGCATATACCGTGCTGAATGACAAGCTCTTTCATGTTATGGTTCACCCTTTGTTCATGTATGGCAGGGAAGGACATATATATTACAAGGATCCTACCTATATAAAAGGATATCAGCATATGAATACCGATGAAGCCTACCTTGACACCTTTGTTGACTTCATCAGCGATACCGATGCTTATCTTAAGAAGAAGGATATAAAATTTCTGTATTTTCTCTGTCCGGATAAGAAGACGGTCTATCCCGAATACTTTCCGGCGTCAATTCATGTAAATGAAGCCAATCCTTCGATCCCGGATTATATAAAGCAGAGGCTTGATTCAACGCAGGTCGATTACATTATACCGATCGATGAGCTTAAGGAAGCCAAGAAGGACAAGGTTGTTTATAACAGGCTGTATGATGCGACCCACTGGAATGAGGACGGTGCATTTATAGGGCATAAGCTCATAGATGACAGGATACAGGAATGCTTTGATGATGTCAGACCTTTGAGTGAGGATGATTATGTTAAGACGACTGTGCATGAGGATTCCCTTGATGTCGCAAGATTCGCCATCGATGAGGATGTTCCCCACTACGCTCTGAAAGATGATGTGTCAAACGATATGACTTCTTATATGTATGGAACACTTGACTGTGAAGATGACACATTTTATTCGCACTTTACCAATCCCGAGTGCGGGAATAACCGGATACTGCTTGTGTTCTGCGACAGTTATTTCGGTAATTACCACAAGTTTTATCAGAACAGGTTCAAGGAGGTTTATTTTGTCCACTGGCATAACTATAAGTATCTGCAATACTATGTCAATCTGTTTTTCCCGGATATGGTCATATACGAGACTGCCGAGCGCAGCATAAGCGGTGAGATGATAGGGGAAAGGGACGAGGAAGGAAAAAGGATAAGCCAGATAGAGTATACAGATGTTTATTACGAGGATCCGTTTGAGGTGAGGACATCCGAAGATTATGATGAAATATCTCCCGAAAGAAACAGTGCCGATTCTCATGTGGGATATGTTATTACGGAAACAAAGGGCGTTGAGCGTGACGGAACCACACTGGGTCTTAACGTGAATGAGGGAAGCACCGTAATAAGCATAAGCGGATATCTTGAATCGATTGATGGCGACGAATATGATGTATACGCAAACCCGGATGGAGAGAGATGGATAGAGTGTGATTTCTGGAAGCTTAATGAGCTTTCGGAAGAGGAAGGACTTTCGCAATTCAATTTCAGCCTTCAGAGGCGCTATGCTTATGAAGAGACAGTACGTCTTGTTGCCGTCAGCAGGAGCAACGGCAGGGTATATCTGCTGGATGATTTTTATGTAAGGTATATGTAAAGTGAACGAAACCAGTTCGTTTACAATAACTTTCGATAAAAGATCATATATGTCTGTCTGAGTGTTCCGGCCATGTTCATAATAAAATACAAAAATACGACTTGAATTTCATCCCTTTTTTGTATATAGTTATAATTGGTAACATGTTAGTATGGCAGTTGAATGTGTTACCGGAGTTGTAACTGTAGCTTTGCCCGACAGACGGTAAGGCAGGAGAAGTTTTTTAAATGTAGAAGGGATGGTTGAAATGGATTTGAATCTGAAGAGTAAGGAAGAGTGTGCATTTGATGCGGTCAGTCTCGGTGAGGTAATGCTCCGGCTCGATCCGGGCGAAGGAAGGATTAAGACAGCCCGTTCATTCAGAGCCTGGGAAGGTGGCGGTGAATACAATGTTATCCGCGGTCTTAGAAGATGCTTTGGAATGAAGACAGCGGTTATTACTGCTTTTGCGGACAATGAAGTGGGCAAGCTTATGGAGGATTTCATACTTCAGGGCGGTGTTGACACCTCACTTATCAAATGGATGGAGACTGACGGTATCGGCAGGGTGTGCAGGAACGGAATCAACTTTACGGAGAGAGGCTTTGGCATAAGGGGTGCGCTCGGATGCTCCGACAGGGCAAACACGGCTATTTCCAAGGCTACCGCAGAGGATTTTGATTTTGACTATATATTCGGAAAGCTTGGAGTCAGGTGGCTTCACACGGGCGGCATCTATGCGGCATTGTCCGAGACCAGTGCCAAGACTGTTGTAGAGGCAATAAAGACGGCGAAGAAGTACGGAACGGTTATTTCATATGACCTCAATTACAGACCTTCAATGTGGAGTGCGATCGGCGGACAGGCCAAGGCTCAGGAGGTTAACAGGGAGATAGCACAGTATGTTGACGTTATGATCGGAAACGAGGAGGATTTCACGGCCTGCCTTGGTTTCGAGGTTGAGGGAAATGATGAGAATTTAAAGGAACTCAATCTTGACGGATATAAGAAGATGATAAACACTGCAGCGAAGACATATCCTAACTTCAAGGTTGTAGCGACCACATTGAGAACGGTTAAGACAGCTACCGTTAACGACTGGAGCGCTATCTGCTGGGCAGACGGTGAGATATATAAGGCTTCACAGTATGACGGACTGGAGATCATGGACCGTGTGGGCGGTGGCGATTCCTTCGCATCGGGACTTGTATACGGACTCATGACCACAGGTGATCCCGGGAAGGCGGTTAACTACGGTGCCGCACACGGAGCACTTGCCATGACAACGCCCGGTGATACAACAATGGCTTCACTTAAAGAGGTTGAAGGCATCATGAAGGGCGCCGGCGCAAGAGTAAACAGATAAATACAGGTTAAAGATAAATAACTTAGTTTTTTAAAAAACCCCTTGCATTAGGGGTTTTTTTCATGTATACTAGCG
>CAMORO010000074.1 GCA_946623875.1 uncultured Lachnospiraceae bacterium | reverse complement strand
AATCTCAGATACCATGCCAATCTCAGATAACATGCCAATATCTGACAACATGCCTATCTCAGACGACATGCCGATATCAGACAATATGCCAATATCGGATAATATGCCGATTTCAGATGACATGCCAATTTCGGATAACATGCCGATATCGGATAATATGCCAATATCGGACAACATGCCGATCTCAGATGACATGCTGATTTCAGATAATATGCCAATATTGGACAACATGCCGATATCAGACGATATGCCAATCTCAGATAGCATGCCGATTTCGGATGACATGCCAATATCGGACGATATGCCAATATCAGATAATATGCCAATATCAGATAGCATGCCAATCTCAGATAACATGCCTATCTCAGACGACATGCCGATATCAGACGATATGGCAATATCAGACGACATGCCGATATCGGACAACATGTCGACAGAAACTCCTGCGGAGGCATCTGAGTCCGTGCAGGAAGATAAGAAGGATGATGATATGATGTCGGAAGCGGAGATGGATGCTCTGCTTGCTGCATTTGACGAGAAAGAAAAGAAAAATAAAGAGAAAGACGGAGATGCAAAGCTGGATGAAATGCTTGCGCGTCTTTCGGATGAAAACGAATTAAATCAGACCGACAGCAGTGCATCAGAAGCACCGGAAGCTGATTTTGATACAAGTGCATTGGATGGGGTATCATTTGATGAACTGGTTAAGGATATAGAAGGTACAGGCGAAACCACAGAGCCGGATCTGTCTGTTTTGGATGAAATCTCAAGTATGACTCAGATAGGAGACACACCATCAGAATTGGGAATGGACGAGGACGAAACAGCGTCCATGAGTGAGAACGGGGTTGATGGGTCAGGTGTAAGTGCGCTCGACGAAGCAGCGGCCCTGAGTGAGATCGAAGGAGAAGCATCCACTGCGGATGACGGCATGGCTGAACCGGCAGGATCGGATGATATCTTGTCTGAAGAGGATGTGGATCGACTTCTTCAGTCCATTGAGGACATGGGGGATCCCTCGTCTGCAGTAGTAGATGAAAATGCAGATCTGAGCGATATAATAGCGGGTATATCCGATGATGCGGATATTGCGCAGATAGGAGATCTGCTTGATAAGAATGATAATTTTGAGGCAGTGGACCCTTCCCTGAGTAATGATTCGGATGAAGATACACCGATCGATATATTGGGAGATGAAGAAGAAAGCACTGAAGGATTAAGCAAAAAAGAAAAAAGAGCCAAAGAAAAAGAAGCAAAGAAGGCACAGAAGGAAAAAGAAAAAGAAGAGAAGCGCAAGGCTAAAGAAGCCAAGAAGCTTAAAAAGAAGGGTCTTCCCGTGCCTGAAGAAGAGACGGCAGAGGATGAGACAGAAGGCGAAGCTGCCAAACCTGAACTTACTCCGGAGGAGCAGGCATACCATGATCAGATGGAAAAGGCTCTTGAAGGAGTGGAGCTTAGTGAGGCGGCAGAAGAGTATGATGGCGTCGACCTGACGGGCGAGAAAAAGAAGAAGAAAGAAGAGGGTAAAAAAGAAGGCTTCTTCAAGCGCCTGATAAAGAGCCTGCTCGCAGTTCCCGGGGAAGAAGAGGAATACGAGGATTCGGAGGGCGGCGTTTTTGCCGAGGAAACGGCAAAGGATATCGCACAGACCGGTGCTGCCGACAACGAAAAGATCCTGAAGGAGATGGGCGAGGACTCCGAAGAGGCGGGTAAGAAAGAGAAAAAGAAGAAGAAAGAAAAGAAACCCAAGAAGGAAAAACCTGCAAAAGAGAAAAAGAAGAAAGAAAAGAAACCCAAAAAGGTAAAGCCTCCCAAAGAGCCCAGGGATAACGAGCTGTTCAAGATGCCAAAGCTGCCGAAGAAGAAGGTGGCACTCATCATGGCATGTACAATGTCGATCGGTGTTCTGATCGGAATGGCTGCCATGGTAATACCTTATTACAATGATGTGAACGAGGCATATTCAGCATTTGAGTCCGGGGATTACAAGAATACGTATATGTCGCTTACCGGGCACAAACTGAGTGAGGAACAGCAGGAACTGTATGATAAGAACCTGATCCTGTTCAGATTACAGCAGAAGCTTCGTTCCTACAGCAATTATTATGAGCTTGGCATGACGGCAGATGCTCTAAACGCACTTGTTCAGGCGACTGCCGATGTGGATGAACAAAGAGAGAATGCACAGAAATACGGAATAACCGAACAGTTTAATGAACTTGCGGATCAGGTAGAGGGTGAGCTTAACATCCGTTTTGGCGTGACACCGGATCAGGCAAGAAGCTGGCTTATGATAAGTGACAGTCAGGAATATACGCGTGCTATCTATGATTATATAGATGGCGGAGTAAACGGCGGAACAGGCGGGTTTGATGCAAATGATGGCGGTCAGGCACTTCCTGCGGGAAATCCTGTGATAGACAAAGAAGAAGCGGAATTCAGCAGCGAAATTCCGGGCGATGAAGGTGTAACGGGGGTATCTGATGGCGGCGGACAGTCCGGCGGAGATATGTCCGGCGATGGCAATGGCGGGAACGCAGATGAAGGACAGCCCGGTGAAGACAATCCCGAAAACGCCGGAGAGGACGCCGATGTAATAAGCCCGATAGAGGGGCTTGAAACGGAAGGAATTTAATAATGATAGCTATAATAGATTATGACGCGGGAAATATAAAAAGCGTTGAGAAAGCATTACAGTATTTGGGTGCCGGCACGATACTGACAAGGGATAAAAATGAGATACTTAATGCCGATAAGGTGATTTTGCCCGGTGTCGGTTCATTTGGTGATGCGATGAACAGGCTGAAAAAATATGAGCTTGAGCCGGTTATCCGTGAGGTTGTTGATAAGGGTACACCTTTCCTGGGCATTTGTCTGGGGCTGCAGCTTCTGTTTGAAAGCAGTGAGGAGACTCCGGGAGTTGAAGGACTGTCAATCCTTAAGGGAAAGATAATCAGGATACCTGAAGGTGAATATCTGAAGATCCCTCATATGGGGTGGAATTCATTGCATCTGACCGGTAACGGAAGGTTATTTGCGGGGATAGAAGAAGGATCATATGTGTACTTCGTACATTCGTATTATCTTAAAGCAGAGGATGACGGTATAGTAAAGGCTACCACGCAGTATAATACATGCATACATGCATCCGTCGAAAAGGATAATGTTTTCGCGTGTCAGTTCCATCCGGAGAAGAGTTCAAAGGTAGGACTTAAGATGCTGGAGAATTTTTTGGCTGTATAACAGGAGAAAATATGTACACAAAGCGTATAATACCCTGCCTTGACGTTAACAACGGAAGGGTTGTCAAGGGAACAAATTTCATAAATTTAAGAGATGCGGGAGATCCCATAGAGGTCAGTAAGCTTTATGATGAGGCGGGAGCTGATGAGCTGGTGTTTCTTGACATAACCGCATCATCGGATTCAAGAAATATCAAGACAGAACTGGTGAGAAGAATAGCCGAGACCATATTTATTCCGTTTACGGTCGGAGGCGGTATACGTTCTGTGGATGATTTCAGAATGATATTAAGGGAAGGCGCCGACAAGGTAGCCGTCAATTCGGCTGCTATCATGGAGCCTGAGCTTATCTCTCGCGCGGCGGATAAGTTCGGAAGCCAGTGCGTCGTTGTGGCCATTGATGCCAAAAGGCGGGATGACGGTAAGGGTTTTAACATATTCAAGAACGGCGGACGCGTTGATATGGGTATAGACGCCGTTGAGTGGGCGATAAAGGCCTGCGGACTCGGTGCGGGTGAAATACTCCTCACCAGTATGGACTGCGACGGCACGAAGGCAGGATATGACATAGAACTTACAAGAACAATATCGGAGAATGTGAACATACCCGTAATTGCTTCCGGCGGTGCGGGGACTAAGGAGCATTTCTATGAGGCGTTAACCGAAGGGAAAGCCGATGCAGCCCTGGCAGCTTCACTGTTCCATTATAAGGAGCTTGAGATATCCGAAGTGAAACAATATCTGAGAGACAAAGGAGTGTCGGTAAGACTGTAAATATATGGCAGCAATAGACAATGACTGGTTAGAGCCGCTCAGTCCGGAATTTAAAAAATCATATTACAGGGAGCTTTATAAAAAGGTAAGGCAGGAATACAGCACTAAGATTGTTTTTCCGCCTGCGGATGATGTTTTTAATGCGTTCAGGCTCACTCCGTTAAAAGATGTAAAGGTTCTCATACTGGGACAGGATCCTTATCATGAACCGGGACAGGCTCACGGACTGTCATTTTCGGTAAAGCCGGGTATAGATATACCGCCATCCCTACTGAATATTTATAAGGAATTACATGATGACCTGGGATGCTATATTCCCAACAACGGTTATCTTGAGAAGTGGGCAAGACAGGGCGTAATGCTTCTTAATACCGTGCTCACGGTCAGAAATCATCAGGCTAATTCGCATAAGGGCATCGGATGGGAAGAGTTCACCGATGCGGCGATAAGGATACTGAATGAACAGGACAGACCAATAGTATACATGCTGTGGGGAAAGCCTGCGCAGTCCAAACAGGAGATGCTGAATAATCCAAAGCATCTGGTGCTTACCGCACCGCATCCAAGTCCTTTGTCAGCTTACAAGGGATTTTTCGGATGCAGACATTTCGGACAGGCAAATGAGTTCCTTAAGAGTAACGGACTTAAGGAGATCGATTGGCAGATAGAGGATATTTAAGAGGGGAGTAAGATGTTATGAATGTTAAGACGGTCAAGCGTATGATCGCCGTCGCCACGGTTATTTTGATAGTCGTTGGTGTGATACTGGGCGTATATTACGGTGTCAGCTATTTCTCGGAAGCAAACAGGGTGGCTGATATATTGCGTACCGGAAGCAAATATATGGATGCGGGTGATTACGAGAATGCTATCAGGTATTATGACGACGCACTTAATTACGAACCCGAGAGTACGGAAATACGAAATGCAATATCTTATGCATACATAAAGCTGGCTGAGCAGAGCAGTGACAATGCCCGCGCGGTTGAACTGTATCAGAAATCTCTTTTGTACAATAAGACAAATAAAACCCCGTATTGGGGAGTGGCCAATATATATGAGAATCTTGGTGATGAGAACAACATGATGATATCCCTGCAGACCGGATATGACATCACGGGTGATGAGACCATGAGGCAGAAGATAGAAGCAGTGGAAGCAGAGAGAGCCAGGATACAGGCGGAAGAGGAAGCCGCAGCCGCAGAGGAGGCCGAAAGGAATGCTATCGAGGAAGCACATGCGGAATCGTTGAAGGCTCTCTACGATCTGTTTGAGGTTCAGGATCTGGATGCCGTTAAGGACATGCTGAGAACCGATGAGTATATGGATCTTGTTGATGAAGTGGTCGGTGACAATTCATTTTTCTATGGAACCAAGACTGCGGATGGCAAGCGTTCGGGCAAGGGGATCGCAGTATATAAGGACGGATACTTCTATTACGGTGATTTCGCCAATGATGTAAGAGAGGGCTCGGGCGTTATGATGAGAGCCGTATATTCGGAATCATCGGCAATAGGATCGTTTGTGTATAACGGTGAATGGAGTAACGATAAGCCTAACGGTTCGGGAATGTGTACATCCAATTTCTATAAAGACAAGATCGGTGAGTCGGGACTCAGCAAACAGATAATCACGGGTACCTATACCGATGGCCTGGAGAACGGTGCAATGACGCTGCAGGGAACAACCAGGAACGGTGGGAGTGTCAGCTATTCCTACACGGCCGAGAACGGAGTTGCCAAGAAAATCTCGGATGAAGATTCGGGAGTTAAAGGTCAGTATATAATTGCCAAATCAAGTGACGGAAAGAGCAATCTTACCTCGGACGGTTCGCTGAGAGGCGTAGAAGGGTATGCGGACTGACCGCCATCAGTAAACTGAAGTGTTCAGAAGATATGATACCGGAGTTTGGGAGGAGACAGTGCAGTTATGGAATCATTTATCAATGAAGTGGATTACTTTAAGGGAAACAATCCTGAGGAGATAGCAAGGGAATACGGGACACCGTTATATGTTTACAATGAGGATATAATCAGGGACAGGATGATGAGGGTGGCCGGAGTTATAACGGCCTATCCGTACAGAGCCAACTACTCATGCAAGACCAATACAAATCTGGAAATTTTAAGGATCGCGCTGTCGGTCGGAGTGAATGCGGATGCCATGAGTGAAGGAGAGATGCGCATGCTGCAAAGAGCGGGCTTTCCTTCTGACAGGATATTCTATGTATGCAACAACGTATCTGCGGATGAAATGAGATATGCGATAGAAAATAATATACCGGTAAGTCTTGACAGTCTCGATCAGTTAAGACTGTACGGGGAAATAAACAGAGGCGGCAGATGCGCGGTCAGAATTAATCCGGGCGTAGGTGCGGGGCATCATGAGAAGGTGGTGACCGCAGGTAAAAAGACGAAGTTCGGTATAGCTGAAGAGGATATCGATTCGATCTTTGATATAGCGAAGGAATATGATCTTAAGATAACAGGAATAAATCAGCATGTGGGTTCGCTGTTCATGGACCCCGCCCCTTTCCTTGCGGCCGTTGACAATCTCCTGAGGATAGCGAAGAGATTTAAGAACCTTGAATTCATAGATTTCGGAGGAGGTTACGGGATTCCGTATCACAAGCTTGATGATGAAAAGGAATTCGATATGAACAGCTTCTCTAAGGAATTCACAAAGAAGCTTGATGATTTCGTAAAGGAATACGGCAGTGCGCCGATGTTTAAGAGCGAGCCCGGAAGGTATTGCGTTGCAGAAGGCGGAGTCATACTCGGACGCGTTCATTCGATCAAACAGAATTCGGGTGTAAAATATATAGGAACGGATGTGGGAATGAATGTACTCGTACGTCCGTCAATGTATGATTCATGGCATGATATAGAGATCATATCGGACGGTAAGGTGGTTCCGCGCGATAAGGACAGCATGGAAAAGGTGACCGTATGCGGAAATATCTGCGAATCCGGGGATGTCCTGTGTAAGGACAGGGAGCTTCCCACGGTAAAGGATAACGATCTTGTCTGTGTGCTTGATGCGGGAGCTTACGGATATTCGATGTGTTCTTCGTACAATACAAGGCTCAGGCCCGCAGAAGTTATGATCTGTTCCGACGGGAGCGTAAAGCTTATCCGAAGGAGAGAGACTTTTGAGGATATGTTCAGGTTCTACGAGTCATAAAAAGGAGAAGGCCGGCAGATGACGGTTAAGGAACTTAAAGTAGGAGAATCAGGCAAAATAGAGTCAGTCGGAGGAGAGGGCGCCCTGCGCCAGCATCTCCTTGATATGGGGGTGCTCCCGGGTGCTGAGCTTACGCTGGTCAAGCTTGCGCCGATGGGTGATCCGATGCAGATACGCATTCACGGATATGAGCTGACCTTCAGGCTGGATGAGGCTGAGAAGATCGAGATCACTAAGATCGACGCTGTAGACGAAAAAACACATAAAAAGGAAAGAAACAAAAAAATAGAACATCCGGGTCTCGGTGAGGAAG
Organism: uncultured Lachnospiraceae bacterium; assembly: GCA_946623875.1. Lineage (GTDB taxonomy): Bacteria > Bacillota > Clostridia > Lachnospirales > Lachnospiraceae > UBA2868. The sequence goes on along the minus strand of CAMORO010000074.1, from coordinate 6,147 downwards.
GAAAATATCATCCCAAGGGCAGCGGGAATCCGCTTCCTGATGACACACTTCTTACTTTTGCGCTTGTAGGCAATCAGAACAGCGGTAAAACAACACTGTTCAATCAGCTTACGGGTGCCAATCAGCATGTCGGTAACTTTCCGGGAGTTACCGTTGACAGAAAAGACGGAGAAATACGTGGCCGTAAAAATACAATGATAACAGATCTTCCGGGTATTTATTCCATGTCACCGTATTCAAGCGAGGAACTGGTCAGCAGGGATTTCGTGCTGAATACCAAACCAAAGGCAATAATAAATATAGTGGATGCGACCAACATAGAACGTAACCTCTACCTGTCGATGCAGCTTCTTGAAATGAACATTCCCATGGTCATTGCACTTAACATGATGGATGAACTGCGCGGAAACGGGGGTACGGTTAACATAAATCTGATGGAGAGTATGCTCGGAGTTCCCGTAGTTCCGATATCGGCGGCTAAAAATGAGGGTATTGAGGAACTTGTACGGCATGCGGTACATATTGCCAGATATCAGGAGCGTCCCGGAAGACAGGATTTCTGTGATGAGAAAGATCACGGGGGTGCAGTGCACAGATGTCTTCATGCTACGATGCATATGATAGAGGCGCATGCCGCGGCAGGCGATCTTCCGGTCCGCTTCTGTGCGAGCAAGGTGGTTGAGGGAGATAAACAGATACTTGATAAGCTTAAGCTTGATGATAATGAGAAGGAGACACTTAAGCATATCACCAGACAGATGGAGACAGAGCGCGGTCTTGACAGTAGTGCTGCCATAGCCGATATGCGGTTTGCCTTTATAAAGAAAGTATGCAGTGAATGTGTGGTTGGGCCGCATGAGAGTAAGGAGCATGTCAGAAGTGAAATGATAGACCGGATAGTTACGGGAAGATTCACTGCAATACCTGTTTTTATAGCAGTAATAGGGCTGGTATTTTTCCTTACCTTCAACGTGATAGGAGCTTTTCTGCAGGATATGCTTGAAATGGCAATAGGGAAGCTTACGGATGTTGTTGATCTTGCCATGACAAGCGGAGGAGTAAATGAGACACTTCACAGCCTGGTCATAAAAGGTATATTTGAAGGAGTGGGAAGCGTTCTCAGCTTCCTTCCGATCATCGTGACAATGTTCTTTTTCCTTTCACTGCTTGAAGACAGCGGTTATATAGCCCGGGTGGCGTTTTTTATGGACAGGCTACTTAGGAAGATAGGTCTTTCCGGCAGGAGTATTGTCCCGATGCTTATCGGATTCGGATGTACTGTTCCTGCAGTTATGTCAACCAGAACGCTTCCGAGTGACAGGGACAGACGAATGACTATATTGTTAACTCCGTTTATGAGCTGTACGGCCAAGCTTCCGATCTATGCATTTTTCGTTAATGCGTTTTTCCCCGGAAAAGGCGGGCTCGTCATAACCGGTTTATACGTGTTTGGGATCCTTTTTGCCATTGTTTCGGCACTTATTTATAAAAGAACCGTTTTCGCCGGTGAAGCTGTCCCTTTTGTTATGGAACTCCCCAATTACAGGCTGCCGGGCGCAAGAAATGTTATGCAGCTTTTGTGGGAAAAGAGTAAGGATTTTCTTCAGAGGGCTTTCTCGGTAATACTCATTGCCACGGTGATCGTATGGTTCTTAAAGAGCTTTGATTTCCATTTTAACCCGGTTGATACCGAAGGGGATAGTATACTGGCATTTATTTCAAGTGTCTTTGTTCCTGTCCTTAAGCCTGTCGGACTTGGAGACTGGCGGATATGCACATCTTTGATATCGGGTTTTCTTGCAAAAGAGAGTGTGGTTTCGGTACTGGAAGTTCTGTTTGGGAATGAAGGCGGAGTAGGTGCGGCTCTGTCACCGCTGTCGGCATGCTGCCTGCTTGTGTTTTCGCTTCTTTATACCCCCTGTGTTGCGGCCGTGGCCTCGATAAAGAATGAACTGGGTGTGAAATGGGCGATGAGCGTTGTTGTATGGCAATGTTTTATTGCATGGGCTGCCGCATTGCTCGTAAGGCTTATAGGAATGGCGGCAGGACTTTCATGATGGGTATTATGGGCTCATAAAGCGGAATTCGGTGTATTGTTGATGTTCAGTTGTAAATGAGGAGGAATCGTATGAAGGCATTGTTTGTAGGTGGAACCGGTACTATCAGTATGGCAATAGTCAGACGTCTGGTTGACGAGCTTGGCTGGGAGGTGTGGCTTATCAACAGGGGAAGCAGGAGCGCCGAGCTTCCTGAGGGTGTTAAAGTCATTACAGCCGACATTAATGATGAGGAACTGGTGTCAAAGAAGCTGGAAGGAATGTATTTCGATGTCGTGAGCGAGTTCATCGGGTTCACGGTGGATGCCGTGGAGCGTGATTACAGGCTGTTTAAGGATAAGACAAGGCAGTATATGTATATAAGCTCCGCTTCTGCGTACAACAAGCCGGCTTCAAGTTATATTATTACAGAGGGCACAACTCTTGCCAATCCTTACTGGGAGTACTCGAGGAACAAGATAAAGTGTGAGGAATTCCTTATGGAGAAATACAGGAATGAGGGCTTCCCTGTTACCATAGTAAGACCGAGCCACACCTATGATGAGAGAAATATACCTCTCGGGGTTCACGGGAATAACGGAGCATGGCAGGTGATCAAACGTATGCAGGAGGGTAAGCCCGTTATCATCCAGGGCGACGGAAGTTCTCTGTGGACGGTTACCTTCAATAAGGATTTCGCCATAGGGTATACCGGACTTATGGGCAACCGTCATGCAATAGGTGAGGCGTTCCAGATAACGGGTGACGAAACCCTGACATGGGATCAGATACATCAGACCATTGCCGATGCCCTTGGTGTGGAGCTGAAGGCATATCATGTTGCTTCCGAATACTTAAGTGCTGTCGGAGACAGATACGGTTATGACTTTACCGGAAGTCTTATCGGTGACAAGGCCACATCGGTTGTGTTTGACAACAGGAAGCTTAAGAGGGCCGTTCCCGATATGAAGACCACCGTAAGGTTCGATCAGGGAGTAAGGATCGCGCTTGACAACATTCTGTCCCATCCCGAACTTCAGAAGGAGGATCCCGAGTTCGACGCATGGTGTGACAGGGTGATCGCAGCTCTTGAGAAATCAAAAGAGGCGGTATAAAGTACAGATATAAGCTGAATTCTTGATTTATTCAGTATTGATATATTGGTCGTGCTGTGCTATTATTTAATAGTTGTTTTTATCGGTGACGACCGATATGCCGGCGTGTCGGAATGGCAGACGAGGCAGACTCAAAATCTGTTGTGGGCAACCACGTGCGGGTTCAAGTCCCGCTGCCGGCATTTGTCATGAGGTGGCACAGCGAAGCTGTGACGGAGTCCTTATGACGGCTGGTCAAAGGTTATCGGGCAGCCAATATTTAACAATATAAACAAGCCGGGGGATCACTCCGGCTATATTTGTACTTTGGACTTTTGGACAGGTAAAACACATGATCATATTTAAGAAGCAGTACGATAATGCATCCGAAAGGATAAATGAAGATATTGACGATGGGCTTAAAGCTCTGCTGGAAACCGCAGATAAGCTTGTTAAAAGAGCACAAAAGGGTGTGATGAGCGAGCGTTCTCCGATCACACTGATAGAGAAGGTTCAGATAAATGATACCGCTAAGCTTGTGAAGAAGCTTATAATAGATATAGATAAAGATATTAAAAAGGGCAGGAGTACAGATAAAAACGAAGACCGGCTGAGGACAGCGGTGGTTGCCCTGCAGACCAGCATAGATAATATATTATAGGAGACGGTTGATGAATTTTCATATAATGACTCTCTTTCCGGAGATGGTAATGCAGGGACTAAACACGAGTATCATCGGACGTGCGATGGATAAGGGACTCATAAGTATCGAAGCAGTTAATATACGTGATTACGCATTCAATAAGCATAACAAGGTAGATGATTATATCTACGGCGGAGGAGCAGGAATGCTGATGCAGGCGGAGCCGGTATATCTGTGTTATGAAGCCATTGAGAAGAGGATCGAGGAAAACAGAAGCGGACCGGAGTTCTTTACAGAGAACCGGAACAATGATAAGGATAACAATAAGAAATGCCGTGTAGTATATCTTACTCCACAGGGTGAAGTGTTTACCCAGAAAAAGGCACAGGAGCTTGCCGGGGAGGATGATCTTATCCTGTTATGCGGACATTATGAGGGTATAGATGAGAGGGTTCTTGAGGAAATAGTAACTGACAATATCTCGATAGGTGATTATGTCCTTACGGGCGGAGAACTTCCGGCAATGATCCTTGTTGATGCCGTATCAAGGCTGGTTCCGGGAGTGCTTAACAACGAAGTGTCAGCCGAGTTCGAATCATTTCAGGACGGACTGCTTGAATATCCCCAGTATTCACGGCCTGAAATATGGCATGATAAAAGAGTACCTGAAGTATTGCTTTCGGGTCATCATGCAAACGTGGAAAAGTGGAGACACGAAAAAGCACTTGAGCGGACAAGGGAAAGACGTCCGGATCTGTATGATAAATTTATTGCACAATGAATTTAACTGTAAGAGGTATATCAATTGAGAAAGAAGATACTGCGTACAATTTTGCTTGTTTCGGATGGAATACTGGTACTTGTATGTGTGTTGATACTGTTTCAGACCATCATCATGCTAAGACGGATCAATGAGGGTAATAAGCAGACAGGTCAAAAGGTCGGAACAATATCGGAGGAATCCATGAGTGCACAGGCTATGGAATTCCTGCTTCAGTCCGCTAAGAGCCGTGCGTATGAAGCCGATGAGGATTTCGCGGATTTTTTCAGGGCTGTTAATACAATAACCGATAATGTGACCGACATATATTTATCGCCTGAAAGATACGGAGATGCAGTTCTTGAAACGTACTACGAACGTGATATGGGAAATACGGTAACTTATGCGGCATATGGAGACGGCGTTGATCCCTACACCGATAATATACGGCAGGAGCTGGCGCTTATAGCCAATATGCAGGGCGTGATGAAGGCTTTTTTCAGGTCAGACGATTCGATGTCGGCTATTTTTTTTCAGACAGGATCCGGAATATTCCTTTGTACGGAAAAAGTATCCGAGTATAATCTGCAAAAGGATGGCGAATTACTTTATTTCGAGGGCAGGGAAAGGCCGTGGTACAAGCTTGCGGTGGAAAGCGGGAAAACCGTGTTTACCGATATCATAGAGGATGCGGACAGCGGTGAACCTGCTATCTCCTGTGCTTCTCCGGTATATATAAACGGAGTGTTCAAGGGTGTCGCCGGTGCGGGACTTAAGCTGGATACCGTCAGGGCAAAGGTGGATCGTTTCGAAATCGGAAAAGGCGGTTACGCCTGTATAATCAATAGTGAGGGACAGGTTTTGTTCTCCGGCAGCGAGGACGGTGAACTGAAGGTTAGTTCGGATCCGGAACATGACCTGAGAAAAAGCGGTAATGTTCAGCTCGCCGGGGTAGTCGGAGCTGCACTTGAAGGTAAAACCGATGTGGTGAGGATCACACTTGATGACGGTGATTATTTCGTCGGTTATTCTCCGATGGAGACTGTGGGCTGGACCTATCTTGCGGTGCTTCCGGCAAACGAGGTTATGGAGCCTACGGAAGAGCTTCTTAATGCGCTTGACAGAAGCAGTGAGCATCAGAGGGAATTTGTGCATACTTCCGTTATTGCTTCCCTGGCTATAATGGGTACCCTTTTCCTTTTGATAGGGATAATCTCGTATTTTGCATCGGTGAGACTTTCGCATGTGCTGACGGAGCCTGTAACGGAACTTACGAAAAATGTAAGAAAAATTGAAGGAGATAATCTTGATTTTTCATGGGAAATGGATACCGGAGATGAGGTTCAGACGCTTGCCGAATCATTTGGATCGATGACTGAACGCATGAAGAGTTATATTGATGATATAACCAGGATTACGGCGGAGAAGGAGAGGATAGGTGCCGAACTCTCTGTTGCGGCACGGATCCAGGCTGCCATGCTCCCCGGTGTTTTCCCGCCGTTCCCGGATCGTGAGGAGATCGATATCTATGCAAGGATGACTCCTGCCAAGGAGGTCGGTGGCGATTTCTATGATTTCTTTTTTGTTGATGACGATAATCTTGCATTGGTGATG
>CAMORO010000073.1 GCA_946623875.1 uncultured Lachnospiraceae bacterium | reverse complement strand
TGTGAATATTCCTGCATCCCTGAACACCTTCTTCATGCGATGTTCCAGATTGCTTACCAACTGCTTTTTCCTTTGATTCTATGACACCGTAATCATCTGGCTTGGTAATATGTCTGTAACCTATTCCTACATAAATACTGTCCGTTATTTTGCTTTCCATCCAAACATACCTCCTATAGCTCTGTATTTGCTATTACAGATCTGGCAGACCTTTATTGGTATGTTTGGACGAGGTATAACTATTTACAAAATATACGGATCGGAAATGATTACTGAAATAACATATTTGTAAAATACCAAAAAAGAAAGAGGAGATTCAACACAATGAAGTTATATGATTATCAGGACATCCTGACCATCGAAGAAGTCATGGAAGTATTAAAAATCGGCAGAGGCCAATGTTATAATTTGCTAAATAACGGATCATTGAAGGGATGTAAATTCGGTACTAAAACCTAGAAGATACCTCGTGCCAGCGTCGAAGAATTTATAGAGTCCAATGGATATCAAAAGCAGAAATGATAACTGTTGCGTAAAAAATAAATATGACAGAAACAATCGGGTAATCTTGGTTCTTATACATATACTTCTTCATCAGTGAAGACTCTCAGGTAAGCTAGACACCTGAGAGTCTTCACTTTGGGGTATAATATTATTAAAATTCATACCCCAACCTTTGACTATACCTTTGACTATCATGTGTTTCAAAATTATGATTTGGGACCTTTAGACACACTTTGTCACAGCGTAGAAAACCCCAGAGAAGGCTTATTCTCTGGGGGTTTAAGAGCAGCGCTACCAGGATTCGAACCTGGAAATGACGGAGTCAGAGTCCGTTGCCTTACCGTTTGGCGATAGCGCTTTATTATCATCAGTTCTTTCACCGACTTTGATGATTATACAACAAGCGCACATATAATTCAAGGACTTTTTAAACTTTTTCCTAATTTATTCGTTACACAGGCTACAGAACGATACTTATTCCGTTTCCAAGATCGGCTACAGTGCGATGCTTATTCCGATTCCCAAACAGGCTACAGAACGATACTTATTCTTGTTCCGAGACCGGTTACCGAGGTAACTTCGAAATGACCCTTATGCTTATCCACGATCCATTTCGCTATTGAAAGACCAAGACCGGTACCCTGAGTATTGCGGGCTTCGTCCGCACGGTAGAAACGCTCAAACATATGCTCCATATCATTGTCAGCCATACCGATACCGGTATCCTGAACACGAAGATACGGATGACCTTCATCGTTACGCCCTACCGACAGAGCGATCTCATCACCCTTATTGGTGTACTTAGCCGCATTGTCGATCAATATCCTCACTGCCTGCTTAAGCATACCTTCATCGGCATTGATAAGAATATCATCATCACACGGTTTAAATCTGTAAGGATGATCCTCATCTATCATTAGAGATTCCTCATAAATCTCATTCATCATTGAATTAAGGGAGGTATCCTTCATATCAAGTACAGTCTTACCGCTGTCACCTCTTGCAAGGAACAGGAGCTGTTCCACCAGATGCTTCATATGCTCGGACTCATGCGCGATCGCAGTAATGGATTCCTCAAGAACCGTCTCGTCATCCTTTCCCCAACGCTTAAGCATATTTGCGTAACCCTCGATAACTGCGATCGGAGTACGAAGCTCATGCGAGGCATCATTGACGAACCTGGCCTGCTGCCGGTAGCTTTCCCTCATCCTCACAAGAAGGTTATTCATAGCCGCCTCAACTCCCTTAAGATCGGAATTGTTGAAGCTGAGCTTATCATCCTCTCCGGGCTCTATGTTATCGATCGCATCTTCAATAACTCTGTATTTATCCTCATCATCAAAAGTCATCCGCGACAGTTCATCGGCTCTCAACGCGATCTCATCAATGGGACGCAGTATCTTCCTTATGCGTCTGTTCTCAAAAGGATAACTTATAATAAGTCCTATAATCTGTACAGTAAGCAACGCAAGCAGAGCTATACCCATATATCTGTAGAACAGCCCCATTGATCCCTTACCGTAAATCTCTTCAAACAGGGAAATGATCTCTTTCTTGTCTAAGGTATTATTATAAATACTGCTGAACCTGTCCGCATACCGGGAAATAAAGGAATCTCCGTAACTGAAATAAGCATTTGAAATGACAAAGATAATATGCATGATGATGGCAACAAGAACATCCTCCCAGAATATCCTGCGAAGCTTTTCCCTGACCCACAAGCCATGTATCTTACGCCTTATTGATGTCATCTTTTCAGACTGCATGCCTGAAGAACCTGTTCTTCGATCATTACTATATGAATCTTTTCTTTCAGCTTTCCGTTTTGATGACATACCCTACTCCACGTACTGTCTGGATCATCTTGATACCAAACACTTCATCTATCTTCGATCTTAAGAAACGGATATAAACATCCACAACATTCGTTTCACCTATGTAATCATAGCCGCACACCTTTTCAAGAAGAGTGTCTCTCGAAAGAACTATGTCCTTGTTCGCAAGCAGTGTCTTGAGCATCAGGAATTCTCTGTTTGTCAGGCTTATTTCATGACCGTCATAGGTTACCGTATGCTTAAGCTCATTCAGAATGAGCTTATTCCATGTATAAACACCTTCCTGCTCTCCTGCTTCATCAGCGGAAGCACCGGAATTATTGTTAATGTCCATTCTGTTGTACAGTTTAAGCGCTACACGTATCCTTGCGAGCAGTTCCTCTATGGCAAAGGGCTTGGTAATGTAATCAACCGCACCGGCATCCAATCCCGAGACCTTGTCCATAACAGCATCCCTTGCCGTAACCAGAATAACGGGAGGTACACGCCCTTCCTCCATGTTCAGGCGGCGCAGTACCTCAAGACCGTTTAGTCCGGGCAGCATGATGTCAAGCAGGATAAGGTCATACTGATCGCTCCCGGCCATCTCAAGTGCGGTTCTTCCGTCATATGCCTTACTCACCTCATATCCTTCATGCTTTAGCTCAAGCTCTATAAACCTGGCAAGCTTTTCTTCATCTTCTACCACAAGAATACGTGTGCTCATGTGCTACTCCTATAAAAAAAGTGTATCGGGACAGGCTCCCTCGTCACCTGCCCGAACTTTTTTCGGGACAGGCTCAAAATGCTTCGCATTTTTCGCTGCATTGCACTCGTGCAATACATATATTTATAAAACATGCCTCATCCATGCAAGCATGGGAGCCATGTTTTAAAATATATGTGCTGTCCCTCATTACAGTTTGTCATATTCTTCCTTGACTTTGTCGACAACCTCTCCGGCTTTGTCAAAGGTACTGTTTACTATACTAAGGTCATCGGGGCCTGTTATCTCATATCTGCAGTCAAAGAACAGTCCTATAATAAGTACAATTCCAACCGTCCAGAATGAAATGATGAGCGCGAGGATAAGTATCCATACCGGTACTGTAACTATCCTGTTGTCTTTACGTTCCACAACGAACTTGTTATCCTTGCACTTGATCCAGATAAGATGGCAGAGGTACTTGATCTTTTGTCCGAAGGTCCTGTCGCTCTTCCTCTTTTCTTCATTCACTGTCTTTCTGACATCAACGTAATCCTTCTGCTCTTCATAGGTGGTCGAGCGGGTACTCTGTTCCTCTGACGAGACCTTCCCCTGACCCTCAAGCCATATCATAGCATCCAGAAGATCTCCGTCCGTCTGCTTAAGCGCTTCTTTTGCTTCCTCATATGTTACATCTGCTCTCTGCCTTAATTTTTCAACCTTTTCGAATTCATCCATTGTAATTCCCTCTTTTCTCGTTTAATTTCCGTAACTATCCGCCTTATGATCTGTCTTAAGATGCTCCGGTATCTTCCGCGGTGATCAACCGGTGTTCATCCTCCCGACACTAACGAATATAATCTTAATCTATTAACCCATCTTTGAGAAAAGATTAAAATCACATTAAAGATCAATGTTTAATCTTAAGCAGCCTGTACGATCATAAATATCCTCTGACAAATGCCCCCTACAGCCTGACCCATCCTTCAAAACTCTTAACTTCATTATCTCTGTCCCTAAGATATGCACGGGGATATATCGTGATATGCCCTTCATTCTCATTTAACAGAGCGCCCCACTGACTGAATGTCGAATTGGCTATTATATTGTGCTTACAGAGGCTCATAAGCTGCATATCCCTGTAGCTGTTTTCACCGTCATTTCCGGTAACTATCCTCTTATTTTCAAGCCATCCGAACTCCCTTTCGACAAAACCGGGATCATCGGAAAACACATAAAATACAGGATCCTTAACCCTTTCCCTGATATATCCGGCAGCTCTTTCGTAGTAATCCCTCGAAAGGGAAACAAACATATCCCGGTAGGTTGCAGACAGATAATCCCCTCTCCTTACATGAAGGCTGACCGAATTGCTGTCTGTGATCTCATCGGCGATCCCCCTGCACACATGATCATCTATCTCCGGAAAGCGGAAATGCGTCCTTAGCATATCAAGCCGGCCTTTAAGGTACTTCTCCTCAATAAAGAAGCCCGAAATATACCAATCCTTATTTATGTCAAGATGAGTGACCTTATCATATACTTCATTGAAAACAGTTCCGTTTATCATGGTGTCATCATTATTTAGTTTTCCACCGAGCTGGTCTATGAAATAAGGCTCTCTCTTTTTCTGTGTAAACTCTCTTATGATACGGTTGGGATAACGTCTGAACTTCTCAAACAGATCAGCCTGTCTTTGCGAAAATCTCCCACGCCTGAAGGATGCCTCAGGCTTAAACGAATCAAGCACTGTTTCCTTATCAAAGCTGCGGTCTCCTCCGGTTATCATGGAGGAAGGCTGCATTATATTGGGAATGAGACCCGTGACCCTTAATATCTCACCCTTTGTCGCCTCTTCGATATCAAAGGCCGACCCTTTCGCAGCACCGAATATCCTCTGAAGTTCATACCCATGATGATCGTTATTGGCATAGAACCATGTAAGATCAGCCTTAACCTGAGTATCCTTATATAAGCTTTTAAGAAAGCGGTAGAAGGAATACTGGAACATCTGATTCCCCAAACCGCTTGTAAATCTGACAATTATCATTTAACAATCCACTCCACACAAGCCCTGAAATCACCGGCTTCATGCAAATCGATCAACTGCCCGTATGCAGCAGCTTCTCAACAACACATTTAACACTGTATACGAATATATTGGTCTTACGGTCTCCCATAACCACATGCCTGATATTGTAATCAAACATATCCTTCACAAACTTCCTGTTTTCGTGATCAGGCTTATGCAGGAACATATTAAGCGCCGTAAGGAAATCCTTCTTGCATCTTATTGCCGCATGATCCGTAAGCCCGACCGCTTCTTCAACCCACTTCGTCATTGTTGTGTTAAGATAGCAGTCATCCTTAATAAGATCCCTCTTCATTGCAAGTGAGTTCCAGTTGGTCCCCGTATCCTTACGCACGTACCGCCACGCGCTCATGCATTCATCCATTCTGTAAATATCCCCCTGTATTAACAGGAACAGAAGGATTATCGCATCATCAACGAAATCATGTGCCCTGTACAGTATCGTATAATCATACTTACCTCCGGGATATATGTTACGCGATACAACTGTTGCATAATGCCCCGGCCACTTGCCGGAATGCTTGTAATCATCATACGTGAATCTTCCGGACCATTTATACAGATCGCCGACCTTCAGAGTGTTTTCGTCCCTTATCTCGTCCGAATTCTCATCAACCATCATGCATCCATGAGTACATGCAATATATTCGGGATGCTCCTCAAGAAAAGTCACCTGTTTCTGAAGCTTGTGTTTATCTGTCCAATAATCGTCACCCTCAAGATATGCAAGATATTCGCCTCTGCACTCCATGGTCGTATTATATACATTAAGAGTGGGACGTCCGAAATTCTTCTCACGGAACAGAAGACGCACCCTGCCGGGGTATTCATCCGCCACACGCCTTAAGATCTCCCGTGTCGAATCCGTCGAACAGTCCTCACCGACAACAACCTCAAAAGGAAACTCCGTTTCCTGCTCACACACGCTCCGCAGTGCCTTTTCGACGTACTTCTCGTGGTTATATGTTATGAAGATTACACTAAGCTTTATTTCATCCATGCTCTTATTCTTCACTCATCCGGATTTATTGTTTCCTGCTTCTTCATTCAAACCCAAATGTCTGTTTCCTGCTTCATCATTCAAACCCAAATGACTGTTTCGGGTTCTTCATTCATCCCCAATGACCGTTTCGGCTTCTTCATTTTGTCAGCAATGAACACTACGGTTTTCAGGCTTCACTCCGAATGCTTCAGTCTCCTTCATTCAGATCCGGAGCCGCTTCGATATCCTCATACTTCACTTCATGAACCTGCCCGTTCTCAACGCGGAAGATCATCTGGCAGTTTTTGATGGTTGTAAGCCTGTGCGCGATGATTATCAGTGTCTTCCTGCCCATCAGACTGTCTATTGCCTCCATAACAGCGGTTTCGGTCTCATTGTCAAGAGCCGCTGTCGCTTCATCAAGTACCAGTATCTCAGGATCGTCATACAGCGCTCTTGCGATTCCTATCCTCTGTCTCTGGCCTCCGGACAGGCGGACACCGCGCTCACCGACCATAGTATCAAGACCTTCGGGAATACTCTTTATAAAGTCCTTAAGCTGTGCCTCCTCAAGTGCCTTCCATACCTTTTCCTCATCAATCTTATCATCATCGATACCGAAGGCAACATTGTTCCTGATCGTCTCATCCGCAAGATAGATGACCTGCGGAATATATGCAAGCTTCTTCGACCACTTAAGAGGATGCTCATGAACATTCATGCTTCCGTAACTGACACTTCCCTCTGTAGGAGTAAGGATCCCCAGGATAATATCCGCAAGAGTTGACTTGCCGGCACCGGATGTTCCCACTATGCCGATCGCATATCCAAGCGGGATCTTAAAGCTTACATTCTTAAGCACATCCCTGTCCGTATGAGGATAGCGGTAACTCAGACCGTTTATCGTGATCGCATCCGCACTGTCATTATCCTCAACATCATCGGATGCATCCATAAGCTCGAAGTTCTTCATATCCTCCGTGTCCTTTATGTCTCGGTAGATAAGATCTACGGAAGGTTTAAGGAAGATGATCAGATTGGCAAAGTTGTTAATCTTGCTCACAGATGGAAGAAGCTTAAATGCCGCAAGTGCAAAGGCTGCAAGCTGGGTTATCATCGTACTGAGATCCTCACCTGCAAATATCTTGTAAACAAGTACCAGAAGTATCGCTCCGATACACACGGTCTCGATCACATATTTCGGAGCCTGACCGAGCACATTGTTATTACGTACCGCATGCATCTTCTTCTTTCCGTAACCCGTAAATGCATCCACGAAATATTTCTCCCGGTGCAGGATCTTGATGTCCTTAACGGCACCGAGCGCCTGATTTATCGACTGATGCATCTTGCCGTCGTATATCTGATTTTCCTTACCGTATTCTTTGGCCTTATTCTTAAACAGGATCATATACAATCCAGTGAACACACCAAGAATGACCACTACCGATATGGTGATGAACCAGTCAATGAACAATAGATAAATACACAGCAGCGCCGATATGAGCAGTTCCGACAGCATAAGGAAAACACTTAGCAGCATCTGAAAGAAACGCTCTGAATCAAGCATTACGTTTCTTACCATCTCGGCAGAATTCTTATCAAGATGATATGTATACGGTTTCTTGAGATAACAGTCAATAAGCCTTCCGGAAAGCCTGAGCTGATTGTTGTAAATAAAGGTATACTGAACGTAATTTATCCACAAAAGGAAGGCATTTTTTACGAAATATATGATGATGAGGCCAATTACCATAAACAGGAAAAACTGCCTGTCATCACGCATATTGAAAAAATCATATACTCCGCTTAACAGACTGTTCTTGTGTATCTTTCCGGGATCTGTCACGATCGAAACAAGCTGCGTGATCAGCGATACACCCACAAGCTCAAACAGCGCACCTATAAACAGACCGATGCACAGCAATACTGACTGCAGCTTCTGCTTCGCCGAAAATATATAGTTGATCTTGCTTAATAAACTCATAACTCCTATTTCAACTCCCAATCACCGGACTTGCCGGCGTTTCATACAGATCATCCGGATCAACCGGCTTGATCAGATGTGCATTAAGACCGGTCTGCTCTCAATTGCACAGTCTGTCAAGAACATTTCTTTCCCATAAATATGGATACAGGGAACTAAAAGCCTGTTCTCCCTGTGCGAAGGTTGCTCCGTCATCATTTATCACCCGGGTGACCCTGCCCGCAACTGCACCGGGATCGATCAGATCACAATTCCTAAATGAAGACGAAGTTATCACATCCGTGAAATATTCCTTAAGCGGTCCCTTCATCCATTCAACGATCGGCGTGTTGAAGCCTATCTTGGTACGCCTGTAGGCTATATCCCGTGGCATGAACGGAGCCATTGCATCCCTTACTATCGACTTGGAAAACCCGCCGTGAAGCTTACTCTTCCAGCCAAGGGACATTGCCAATGAAACAATACGGTAATCCATGAACGGCATCCTTATCTCAACACCGTTTGCCATACTGTATCTGTCATAATTACGCAACAGTGTCGGCAGTATAGTCTCATGTGAAGATGCATACAGTATCTTATTAAGAGTATCCATCCTCTCATATTCCGGATCATCTGCCGCCCTGACCCTCTTGTAGCCCTCGCTTCTGCTCCTTAACCTGTCCTTAAGCCTCCGCTTCATATAATTAAAATATACGCTGCTCTTACCCGTATTCCTAAGGGAAATATTACTGCCGTCTTTTGGAAAGCTCCCGATATAGGCATCAAGTACCATATTTCTCTCCGATCTTCCCTTTGCATCCCTTAATGCATGTATAAAATCAAAAGTATATCCTCCGAACAGTTCATCCGCACCATGTCCGTCAATCGTAACAAGAGTCCCACCCTCTCTCAAAGCTCCGTAGAGCATCATCATGGGGATAGGACTTGTAAGATAAACATCCTCGAAAAGATATATGAAATCATCCAGCTTATCGATCGCTCCCGCCGGGTCTATGGTAACAAAGGTATTATCGATCCCAAGGAAATCCGTGACTTTTCTTGCATACTCCGATTCGTCCATCGTGGTTCCCGGGAATGTAGCAACATATGCATGCTGCCAGTCACGGTTCATCCTTGCATCAGCGCTGCCCCCTGTCCGTTCCCCGGAGCCTGCTGCCGTTTCACGGGCATTCACCGAACCTCCCGCGGCAAGATGTGCCATCGCACATATGGTAGCCGAGGAATCCAGACCACCCGACAGGGCGGTACCAATGGTCACATCGCTTCTCATCCTGAGCTTGCAGGCATCAAGGAACAGTTCGCGGAACAGTTCAACCTGTTCCTCATAGGACGAAGGAACATCCACAAGATTGTCAAGAGTGTTCCAGTACCGCTCTATCCTGATCCCGTTTTTATCGGCGTAAGCATATGAACCTGCCGGAAAGCGTTTAATACCCTTGATAACACACTCATCCGTGCTTTCATAAAAGACAATACGGTCAGTATCGGTAACAAGCTCTCTGTTTGCACGTACCTCATCCATTAACGGAGTCAGTACCTTCATCTCGGAGCCGAATGCGATCCCGTCCGCTCCCTCCCCGGCCGACCGGTCCTTATCAGAGCCGCTGCCATTACTGCCAAGGAAGGTGTAGAACAAAGGCTTGACCCCGAACCTGTCCCTTGCTATAAAAAGCTTCTCCTCAAGCCGGTCCCATATGAGAAATGCCCACATACCGTTGAATTTATCAAGACACTTTTCCCTCCACTCAGCAAAGGAAGCAAGGATCACTTCGGAATCAGAATCACTCCTGAAAGTATATCCCCTGCCTTCAAGCTCATTTCTTATTTCAATGAAGTTAAATATCTCTCCGTTAAAAGAGAGTACATAACGGGCATCTTCTCCGGTATCGGCCCTGCCCTTACCGTCATACAGCATGGGCTGGGCTCCGCCTTCACTCAGATCAAGGATGGACAGCCTTCTGTGACCGAGCGTTGTACCCTTTTCCTGCCATAATCCGCGTCCGTCCGGGCCTCTGTGACTCATTCGGTCAATGCATTTATCCGCAACATCTTTATTGATTTTTCTGTTTATTACACCAAATATTCCGCACATACTATTTCATTTTCGACAGATTCATATCGAATTGTCCTCCGGACTTTTTTTCTGTCTCCTCTTTCCCCGGCAGGTATTCTTCCGCAGGAATTCCCTCCGGCTGTATTATCTGCCCGTCATATTCTCCGGCAGGCAGCGCTTCCGGCTGCACTTCTTCCGCATATTCTCCCACGGATACACCTTCCGGCTGTATCTCCTCTGTATTATATTCCCCCGTGAATATGTCTTCCCCGGGTATTTCCGCCGGCATTTCATTTATCTGCACCTCGCCGGCAGGCATTTGGTCCTGAGCAGCCGTTATCTGATCATCCGTCACCCCGGTATCATTTATTTCCTGTCCGCTCGTATTGTCAACATCATTCAGCTTCTCCTTCCCGGCTGTGCTTACTGTATATCTTACAATGGTCTTTTTCTTCTTTTTACTGCCAAACAGCCTGCATTTCAGCCTGAAGGCAAGGATTGATATCATTTCCTTTGCATTGATCGCCCTGAAATCATACAGATATCTTTCGGGAGTATTTACCGAAGGTGCCTTACCGGCCTTGGACGTATCGTACAGGAACAGATCCCGTCCCTCCACTTTATAAAGGATATTGGCGTCAAC
This sequence comes from uncultured Lachnospiraceae bacterium, assembly GCA_946623875.1. GTDB lineage: Bacteria > Bacillota > Clostridia > Lachnospirales > Lachnospiraceae > UBA2868. Next base: position 3,509 of record CAMORO010000073.1, on the reverse strand, counting down.
AGGTCTCAGCCTCCTGCCATAGCTTTCCAGCATCCTGAAGGGAAGCGGCTTGGAGCTCAATACATATCTTTTATATCCCGAAGACTGCCTCGTCCCGTAAATATCAATGCTGACCTGTCCCCTTACCATTTCGGGAAGCCTGTGCTCAAGACAAAGGTTTTCAAAATAAGAATCATATACAGCCATCGATTCATCTATATCAGAGAAATGCATGTCTATCTGCCCGTAGCTTCTGATACCGGCAAGCGGAACCTGAAGATCGCTGATACCGGCCGCTCCACTGTCCATATGCTCTCCGTCATCACCGAAATTGGTAGTGAACGAAATCCTCGGATAGAGGAAGTATTTATCGGTATCCACCAGATATTTAATGTAGTATTTAAGCCACGATCTGTCTGACCATGAGGACACATTTACGGGTACATTGTCCGCAGCTATATCATCATCCTTATGTTCCTCATACCATTTCCTGAATCCGATCCACTGTTCGGCACTGAAAGCCTGCCCCCACGATGATGCAAACTGCATATAATAGTTGTCATACCCGTCATCTATCGCTTCAAAGGGCTCTCTTGCATGTACGTTGAGACGGTGATTGTAAAGAGATATCCCGCCTATTCTTTGGACCATCCGTGTCCTCTGCAGAGCTGCAAGCGTATACATGTAAAACGCCGGGGACACAAACAGGTCATCCTCCAAAAGTATGGCGCCGTCATATCCTGCCGCTATATCTCCGCATTCAAGCACATGCTGCCTTAATCCGAGATTCACCTCATGAAGCCTGACATATTTATCTCCGTGATCCCAAATATAGTCATTGGCCACATTTTCCACTTCCGCACTGTCACTCTTGTCAACGCTTATTACAAGAGGTATATCCAGCCCCTCCGGATAATACGCGTTGGTAAGCGAATCCAACAGCCTCAGTAATGCCTGTGCTCTGTTGTAAGCTATTACCACTATTGCTATCCTGTCCATAACTCCCACCTCACCGTTTTTTTCCTTCTGTTTTTTTTCTGTATCCAAAGCCTTCCGCCTATTGTCCTGCCAGAAATCTCTCCACATCATCGAAGCTTCCTTTTTGTACCTTACTTCGGATCTCATCCTCACTCTTCTCCCACCATGGATCTTCAAGCAGACGTTTTATCCAGTCATCATCAAAGCGGTTCCTCAACTTCCGGGCCGGAACACCGGCATATATACCGTAGGGTTCCGCATCCCCTGTAACAACAGCACCCGAAGCCACAACCGCACCATCCCCTATTGTGACACCCTCGAGAATGCTGACATTATTGCCTATCCAGACATCATTTCCAATGATCACCTGAATGCCCGCAGCTTCATCAAGATACTTCATCTCACTGTATGTAGTCGCCGGAGCATATGTATATCCCAGTGCGCCTTCTTTTGAATAAAAGGCGGGATGCAGAGCCACATGCCTTCCGTCAAGCGGATGCGAACCAAGCTCGGTGGTCACCCTTGAACCTATTGACGTATATTTACCTATTCTGGCGTTGGAAATATCGCATTCCCTGTTGATATAGGAACCGAACCCCACAAAAGTATTGCTCAGCAGGGTTCCGCGGCCGATATAATTCCTTCCCCCGAGCACAGTGCCCTTGTTGATATATGAGCCCTGCTTCATCACACTGTCTGTCCTTTTCTCAATACACATCCTGACAAAGGGAAAGCAGATCTTTCTGTACAATATTGAGGACATTTCTTCAAGCTTGCGTTTTAACATATTCAATCCCCGAAATTCGCTATTCTTTACTGCTTTGCACGTTTCAGCAGATCATATACAAATCTTTCAAAATATGCAAGGAAGTAACACAGACGGAATATCGCATCCTGTATTACGTTGGTCTTAAGATAATACTTATTGTAGATCATAAAGCTTCTGTAGAAATTGGGGAAAGCCCTTCGTTTCGAAGCCCTGTATTCCTTCCTGATACTTGCCGAATGCAGATGGTCGTATCTTAACCTTGTAAGAACTCCAACCTTCTTCCCTATATCCTTAAGCCTTCTTGAAAGAATGATCTCCTCGGCATACAGGAAAGTCCTTTCATCCAGCCCGTCTATCCCAAGATAATCCTCAGCCCTCACAGCGAAGAAGGATCCCTCCACAACACCTGCCTCAACAAGCTCATCAGGTGAAGCCATGAGTTTATTCTTTATGTGCTTCTTATCAAGATTAAACCATATAAGAAAGAGGCTTTCTATCATTCCGGCAAAGCCCGGAAGCTTCCATACATTAAAGCCCTGATTCACAAGAGGTGCCATCACTCCGTACTCCGGGTGTTTCCGCATTTCTTCAACCATACATTTCATGGTCTCTTCACTGACGGCAATATCCGGATTGGCAACAAAGATGATCTCGGGCGAATAGTGCTGAAGGGCATATCTGATCCCGTAATTGTTCCCGCTTGCATATCCACCGTTAACGGGAGCCTTGATCACATCCGCATCAGTCTTGTTAAACGAGCGGCTAAGATATTCGAACGAACCGTCCGTTGAACAGTTGTCAACAACGATAACCCTTTCAGGGCATTCGAAATCCATAACGGAACGCACAAGCTTCTCCGTTACCTTCATATCATTGTAATTAAGGATAACCATCACTGCGGTGCATTTCATTCAGTCCCGTTTCCTCACTCGTATAATATGTAAAGCCCCCTCAAAAACAGCCGGCGGCAAGTATGTGTCATAAACATGACTCACTGAATGCATATCCTGTTTACATTCAAAAAGACACACAGTATAAATATAGCATAAATAGCAATAACATAACATACCTTTTACAATTTTTTTGCCACCCGTCACACAATATATAGTAAAATCAGACAAAAAAAACCATTTATCTTGTGATTTACGGGGATATGAGGTACAATCTAAATGCATCAGACACCATTTTTTAAGGAGGAAGTATCAATGAAGAAAATCTCAAAGTTTTTGGTCATAGCCTCAGCACTTATCGTTATGGGTGCAGTCCCTGCGATGGCTCAGGAAGTAACGGATCCTGCCACCATTAAGACGGAGGCCGATCTTTTAAAGGAGCTTGCCGCTCATCAGGCAACCGTTGAAGGACAGGTAAATGTTCTCATAGCTTCCATGGCGGATAAAAATGCTGCTTCACAGCATGCGGCAACTGTTGCGGCGCAGATAGCAAAGTATAACAGAGATGAAGCAGACAACTATCTTGATTACCTCAGGAGAGCGATCATCAACCTTAAGGAAACCGAACGCATCAAGAAGGAAGTCGTTGACAACTACACAGTACTCGGCAAGACCGATCCCACCTTCGCAGCCAAGCTTCCTCAGGCAATAAATGATTACAATGCCGCAGTGGCAGCAAGAACCCAGTGGGAAGCCAATCTCGCCAAGGCAGCGGCAGATTTCGCCGTAATGTTTCCAAGGTGATCAACAAATAACATAACTTAAATGCAATACAAGGGCCGCGTTTGTAACGTGGCTCTTTTTTAAACTCCGTAATTATGATATAATCTAAA
>CAMORO010000072.1 GCA_946623875.1 uncultured Lachnospiraceae bacterium | reverse complement strand
TAAGCCATTTCTTTCCCCTTTCAATATCCACTGACCCTGTTCGGAATATCGGTAATCATTCAAATCAGGTCTGACGCCCTGTGTTTTAGAATTCTGTAACTATTCAGAACCCCATTCGCAAAGTCGCGCTTACGCACTTTGTTTACTCATGTGGTTACTTCGCCATATACATAAAATCCAGCTTTCATGCAAGCATGAACTGTATTTTATGTGCATGGCTCTGAATAGTTAGGCACATCACTTTATTATACCCCAAATAACGTCATTTTTAAAGGAGAAGTTTAAACAAATGAAGCACAACAACAGAGACTCCTTCTCCATCATTATGCTTCCGTGCATTTGTCATAAGAGTGATCTTAAGACACTTCTTATGGCCGTCCGATATAATTTATCTAAATACTATATCGGACAACTCTTAAAATACTTAACCTCTCTTCTTTGCCTTCTCCAGTTCACGCTTAACATAGATACCCGTATATGAAGCCGGATGCTTCGCTATTTCTTCGGGAGTTCCCACCGCAACCACGGTACCGCCGCCGTCCCCTCCTTCGGGACCCATATCGATTATGTAGTCAGCGGTCTTTATAACATCCAGGTTATGTTCGATCACCACCACGGTATTTCCGCCTCCGGCAAGCTTGTGCAGGATGTCAACGAGCTTGTGGACATCGGCAAAATGAAGTCCCGTGGTCGGTTCATCCAATATATAGATCGTCTTGCCCGTACTCTTTTTGGAAAGCTCGGTAGCAAGCTTTATACGCTGTGCCTCACCTCCCGAAAGTGTCGTTGACGGCTGTCCCAGCTTGATATATGAAAGTCCCACATCATTAAGCGTTTCTATCTTCCTGCGTATCGTGGGAATGTTCTCGAAATACGTCATTGCCTCTTCAACAGTCATATCAAGAACATCATAAATGTTTTTTCCCTTGTAATGCACATCAAGGGTCTCACGATTGTATCTCTTTCCTCCGCAGACCTCACACGGAACGTAGACATCGGGCAGGAAATGCATCTCTATCTTGATTATACCGTCTCCCGCACAGGCTTCACAACGTCCGCCCTTAACATTAAACGAGAAACGTCCCTTACTGTAGCCACGTTCTTTGGCATCCGATGTTCCCGCAAAGAGGTCCCTTATCTGGTCAAACACACCGGTATAGGTTGCGGGATTGGATCGCGGAGTCCTTCCTATCGGCGACTGGTCTATGTCTATGACCTTGTCAAGCTTCTCAACTCCCTGGATAGCCCTGAACTTACCGGGAACGGTCTTGGCCCTGTTAAGCTTCTTGGCCAGCGCCTTATACAGTATCTCGTTTATCAGAGAACTCTTTCCCGAACCCGAAACTCCCGTTACACAGGTGAATACACCGAGAGGAATATCAACATCTATATCCTTAAGGTTGTTTTCCGCCGCACCCTTAATCCTAAGCCAGCCCTTGGGCTTACGCCTCTTATCGGGAACCGGAATAAATTTCTTACCCGAAAGATACTGTCCGGTGATCGAATCCGGATTCTTCATAAGCTCCTCTGCGGTTCCCGCGCAGATCACATTACCGCCGTGAGATCCCGCAAGCGGACCTATATCCACAACATAATCGGCAGCCAGCATGGTATCCTCATCATGCTCGACAACAATAAGCGAATTGCCGAGATCCCTGAGATCCTTAAGCGCATTAAGCAGCTTGTCATTGTCCCTCTGATGAAGTCCGATGCTCGGCTCATCCAGGATATATGCCACTCCGACCAGTCCCGAACCAATCTGTGTCGCAAGCCTTATCCTCTGAGCCTCGCCGCCCGACAGTGAACCCGTAGCTCTTGCAAGAGTCAGATAATCAAGTCCAACCTGTACCAGAAACCCGAGACGCCCCTTTATCTCCTTTATTATCCTTGCACCGATAAGCTCCTGCTGCTTTGTAAGCTCAAGCGCCTCAAAGAAAGCGAGCAGCCTGTCGATGGAATAGGTAGTGACATCATAAATATTCTTATCGCCCACAGTAACGGCAAGTGCTCCGGGCTTAAGTCTCTTACCCCCGCATTCGTTGCAGGGCGTGATACGCATGAAAGCTTCATACTCTGCCTTCATTGATTCCGAACCGGTCTCACGGTATCTTCGTTCCACATTTTTGAGCAGACCGTCAAAGGCAACATCATATACACCTTCTCCACGCTGTCCCTTATACCGTACCTTTATCTCATGGCCGCCCGTACCGTTTATCAGGATATCCTTAATATGTTCGGGGTATTCCTCAAAAGGAGTGTTAAGATCGAAATCATACGCCTCCGTGAGCGCCTTTAACGTAGCATATGTAAAGCTCTTGGGATCCGTACAGCTCTGCCATCCCATCACCGCTATTGCGCCCTCGGCTATTGACATGGACTGATCCGGTATCATAAGATCGATATCAAATTCCATTTTGTAGCCAAGACCCGCGCATACCGGACAGGCACCGAACGGGTTATTGAAGGAGAAAGTTCTCGGTTCTATCTCTTCAATGCTTATGTTGCAGTCGGGGCAGGAAAAACTCTGTGAGAAATTGATCCTGTCAGCACCGACCACATCCACGATCGCCAGACCATTCGACAGGTTGAGCACATTTTCAAGCGAATCCGTAAGCCTCTTTTCGATACCTTCACGTACGACAAGACGGTCAACAACTATCTCGATATTGTGCTTGATATTCTTATCCAGCTTGATCTCTTCCGATAGATCATACTGATTTCCGTCAACCATGACACGGGCATAACCGCTCTTCTTTGCCCTGTCAAACACCTTGACATGCTCACCCTTACGTCCTCTTACAACGGGCGAGAGCAGCATGAACTTGGTACCCTCGGGGAGATCCATGATCACATCGACCATCTGATCCACGGTCTGCTTGATTATCTCCTTTCCGCAGTTCGGGCAGTGAGGTATCCCTATACGGGCATATAAAAGCCTTAAGTAATCATATATCTCCGTTACCGTTCCGACAGTTGATCTGGGGTTTCTGTTTGTTGACTTCTGATCTATCGAAATGGCGGGAGGAAGCCCTTCTATACTCTCCACCTCAGGCTTCTCCATCTGCCCAAGGAACTGTCTTGCGTAAGAAGACAGCGACTCCATGTAACGCCGCTGTCCCTCTGCATAGATCGTATCAAATGCCAGTGATGATTTACCCGAACCGGATAATCCGGTGAGCACAACCATTTTATCCCTTGGTATATCTATGTCGATATTCTTGAGGTTGTGCTCATTGGCCCCTCTTATCCTTATGTATTTTCTTGCGTCTATTTTAGCAGCCATTGTCTTTCCTTTGATCAAATATCCAGAAGATCACTGTATACCTTAAGCGCTCCGTCAGTTTCATGTGCAAGCACCTTCTTCGCAAGCACCTTACCGAGCTGGACACCTTCCTGATCGAAGCTGTTGACGTTCCACAAAAAGCCCTGGAACATGATCTTATTCTCGAAATGGGACAGAAGCGCACCCATAGCCTCAGGTGTAAGCCTGTCACCTATTATTATGCTCGAAGGTCTGTTACCCTCGAACTTCTTGTTGTTATTCTCATCATCCTTACCGCAGGCAAATGCAACTATCTGAGCCGCAACGTTGGCACAAAGCTTCTGCTGGCTTGTGCTTCCCTGGATATCGACGTCGGTACCTGTCTGACTGTTCTTAAAACCGATGAACTGCAGCGGAATGATATCCGTACCCTGATGAAGAAGCTGATAGAAGGAGTGCTGTCCGTTGGTTCCCGGCTCACCGAATATAACGGGACCCGTCTTATAGGAAACCGGCTCACCAAATCTGTTTACGGACTTACCGTTTGACTCCATGTCTGCCTGCTGCAGATGTGCCGGGAAGCGTGATAAAGCCTGTGAATAAGGCAGCACAGCGGTACAATCGTATCCGAGGATATTCCTCTCGTATACCCCGATGAGCGCATCAAGCATTGCCGGATTGGCAAGTACATCCTCATTAGCCGCAAGCTTATCCTCTGCCGCTGCTCCGTCAAGGAACCTCGCAAACACATCCGGTCCGAAGGCAAGCGAAAGTATCGCTCCACCGACAGCCGAACATGAAGAAAAACGTCCGCCGATATAATCATCCATGAAGAAAGCAGCCAGATAATCGCTGCTCTTTGCAAGAGGCGAAGTCTCACTGGTAACCGCTATCATATGTTTACTTGCATCAAGCCCCGCATTCTTAAGGGCATCCTTTACAAAGCTCTCGTTTGTAAGAGTCTCAAGTGTCGTACCTGACTTGGACACGAGCACAAACAGTGAATGCGCAACATCTATTCCGTTAAGCACTGCCGCTGCATCATCGGGATCGACATTGCTTATGAACCTGGCTTCCAGCTTAAAGCAGCCGTTCTTCTTAGCCCAGTTCTCGAGTGCAAGATAGATGGCTCTGGGCCCTAGATCCGAACCGCCGATACCTATCTGTACAACCGTCGTGAACTTCTCACCTGCGGCATTTGCGATCTCTCCGCTGTGAACCTTTGCGGCGAAATCGGCTATCTTCTTCTGCTGAGCCACATAGAATTCACGCTTATTGACTCCGTCTGCCACAACATCATCACCAAGCTGGCCTCTCGTAAGCTGATGAAGGACCAGCCTCTTCTCTCCTGTATTTATTACCTCTCCGTTATAGAGCGCCGCGAACTTGTCACACAACTGGGCTTCATCGGCAAGCGCCTTAAGTCCCTTCAGAATATCATCATCCACAGCCTTTGCTGCGTAATTGAAGCTCATTCCCTCTGCCATCGGAACGCTGTATTCCTCAGCTCGCTTTGCGCCGCCTTCACCCGACATAACTTCCTTTACCGAAACCTTCTTCAGGTCACCCAGCTCTTTGTAACTTTTAAGCGTATCAAGATTGTTCCATGAGATCATATCCTTTTCCTCCGATTATTTAATCTTTACCCTATTGGTATCTTAGTATTCCCGGTAACAATTCATGTTTTATCCGAAGAAGCATCATGTTCAGCATCTTCGAAGCTTTAAACACTGCCACCCGACGCATCAGGTGGCAGTATTTTAAGTATCTTTCTCTATGTATTCCCTAAGCTTTTCTTTATCGAGTATTTTCTGCAGATCGCCTCTGGCTATGGGACGCGTTATTATCCCTTCCACATCCGGAACGGGTTTTGTTTCAAACACACCCTTCTCCTCTTCATAGACCATGAAATATATCGGAACCTTGGTCAATTCCTTATATGACCGTATTATCGACATGATCCTCTTCGTAGACATCATGGTCATATAGCTGTCCAGAAAGATAATATCCGGCAGATGCGTATTTATATAAAAGATCGCCTCCTTCGGATCCGAAAATACGGCACACTCATAATCCCTCGACAGATATATCTTCATAATATCCAAAGCCTGATAATCATCATCAACGACCACGATCGTGGGCTTGCCGCTTGCGCTTCTCTCACGGCTTACCTTAGGAGTCACGAGTCCGTCATCAGGCGAAAACTGCTCGTTGGGATGCACCCCTTTACTGTTGCCGCTGAGTATCTGCTGCAAATCATCTTCATCACCGAACTTAATGAACTTCTCTAATCCGTCCGACATTATCTACCTCTGATACAACCGGATAATCATTATCCTTGTGTAAATACATTTCCCAATACCTTATGACATTACCTGTCCTGAATAGTTACCTGAATTAGTTTATTATATCATGTGTCGAAAGCACACACAACTGTAACTATGCACCGATCTCACATATAAACCTTTTAAGTTCAAGTATTTTCCCGGGATGTACTGACAAAGCATCAACTCCCATATCGATAAATCTCTCGGCAACAGTTGTGTCACCCGCCAGCTCACCGCACACCGCCACCTTTATCCCGGCTTTGTGTCCATTGTCAACCGTCATCTTTATCATCCTCATAACGGCATCATGATACGGCTCGTAGAACTGCGAGAGCGAACTGTTCTGCCTGTCTATCGCAAGTGTGTACTGCGTAAGATCATTGGTACCTATACTGAAAAAATCCACCATTTCGGCCAGCTCATCGGATATAAGCGCGGCAGCCGGTGTCTCGATCATTATACCGCGCCTCACCTTTCCGTATGCGACTCCGTCTGCCCTGAGAGAGGATAAGGCTTCATCAATGATCTCATTTATCCATTCTACCTCTCTTACAGAGGTTATCATCGGATACATGACAGCAACTTCTCCGTAACATGCTGCCCTGAAAATACCCTTTATCTGGGGTATAAATATTTCTTTATCAGTCAGGCACAGTCTGATCGCCCTTCTCCCGAGGGCGGGATTTTCCTCGGTCTTTATCTTGACCGCACTGATCTGCTTATCCGCTCCAAGATCCAGCGTCCTGAACACGACGGGCCTGCCCTCCATAGCCTGTACTATCTCTCTGTATGCCTTGAAATGCTCCTCCTCGGTAGGAAGCTTGTCTCTGTCAAGAAACATAAACTCCGTTCTTGTAAGTCCCACCGCTTCACAGTCATTTTCCAGAGCGGACTTCACATCGGACGGCCTGCCTATATTTGCAAAAATCTCAATGCTTCTTCCATCTTTTGTGACTGCTTTTTTCCCGACGTATTCACGCAGCCTCGACTTATCCCTGAGTTCTTCGTCGATAAGGGTCAGATATCTGTGCTTTATCTCGTGATCCAGTCCTATTATGACTTTACCGCCGGTTCCGTCAACCACGGCTTCCTGACCGTCATACACCTTCTTAAGCGAGATCCCTAGCACCACGGGTATGCCCAGCGTCTTGGCAAGGATAACTGCATGCGAATATGCGGAACCCTCATTCATTACGATCCCCTTAAGCTTACTCATGTCTATCTGGATAAGCTCCGTCGGGCTGATGTAATCGGCTGCAAGGATGACCGGCTCATTTACATGCAGTACCGTATCAGTATCGGTCAGCAGCGCTATCAGCTTGTTTGAAACATCCTTAAGATCCTGGGCCTTGGATTTAACGATCTCATCATCCAGGGATTCAAACATTTCATAAAAGAAGCGGCTGGCAGAGCTGACCGCCCACTCGGCATTCTTATTATCCTTAAGTATATTGTCTTTAATTCTTGTTATATAATCCTCGTCCCTTAAGATCATCGCCTGCGCGGCAAAAATCTCGGCATTTGAAGAGCCCGCCGCCATGCGGGTCCTGTCATACATCGAATCAAGGCTGTCAAGTGCCGATTCCCGCGCCGTTTCAAACCTCAGATACTCAGCCTGGGTATCCTGTATCTTCTTTCTCGGAGGACGATATGAATATCTTTTATAAATGCACAGCTTCCCTATGGCATAGCCCTTCGAACCGCTGCGTCCGTTCTTTATGATAACATTGCTCATTTCAGTTACTTAATCTTCTCCTCAATGATCTCAACAGCTCTGTCAAGCTGATTGTCGGTACCGTCTTCAAGATAGGCGTCAACATCCAGTTCCAGCTCTTCATCAGGCTCTATACCGACATTATGGATATTGGTCCCGTTTGGCGTAAAATAACTTGCAATAGTCAGCTTAACGCCCGTTCCGTCTCCCAAAGGCAGGATACGCTGTACTATTCCCTTGCCGAAGGTAGTGGTCCCAAGGATTGTGCCCATCTTGTAATCCTTTATCGCACCGGTCAGTATTTCTGCTGCGCTGGCGCTGTTTCCGTTTACGATAAGAACAAGCGGTCCGTCATAGAAATTGTCGCCCGATGATGTGTATTCATCTTTTGTGCCGTCCTTTTCCTCCGTATATACGATCATTCCCTCGGGAAGCAGCTCATCAGCTATCTCCACACAGGTCTTTACACTTCCCCCCGGATTATCGCGCAGATCTATGATAAGTCCTCTCATCTCCTCACGCTTAAGCTCATTAAACGCCTTAAGGAACTGCGAGGAGGTCACATCATCAAATTCTATTATCTGAATGTATCCTATGCTGTTATCAAGCATCCTGGAATCAACGGTCATTGACTCGACACTGTCTCTTATTATGTCAAAACGTATTACGCCGTCCCGTCCCTCACGCCTGACACCGATATTTACCTTGGTTCCCTTCTTACCGCGTATCTTGGCAACGGTTATATTGAGATCGTCCCCCTGGACATCCTCCCCGTCAACTTCAACGATCACATCACCCGTCTTTATTCCTGCCTTTTCCGCCGGGCTGTCAGGTATCGGCCGTGATACAGTAACAACCCTGGTCTCGGGATCCTGCTGCAGATATGCTCCTATTCCCTCGAATACGCCTTCGGTGTCCGCAGTCATCTCACTGTATTCTTCTTCATTGTAATAAACCGAATACGGATCCTCCAGACTTTCAAACAAACCCTTATAGAGTCCATCCTGCATATCTTCCCTGTTATATTCTTCCAGATAGTTCTTCTCTATAATATTCTGTAAGGTTTCTATCTTATTCTCGGTGTGTCTGTCGAGTATCGACTCATCCGGCGAACCGTAAATAAGCGATGAATTGAACCTGCCGCTGCCTATCATGAAGAAAAACATCAGGCCTCCCATGACGAGCATGATTATGAGCATTACAAAAAATGTGACCGCAAACCCCTGCAGCCTTCCCTTTTTAATCAGTTGTTTTTCGTTATTATCCATCACTACTCCATAATATTACCGTAACCACTCAGAACAGGATGAGTTGCAACCCTTATGACGAGTTCTCAAAACTCTACTTAAGATATTTCCATGGACTGACATAGTTACCGTTGACCCTGACCCCGAAATGAAGATGCGGCCCGGTACTGCGTCCGGTCGAGCCCACGGCGGCAATTTTCTGTCCCTTGCTTACCGACTGTCCGGTAGAAACATACAGCTTGGATGCATGCATGTATATCGTAATAAGGCTGTCTCCATGATCGAGCATTATATAATTTCCCATTGTTGATGAATACCCGGCACCGACAACATCACCGTCGTAGGCAGCAAGTATCGGCGAACCGGAAGGAGCGGCAAGATCTATACCGTTGTGGAACTTCTCAATTCCCAGGGTCGGGTGTATACGATTGCCGTAATCATCCGAAATCCTCGTATAGTCCGGTGCAGGGAACTTAAACATTCCGCCGTCATAGGTCCTTCGTTTTCTGTTTTCCTCCTCAAGGCGCTTTCTCTCGGCCGCTATCCTGTTTTCAAGTGTTTTGATTATCTCGTCCTGAGCCGCTATCTCAGCCTCGTATTCCTTTACAGCAGCCTCTTTGTTGTTTATATCACTCTCATAAACGGCTATCTGGTTCTGTTTTGCCGAAATGAGCTCTTCAAGTGCGCTCTGCTCGGCTTCAAGTTCACTGTGGGCTTCTTCAAGTTCCTTTTCCTCCTGCTCGAGCTTCTCCTTTATCTGCGCGATCTCATTCTGCGTCTCCATATACGCATCAAGCATCTTCTGGTCATAATCGGACATCTTCGCTATGTATTCGGCCCTGTTGAGGAAATCAACAAAGGATGAAGAATGGAACAACATATCAATGCTGCTTGTCTTACCCTTCTCATATACAAACTGTATTCTTTTTCTCATAAGACCGTACTGCTCCTGCGAATCCCATATGGCATCGGACAGCTGAAGCCTGGTTTCTTCTATTTCCGCCTGCTTCTTGACTATTTCCTCTTCAAGCAGTGAAATATTGTCTTCTATGAGTGTAAGATCGCCATCAAGCTTGATGATATATTCCCTGAGCTGTCCCTTGGCGCTCTCAAGATCGGCTATCATCTGCTTCACATCGGTAAGACCCTTCTTGAGCTGGGCCTTGGAGCTCTCTGCGTTCTTCTTCTCCGTTTCACTTTGCTTAATAAGATCGTTGGTCAGTTTTTCGGCGCGCACAAATAACGGCATTTCTGCCGTTAGTGCTATCATCATTACAAATGCGGCTACCCTCTTTGCGCATGTACGATTTATCATATAATATCCCCTGTTTATCAGTCCCCTCGGTATATCCTTCCTTATACCTTAAGATGCCTCCTTACCGTAATAAAACTTCCGAAAAAGCCGAGCCCTACCCCGAGTACCAGAGCAACCGGGATAAGTACATGGAATATATCCGTTGCCGATCTGAACTGCAGCAGATCGTTAAGGATCACAAAGTGCTGCGAAGCATATTCCACAATATTATTGTAAATATAATAAACTGCCGCAAGCGGAATGAGCGCTCCTATGATCCCGAGCAGTATACCCTCAATAAGGAACGGTGAACGGACAACGAAATCTGTTGCTCCGATGAGCTTCATTATTGCGATCTCTTCACGGCGCACCGAAATTCCCATTGCTACCGTATTGCTGATAAGGAATAACGATACGGCGAGAAGAATGCCGATTATTCCCAACGAAACATAGCTCAGCAGTTCGTTTATCTTCGTAAGTATATTGGCGGTAGCATCAGAGTGATTGATCTCCCTTACACCGTCAACCGTCTCAAGATATGCCACAAGCTCCGACTGTTTGGATACATCCTTAAGATATATCTCAAGGTTCTCGCTTCCGGCAAGCGGGTTGTCTCCCTCATAGCCGTCTGCATATTCGCCAAGATAATCCATCTTGAAGGATTCCCATGCGGCATCGGCCGATACATAATTGATGGATGAAACCTCGGAACGGGATGATATCTGATTACTGATCTCCTGTATCCTTGCCTCAGTGATATCATCATCAAAAAACACCGTTACCGCAACGGAGGTCTCAACCTTCTCGATACTGTACTGAATATTCACAACCATTGCATAAAACATACCGAACAGGAAAATACATGCCGCAATGGTTGCCACCGTCGCAAGGGAAAACACCTTGTTCCTGAATATATTTTTAAATCCCTGTTTGAAAGTAAAAACAAGCGTACTAATCTTCATCTATATATTCACCTTTTTCCTCATCACTCACTATCACGCCTTTTTTGACCGTAACAACGCGCTTACGCATCGCATTTACGATCTCACGGTTATGTGTTACCACGACAACGGTTGTCCCTCTCCTGTTGATCTCCTCAAGGAGCCTCATGATCTCCCATGAATTTCTCGGATCCAGATTTCCCGTAGGCTCATCCGCAAGCAGAATGGGCGGATTATTCACAAGTGCCCTGGCAAGAGCAACTCTCTGCTGCTCTCCGCCTGAAAGCTGCCTTGTCTTACTCTTATACTTTTCAGGCAGCCCCACGAGCGAAAGCATCGCCGGAACATTCTTTTTGATCTTCTTTGTGGGAATCTCAATGACACGCTGCGCAAAGGCTACGTTTTCATAAACGTTACGATCCTTCAGCAGCCTGAAATCCTGAAATACGCAGCCGATATTCCGCCTGTATTTCGGTATCTGACGTCTCTTCAGCCTGGCAACATCCACGCCGTTTACGGTGATCCTGCCGTCCGACGGTGTAAGTTCCCTCAGCAGAAGCTTGATCATGGTGGATTTACCCGAACCGGAATCACCTACTATGAATACAAATTCCCCCTTATCAATCTGCAGACTGACATCATTAAGAGCCGGCATACCGTCATTGGTATAGCTCTTACTCACATGTTCAAGTGTGATCATTATATTTCCTCCCCTTATTATTTAATGCTTCGCAGGAATAATATATAAATACAAGAAGTCTCCTCTGTGCAGGCACAGTCGTCTTCTTGTATTTATATATTCTGCGAATAGTAACGCTTTATCAAAAATCAAAATCCTCCATATATTTCATATATTTTACTACCATCAGTGCTATCTTGAAGGTTATCGCATCCTCAAACACACGAAGGTCAAGATTCGTGGTCTTCTGAAGCTTATCGAGCCTGTAAACAAGCGTATTCCTGTGAATATACAGTTGACGGCTCGTTTCCGAAACATTAAGGCTGTTCTCAAAGAACTTGTTGATCGTTGTTATCGTTTCCTCGTCAAAATCATCCGGTGATTTACCGTCGAATATTTCCTTTATAAACATCTTGCAGAGCGGGATCGGGAGCTGGTAAATGAGCCTTCCTATGCCCAGCTCGCTGTAGGCTATGACATAACGGTCATCAAAGAATATCTTGCCGACATCAAGTGCCATCCTTGCCTCCTTGTAGGAACGGCTTACCTCCCTTATCTCCTTGACTATCGTTCCGTAGGAGACATGCAGGTTCTTATAGCCCTTAGCTTCAAACATATCATATATCTGCTGGGCGGCCCTTGCCACCTCTTCATAACCTTCCCCCTGAGCCATCTCGCGGATCACGATTATGTTATCCTCATCGACTGCGGTAATGAAGTCCTTAGTCCTTCCGGCAAAAAGTGTCTTAAGGCTGTCAAGTGAATTGTTCTCCTTGTCGTTTACCGACTCCGCCACGATAGCAACCCTTCTTACATCGGTCTCTATCCGAAGCTTCTGTGAACGGTTGTAGATATCAACGAGCAGCAGATTGTCGAGCAGCAGATTCTTTATAAAGTTATCTTTGTCATACCTTTCCTTATAAGCAACCAGAAGATTCTGTATCTGGAACGCGGCGATCTTGCCGACAGTATATGCATTTTCCGAAACACCCTGCACTACAACTATATATTCAAGCTGCTGATCATCATACACCTTGAAGAACTGGTGCCCCTGTATTTCCTGACTCTCCGCGGGTGATCCCGTGAAATTGCCCGCAGCCTTCTTAAAATCACCCGGTTCCCTGAATGTTGCCGCCAATATCTTACCATCTGTATCTATTACACCCAGCTCCGTCTTCGTAATATTCTTTAGTCCGTCGATTGTAGACTGTAGAATTTGGTTAGATATCATATCCCTTCTCCTTTATATCGCAACTGTCCGGCTCAGAAAAAGTCATCATATACCGTTCTGTAGAATGCCATATAAACTATAATAATACATATACAGGAAAAAATAAAGAAAAAAAGCTGCATTTTTGTAACATTTTACCAATAGTTGAAAAAACCGCATAAAAAGGGTACAATCAGTGCGTAACAACGCAACGGAGGACCCCATGAAATCACCTTTAGATACCAATTTCAGCCCTGTTGAAGACAAAATGACCAAATCCGTTTCAGACAAGGGTGCACTTGTATCCTCACTGCTTGTCCTGCTCGGGAGCCTGATCTATATATCGCTGACTTTCAACAACAATGTGTGGCTTGATGAGGCATTCACAGCCTCGCTCGTAAATACGGATATGCAGGGAGTCCTGGAACGTTCAATGGCCGACACACTTCCTCCTCTGTACAATATCCTTCTAAAGCTCAGCACCGACATATTCGGATACACGGTCCCGGTAATGAAGCTTACAAGCGCGGTTCCCATGATACTTACAATGATACTGGGTGCTACCGTCGTAAGGAAAAGATCGGGAAATCTGACCTCATATATTTTTATAATCGCAATAGCCACCATGCCCAACATGCTTTTCTACGGTGTCGAAATACGTATGTACAGTCTGGGATTTCTGTTTTCCACGGCCGCCGGCATATACGTTTATGAAGTGATATGCGAACCGACCGTGAAGAACTGGACGATATTTACTCTTATGAGTGTTCTTGCGGGATACTCACATCATTTTGCCTTTGTTGCCGCAGGCTTTGTATATCTGTTCCTGCTTCTGTATATTTGCCATAACACCATTTTACGCGGCAGATCAAACGGCGGATCCTCAGGCGGCCATAAGGCTGACATTACACTTGTAAGCTTCTTTAAGTGCCTGCTTGCAACCTTTATTCTGTATTTTCCGTGTCTTATCGTTACCCTTAAGCAGTTAAAGAGCGTCAGCGGCTATTTTTCAATGCCGGATGTAACTTTGCGGGTATTCATCAAATACTGCCGGTATCCCTACACCGTAGGCTTTACACCGCTCAGTATACTTCTTATATTGACCGTTGCCGCACTTTTCATAAGGCTCTGCATAAGAAGGAACAAAACAGATGCCGATGCATATGCAATATTCTGTTTTCTGCTCTACTACGGAGTGCTTTTATTCGGAACTGCCGTAAGCAGGCTGATGAGTGCCAATATTTTTGTTGACAGATATCTGTTTTTCGCTCTCGGCATACTGTGGCTGTTCTTTGCGACGCAGGCAGCCTCTCTTGACCGCAGGCTCGTTTTCCTTATCATTGCGCTTCAGGCCGCAGTAGGGGCAGTCTCCTACACACAGGCACATGCAAGCGAATATGCGGCGGGTGCGGACGAAACAAAGACCTGGCTTAATTCAAACGTTCAGGAGGGAGATTCACTGTACACTCTGGAGGATTACGAGGAACTCGCCATCTGTCTGCCTTTCTACGACAGCGGACTCACGAATTATGAAAGCCTAGAAGAAGCGGTCCGGGAAGCCGGCTCCGGCAACACATGGGTGGCTGTTCTTGAAGGATATGAAACCGAAACGGAACATCCCGAAGGAAATCTCGGATATGATGCTTATATAAGGGAAATAAACGATGACGGATACGAGCTTGAATATAAAGGAGATTTTTCCTTCGACCGATATAAATATTCGATGTATCTGCTGAAATAAATATATGGTAACTATTCAGAACAGCACATATATTTTAAAATATGAACCGTCAAGCTTGCTTG
>CAMORO010000071.1 GCA_946623875.1 uncultured Lachnospiraceae bacterium | reverse complement strand
TACTTGCAATTGTCGGAGTAGTGGTTATCATCGTGATGGTAATAGCATTTGCGATCACGGCATTCCTGTTAAATCCGCTGGAGATCGGGTGCAGGAAATTTTTTGTAAGAAATCTTGATGATCCGTCAACGGAACTGAACTGCCTGAGTGGTGGATTTGATACCAATTACAAGAATGTGGTTAAAGTCATGTTCCTCAGGATGCTGTATCTTTTCCTGTGGTTCCTGATCCCGATCGCAGGACCGATCATCATGATCGTTAAGAGTTATGAATATATGATGATCCCGTATCTGCTGGCAGACGATCCGAATATGAGCAGGGAAGAGGCATTTGCTGCGAGTAAGGAAATGATGGACGGACAGAAATGGAACGCATTCGTATTGGGACTTTCATTCATCGGGTGGTACCTTCTTTCCATTCTGACCTGTGGAATACTGGCGATATTCTATGTGTCGCCGTATGTTGCTTCAACCTTTGCGGCACTTTACGAGACGCTCAGATATGGATATAATAGAGGTGAAGTTGTTGATAACACATACTATTAAGAGTGGAAGAAATGATATATAAGATATTGATAGTTGATGATGAGCCGGAGATACGCAACCTTCTCCGGCTCTATCTCGAGAATGAGGGATACGAAATACTTGAGGCCTCCGACGGTAATGAGGCCCTGCGAATAGCGGGGGAGGAGAAGATAAGCCTGTGTATCCTTGATGTAATGATGCCCGGGATCGACGGCTTCCATGTTCTTCAGAGGATAAGGGAAGACAGTAATATACCCGTTATGATCATTTCGGCGAGGGATACTGATGCTGACAAGATACTGGGACTTAATCTGGGAGCGGATGATTACCTTGCCAAGCCATTCAACCCCCTTGAAGCCGTTGCAAGGGTGAAATCGAGCATCCGGAGGTACTACAGCCTCGGTTCCGACAGTTCCGAAGAAAAGGAAAAACCTGTTAAAGTCAGGGATCTTGAACTGTATCCCGACAGTTGTACGCTTAAGAAGGGCAACACTGAGATCGAGCTTACTTCTGTCGAGTACAGGATAATGGAAATGTTCATGAAGAATCCGGGTAAGGTATTCACCAAACAGCAGATTTATGAATACGGCTGGGGTGAGGACTATATAATTGCCGACAACAATATCATGGTGTGTATCAGCAAGCTGAGGTCGAAGCTTAGTGAGGATCCGCAGGCATATATAAGGACGCTCAGGGGGCTGGGTTACCGTTTGATCAGGGATGTCTGATCTTTGCATGTGAGTGATTAAGACATCCGATTATGCAAGTGAGGGATTGAGGCATCTGATTATGCATGTGAGGAAGCAGAATATCTGAGCGCTGTGTATGGAAGGCGGATACGGACCGGTGTGAGGACGTTATGGAAGATGAGAAGCGGCTGCAGGATAAGCTCATAAAAAGATTTATAATAGTTCTGATAGTGGTAGGAATGGCGGATTATGTTATAATATATCTGTCTGACAGGCTGGTTATGCCCTTTGTGGGAAGTGTTTTTTTCCCTGAATATGAAATTACCGATTCTTTCAGTTCGCTGGCTATCAGTTCATATATACTGACTGCTCTTTTCGGGGGAATTTTGAGCCTGATACCGGTGATGGCAAGACTGCCGGTCAATGCAGCGCTTAACAATATACTGACGGGACGTGTGAACAGCTTCTTCATAAGCGGAGGAAGCGAAGCGGTTGAGAACATGGGGCTGGTTGACAGGCTCTTACTGATAGCGGTCATTGCAGCGGTGCTTTTGGTAATTGCTCTTCCGTACATTGCAGGGGCAGTGTATTTCTCCGTAACCACGTTGAAGGACTTCAGGAAGATAGGCGCCAGGAGGATGCAGGCACGTAAGGATTATGAGAAGCGGCGTAATCTTATGATATCGGATATAGCACATGATCTGAGAACGCCTGTTACTACCATAGCGGGTTATGCCCAGGCACTTGCCGACGGTATGATAAAGGACGAGGATAAGCAGACATATCTTGAGGCTATTCGGAATAAATCAGCCGGTATGAACGATCTGATACAGCTTCTGTTTGATTATACAAGGCTTGACAGTGAAGGCTTTAAGCTGAACAGGACAGAGGCGGATGTATGTGAACTTGTACGTGAGTGTGCTGCGGCTCTGTATACGGATGTTGAGAGTGCAGGCATGGATATGGAAGTTGGGATACCCGATGATAAGATAATGTTGTCGGTTGATAAGCCCCAGTTTGCCCGGGTGGTGAACAATCTTATCGTAAATGCGATAAGGCACAATGAGAAGGGTAATTCCATAGGTGTATTTGTGATCCGTGAAACGGACAGGGTGCATATCGCTATAGCAGATAAAGGCGAAGTCATTCCCGACGATATGGCCGGTCATCTGTATGAGCCCTTTTATATGGGCGATAAATCAAGAAACAGCCGTGGCGGTTCGGGACTGGGACTGTCGGTCGCACGAAAGATAATAGACATGCACGGCTGGAAGCTGGAGCTGAAGCAGGGCGAGCGCGTGGAAAGGTACTGCGGTCTGAAGGGGTACGCCAAGGCGTTTATAATAACAGTAAAATGAGTCGGGAGACCATAAAGATTACATATGTGATTTAAAGAAAGATATAAGGAGGGTTACAATGGGAGCGGGAAAGTACAAGGTTGACGGCAGCAAGAAGGTTAAGCTGGGTGATTTTGCCACGGACAGTAAGAAGGATGATGTTAAGAAGAGCGATATCAAGCTTAAACAGGCTGAGAACATCGAAAAGATCGCCTTGCTTCAGGAGAAGCTGTATGCGGAGAGCAAGGAAGGGCTTATCATAGTCCTTCAGGCTATGGATGCTGCCGGCAAGGACGGGGCCGTTAAGCATGTTATGAGCGGCGTCAATCCGCAGGGAATTGATGTGGTCAGTTTCAAGCAGCCCAATTCAGAGGAGCTTATGCATGACTTTCTGTGGAGGATAAACAGGAAGCTTCCCGAACGCGGAAAGATAGGGCTGTTTAACCGTTCGTATTACGAGGATGTCCTTGTTGTGCGTGTGCATGAGCTTAACAAGACCTACAAGATGGCAGACAGGATCACGGGGCAGGATACGAAGGAATTCTTTAAAAAGAGGTATAAGCATATCAGGAATTATGAGGAATACCTGTACGATCAGAGCTACCGCATAGTCAAGATATTCCTTAATGTATCAAAAAGCGAGCAGAAGAAGCGCTTCCTGGAGCGCCTTGAAAATCCCGACAAGAACTGGAAGTTCTCTTCATCCGATCTGAGTGAACGTAAGCTGTGGAAGGATTATCAGGATGTGTATGAGCAGGCGATAAATGAAACGGCTACAAGGGAATGTCCCTGGTATGTGCTTCCTGCAGATGATAAATGGTACACGAGATATCTCGTGTCAAGCATAATCCTTAAGGCACTTGAAGACATCGATCCGCAGTTTCCCGAGCTTCCTAAGAACGAAAAGGAGAAGCTGACGGAGTATCATGACAGTCTGATGAAGGAGTAGTGGGTAATATCATTGTATGAAAGATCCGTAACCGGAAACAGCCTCATCAATTGTCATTTCATTCCTTCCGACATGGTAAACCGCCTGTCTTAATTGTATAACCGCATCATCCGTTAAGCCGATCATTTCGGGTGACAGGATCCGTGCTTCGGGAACATCTCCGAAGGCGGCATACATACTGTTAAAAGACAGATCCCCGGTCGGGGACATAAGCCCCTTGTTTCGGGCTATTTCATTTAGCTCTGACGGTCTGATCAGGAAGCGCAGAAATTCGTTTGCCATATCGATATTTTGACTGTCCTTGTTGACGGAGAACTGAAGGTTCGACATGTCAAGAAATATGGAACCGTCGTCAGACATCGGAATAGGCACAAAGGTATATTCAAAGGGACTTGCTATAAAAGTCTCGGATCTGCTTTCGCGTTTTTTGGTTCCTGAGACAGTATCACCCGAGCAGGTCATCATCGGTACATCTCCTTCAAAAAAACGCATGATCACGGCATCATAGTTGTTTTCGATCATATCACAGGCTTTAATATCCGCACAGCCGTCATTTATAAACTGTACTATCTTTTCAAGAGAAGGACGAATATATTTACCGGCTGAAGGATCGAGTGAATTGAGCCTGTCCACAGCCTCCGGATCATCTGCCACGGTTTTACAGAAGAATGGATAGATGGTCAGTGTATACAGTGAGGTCGTTTCTTCTTTTGAGAAGCCCATAAGCGGGTTATCATAACCCTTTTGGCGAAAAGCATTACATACATCCACCAGTTCGTTATAGGTAGAGGGAACATTCAAACCCTCTTTTTCAAATAGATTTTTGTTCACAAGCATGCCGTAGGTATTTGAGAAAACCGGTACCATGGGGAGTGTGTCATCATCTGTTTTCACGATAATATTGCTGCGAATACAATCAAGATCAAGATCCAATTTGGGATCTCTGAGATTTTCGGCATGATCGATTGCTGATTTGTATTGATCACGACCATACATCCATGAATAATTGAAGTATATGTCAGGCGCATCGTTTCCGTTCAGAACCGTTCCGATCATGTTATTATAGTCATCGACCTTTGTATACACAAGTTCCGTATTGGGATAATAAACGTTGAAACGATCAAATTCAGTTTCCAATGCTTCGAAGTTATCATAACCACCGGCAATTGTTAAATGACAGGAGACAGAAGTATCCATAGATGGCTTGAAGTCTTTCCCGGTTGTTGCTTCCGGATTTTTTGAGCTGCATGCGCCCAGACAAAAGAGCATAAACAGTGTCGTAAAACAATACAATGATTTTTTCATACTTATTTGAGACCTTCCTTTCTGCGTCCTTCCCTGATTTTTCGGATTTCCTTTATTACTAATTTAATATCGACGGGTTTGGAAATGTGTCCGTTCATTCCCGCATCCAGACATTCCGTGATGTTTTCCGAGAACGCATCCGCAGTCATCGCAATAATGGGAATAGAAGAAGCATGTGGATCCTTCAGGTTCCTGATAGCTCTTGTTGCGTCGAGTCCGTTCATTTCCGGCATCTGTACATCCATAAATATGAGTTCGTAATTGTATTCATGAGCTGAGTTTATCTTTTCCACGCATATCCTGCCGTTTTCCGCACGTTCGGCTGTTATTCCAAACATATTCAGCATGTTCGATATGATTTCCCAATTGATATCATTATCTTCAGCCACAAGAATATGCAACCCACTCAGATCGGAATAATCATCCATGGGTTCAATTGAACTTGATTCTTTTCCGATAAGATCGTTGATCTTGTCATAGAGCGTTGAACGAAACAGCGGTTTGCTGATAAAACCGTTGGCCCCGGAATCTTTGGCTTCTTCTTCAATTTCGTTCCAGTCATATGCCGAGATAAGCAAAATCGGAATGGTGCTCGCTATTTGGGAACGGATCCTTCTGATCGTTTCAATACCGTCTGTTTCGGGCATTTTCCAATCTACTATAATGACGTCGTAATCCCTGCCGGAAAGATGTCTGTTTTCGATCATTTCGAGAGCTTTCGCCCCGTTATTTGACTGTTCAACAGTTGCACCAAGAGATACAAGTGTGTCATTTGTCGTCTGAAGCATTATCTCATCATCGTCGATTATAAGAACATCGATGGGTTCAAGCCGCATATCGTCCCGTTGTCTGTCGGATACAGGAATATCCAGAGTGACTGTGAATGTTGTTCCTTTGCCCTGTTCACTTTGGCATTCAATCGTTCCTTCCAGCAGGTTGACCATTTTCCGGGTTATGGCCAGACCGAGTCCGGTACCCTGAATGCTGTTGACACGGCTGTCAACCTGACGGGAGAAAGGCGTATACATTGTTTTCATAAATTCGGGACTCATTCCGATCCCATTATCGGTTACGGAATAAGTCAGTCGTATACATCCTTCCCTGTCGCTTTTTTCCTCGCGAAGATTAACTTTTACCCACCCTCCCGGTTCCGTGTATTTGATGGCATTGGACAGTATATTAATGTAGATCTGATTAAGACGCAGTTGATCGGTATACAGATATTCCTTTTCTATCATATTGATGTTAAAGCTGAAATCAATATTTTTTTCTTTGATCATCGGTTGGGAAATATTTACAAGATTCTCAACTGTTTCAACTATGGAAAAAGTCATGGGATTCAGTTTCAGTTTACCGCTTTCAACCTTTGATATATCCAGAATATCATTGATAAGAGTCAGGAGATGTTTACCGGCAAGACTGATCTTACGGAGGTTTTCGGCTGTTGCTACAGTGTCCCCGAGATTCTTTTCGGTAATGGCGGTAAGACCTATGATGGCATTCATTGGGGTACGGATATCGTGTGACATCGTGGAGAGAAAATCTGTTTTGGCTCTGTTTGCGGCTTCTGCTTCACTGGCTGATATCTGAAGCCGCCTGTTAAGGTAGCGCATATAGAAAAGGTCACAGAGGAACAGTGAAAGGAGACCGACAAAAACGACCACAAAAAGTATATTGTTTTCGTTATCTACATTGAGATCTTCAGATGGCACAAGCCCCAATAAAGTCCAGCCGCCGGTTGAAGTTACAGGGGTATATGCAAGTATGCACTCACGTCCGTGCGAGTCGTTCATTGTAACGGATCCTGTAGATGAAGTTATAGTGTTGAACAATTCAGCCGATGTTTCAGGATCTGTAGTATTGTAAGACTTGTAAAATTCAAAAAAACTGGAGTTCTTAAAGCTGTATCCTTTAAGTATGTAGTCACCTTCCGCATCGATCATGGACAGATAGGCATCCGCCATTTCTATCTGTGGGAATACCCACTTCTGTTCAAGTGCAGATATGGGAACCACTCTTAAGAGGACTGCATCAACAGGTGTTTCACTTACCGGATCACTCAGCGTGATATGATTACAGAAAGCCAGTGACTGCTCGCCGTTCATGGGGTTAGTATAAGCACGAGTTATGTTGATCGACTTCCCGATATCATTAATCCGGTCTGTTTTATCCAGAAGTCCAAGGCGATCATAGGAAACAGCAAAGTCATCTGTCGTGCCCTGTCTGGGATGTGTTGAAAGACCGGTGAGAGTATCGATGGTTATAAGATGAGCAGAAGTATTATCAAGTACATTTGAGGAACGGATATAACCGGTTGCCTCCTCCATGGTCATGTTGCTGTTGTTAATATACTTCGCCCATACATCACAGATACGCTGCTCGCATTCCAGATAATTACCGGTAACCCGTTCCATGGTAACTGTTGTGTTTTCGAAGTTTTCCACCTGTCTTTGGTATGAAACCCTGTTTTCAAATCCGGAGTAAAGAATGACGAAGATCAGTATGGTGATCATAATGATCACATTTATAATGATGATATAAGTTTTTTTCATGCCTGTTTTCCAAACAATATCCTGTATATACGCTGTTCAGCATAGTCAATATTATATAACATATCGTAGTATTCTGTACAGTTCCAACGACCAAATGCTTTTAGGACAGCAAAAGATACTGCTACTTGCTGCATCCCTGCAAAAACCGTTAAATCTAAATCTCCCGGCTCAATCCCTGTAATAGCAAGGGATTGAGCCGTTGACACCCGTGTGACGCGTGTTATAATGAAGTATATGTGACATTTAGTGATTTACGGGATTTTAAGGAGGTAAGGAATGTTAAAGATAAAGAAGCTTATGACAGGCCTTTTGACAGCATCAATGGTCATGGGAACCCTTTCGGGATGCGCCGGCATGGATGGTATTAACATAAACATAAACGATCCGGAAAAGCTTGCCGGGATGATCCCCAATGAACTTAATGATGTTGACCTGAAAACAGAAAATGAAGAGAAGGCGGAGCTTGAATACTGGACGGAAGGCTCCGGGGCGGCCGCTTCCATAAGGGAATATGTTGAAAGGGTAACGGATGAGGATTCGGATGCCTTCATTCCGGTGGAGGACAGGATCGCAGTCTTTGATCTCGACGGTACCCTCATGGGAGAACTTTATCCCTCATATTTTGAGTATATGATGTTTATCCACAGGGCTCTTTATGATGATTCCTACGAAGCTCCGGAGGATATGAAGGAATTCGCACAGGCTCTTGACAAGGCCGTGCATAAGGAAGGGGATATGCCCATGGATGCCGAGAGGCTTCATGCTAAGTACGCCGGTCTTTCATATAAGGGGATGACACCCGATGAGCTTAAGGAATATACCCATGAGTATATGGAGTCCGAGGCCGAGGGCTTTAAAAACCTTAAAAAGGGCGACGCCTTCTATAAACCAATGGTTTCCCTTGTTAAATATCTTGATGCCAATGATTTTCAGTGCTATGTGGTCAGCGGTTCTGACAGGACGGTGGTTCGTGCCCTTATAGAGGATATTCTCCCCATACCCGAAAACAGGGTTATCGGTATGACCTATACCAGAGTCGCTTCGGGTCAGGAGGATGAGGATGGACTGGATTACCAGTATCAGCCCGATGATAAAGTCATTCTTGGCGGGGATCTTGTAATAAAGACCATCAAGATGAATAAGGTAAGCAAAATATCCGAGGAGATAGGCAAGGTTCCCGTGCTTGCTTTCGGAAACACTTCCGGGGATATGTCCATGCAGCAGTACACTGTGAACAATGAGAAGTATGAGAGTCAGGCCTATATGGTTCTGTGCGATGATTTTGAACGGGAGTACGGCAATCAGGAGAAGGTGGATACACTTACCGAATGGTGTGACGGACATGGAGTTAAGACGATCTCCATGGCTATGGATTTCGATACTATTTACGGGGAAGGCGTAACGACAAATATCGAGACCGGGAATAAGATATTTGAGATCACCATGCCAACGGAGCTTGAGGGAGCTTATGATATTAAGAGCTACGAGAACGGATATGCCGTTTATGATAAGGAAGCGGAGGATGCCGGCTTTGGCGGATATGCTTTCTCGGTTTATGCCTATGAAGAACCCTCCGATTATGCCGGCGGAATGGATGAGAAGGTTGGTGAGATCAGGGACGGGGATAAGACCCTATATGATATAGTTATTGAGTATCCGTCGGATGTCCAGTATGACTATCAGAAATATGAAGATGAAATGCCCGAAACATATGAGAAGCTCTATAAGGGAGCCGGGGATATAGTTAAAACCCTGGATCCCATCGTAGAGGGTGATTTTGAATGGGGTGCAGGCTGCGACGGAGAGGATCTGTATTCGGATATCCTGAAGAAGCATGTTACCGCTATGGAGGAGAAGTGGGATTCTGACAGACTGGAGAAGGAAGGGATGAGCCCCGAGTACAATTCCGTTACGGTTGCCTACGGATCCGATGCGCTTGAAAAGGTTGGTTATGCCTATATGGATCTTAACCTTGACGGAGTCGATGAGCTTATGATCGGTGAAATAGCTGAAGGCGACCTTAAGGGAACCATCTATGATATCTATACGATCGTTGACAGGGAGCCTGCCCATGTGGTATCGGGTTCCGCCAGAGACAGGTATTATGCCCTTGAAGGAGGCATGATCTGTAATGAATATTCCGGTGGAGCAGACCTTTCCGGCTGGCAGGATTACGACATTGAGCCCAATACCGTAAATCTCCTGCCCCAGCTTGGCATCAAGATGGACGGTTACGAGGATGCGGACAAGCCATGGTTTGTCCGGTACGGGTCTGATGAAGAATGGAACAGTATAGACGAGAAGGAGTTCGATGAATATCAGTCGAGAAATGAGTATATAAGGCTTGACTTTATTCCTCTTTCCGCCCGGTAAACTACAGGATCGGAATATAGTATTGATGGAAGACCGTCGGAAATGACAGGGTAAGAATACCCCGTTATTTCCGACGGTCTCTTTCATGTATATAAAAATGACAAGGAGGATTAAAATGAAAGGGAGAACAGTGACCCGATAAATATTTATCGAAAAACAATAAATTATTATTGACATTTGTTTGGCGAGGTGGTATTGTTGCGTTATAAAGCTGAAAAGATAGCTGAAAAGAGCTGAAAAGAGGAGACAGTAATGAAACAGGATGCGTTGGCTAAATGGATTAAATTTGTTATAGCAGGAGTCGGTATATGCGGACTCCTGATCTACGCGGTAATAATGCCAAGGTTCGGGGCATATCTTGTTAAACAGAACAGCATGCTTGAGAGAAATGTGATGCCATGGCTTGTTCTTATATGGATCAGTGCCGTTCCGTGCTATGCGGTGCTGATACTTGGCTGGAAGGTGGCAGAAAATATCAGTAAGGACAGAACATTCTCGTATGATACGGCAAAGTATCTTAAATGGGTATCATATCTTGCGATGGCAGATTCGGTATTTGTATTTGTAACGCATGTTATATTTCTGATCCTGGATATGTCGGCGGCAGCGGTAATGCTTGTAATTATAATAGTTGTCTTTTTCGGAGTGTCGATATCGGTTTGTGCTGCGGCGGTATCCCACCTGGTGATAAAAGCAGCTGATATTCAGGAAGAGAATGAGCTTACTGTATAACGGACAACTTTTGGGAGAAATAAAAATGGGTCATTTGGTATTTAACATAGATGTAATGCTGGCAAAACGTAAGATGAGCGTGAGTGAACTTGCAAACCGTGTGGGCATCACGCTTGCCAATATGTCAATCCTTAAGACGGGCAAGGCTAAGGCTGTCAAGGTGTCAACGATCGAGGCGCTGTGCGATATCCTTAAATGTCAGCCCGGGGATCTGTTTGAGTATGTGGAAGAGGAGGAACGGACTGATGGAAACAAAAACACATGATTTCAAAATGAGCATTTGGTGTGGTGTATATGCACTGTTTTACACTTTCTGTCTTTATAAGAACTACAGCGGGGTGACTTTCCCTTTTTTCGCCGCAGGGACCTTGTATATTTTCTTATATTATATGAGAAGGCAAGGTCTTACTTTGAAAAAGTATTCTTATTTTCTGATGACTATGATCATGGCTCTAGGCATAAACGTATGCGTAACGGGCAGTGAGGTATTGATCGTATTTGACAAGGCTTTTATTTTTGTACTCTTTTTTATGCTGTTTTTGCACAATTTGTACGACGATGTGACATGGGACGTATCCAGATATGCTGCAGCGATTGTGTCGACTGTATTCTCGTCGCTGAGCTTTCTGCCGGCACCCATAAAGGATGGGATCGCGTATATTAAGAGCCGTAGGGAAAGTGTGGATGAAGCCTCGTATACAGTACAGGATACGATCACTGACGAGGCGGCGAATGCTGAAGCAGATACACACCATGACAGGCCGGTGCATGCGGGAAAGAGTAATATTGGCTACGTGTTCCTGGGACTTGTGATATCGCTTCCTATCCTTTTGGTGGTGCTTCCTCTGCTTGCCTCATCGGATATCGTATTTTCCCGTGCCCTCGAGAAGTTGTTTTCGTTTGATATAAATGAGGAGCTCCTTAACAATATATTAGGGATATCATTTATGACGGTTGCTGTTTTTTTCTCAGCATATGCGCTGATGGAGAGGTTCCGCAAACGGAGTAAAGCGCTTGATACGCCAGTACCGGACAGGCGTACGAAGAACCCTGTTGTTGCTATCACCATCAGCGTGGTATTGCTCATTGTGTACGGCATGTACTGCGCCATTCAGGTTGTTTATCTGTTTATGGGATACGGAAGGCTGCCGGCGGGTTATACCTATGCCGAATACGTACATGAGGGCTTCTATCAGCTGGTATTTGTATGTATCATAAATCTTGTCCTTGTTCTTGTAAGCCGCAAGTATTCAAGGGACAATACCGTGCTGAAGATCATGCTGACCCTGATCTCGGTCTGCACCTTTATAATGCTGTTTTCATCGGCTTACAGAATGGTATTGTACATAGATGCGTATGGACTGACTTTTCTGAGACTGTTTGTGTTGTGGGCTCTTACCGTGATCGGGCTTGCCATGATCGGAACCTGTGTATTCATATACGTTTCAGAACTTCCGTTCTATAAATACAGCCTGGGAGTTCTTACAGTAACATTTACTGTCTTTGCCTTCATGAGGCCGGATTATCAGATAGCACGCTACAACCTCACTCATATAGAGGGTTATGACAGGGCATATATTGTTAATCATTTGTCTTCCGATGCCGCAGGAGCGATAGACAAATATTCGGACGATACTGAATTAAAGGCTGAGTATGCCAAACATTTATTGTACAACTATGACGATGATTGTTATTGGTATGATGATGTGGAGGAACATATGCGGTTTAAAAGTCCCAAGATGAGCCTGCGTAAGTGGAATTATTCAATATATACCCTGATCCGCATGGCCGACAGCTCCGGTCTGTTTGCGGAATGAAACAGGAGTTGCTTCATATGTAAAACGGGAAATTATTGACCAAAATATCGCTTAACAAGGCCGGCGCGGTTTTCTGCGCCGACTTTTTCGTACAGACTGTTCATATACCTGTAGAGCATCCTCTCTGATATTCCAAGCTTTTCGGATACAATCTTCATGCTCTCGTCGGACTCAAGCAGCAGTTTCATAACATCCCGCTCCCTTGGCGTAAGGTTGTGGATCTCACAGAAAGCTTCAAAGGGATCTTCAGCTTCGACAGTTTCATTTGCTGCCGGATCCTTTTCGGATTTATTTTGCCTGCCAAGATACAGTAAAAGCAACATACACATTATAATGCTGCCGGATATGAATCTCTCGAGCATTCCGCCCCTTTTAACCTGATAAAAAGCTATTCCTATAAATCCTTCAAACAGGCTGAGTGTCCTTCCGAGACATGCCCATATTTCAGGATGCGACGTCCTTGGCGCAAGAAACCAGAATGCAAGATTGAGATATCCTGTGTATACCCCGGCGAGAAAATAGAATACAGCAAGGCTAAGGCCGGTATTTCCCGCATTGTACACGCCCATGGCAAAAAAAGCATAGCAACACAACACAGCGATATACATGTGCCTGTGTTTTTTATGATCCGCAAATAAACCTGTAAAAAAATATCCGGGGATCGCACAGAGCCTCTGCCATCCATACATATCCACATTATCGGCAATCTGTCCGGAGCTCCATGATTGCTCCATGTAAACTCCAAGGAGCATTGTCAGAAAAAACACGGAAAGAACCCGAAAAATATCCATGGACAAAGATCTTTTGTAGTCTTCCGTTTCCTCAGAAAACGGAAGAGGATTCTGAAGGATATAATCCTTTGGATTTGTGATGACAAAGTATGATATGACTCCGGTAAGAAGCGCCAGCAGTATCACATTAAAGAGCCTGTCATGAAGAACAGGTGTCATAAGGAACTGCAGGATATATGGGACTGAAGCACAGACACTCATTATCATTCCTGCATGCATGTTCATATGTAATTCCATGGCCACAAAATAATATACAGCCCCTCCAAGGCACCCCAGTGACAAAGAAGCAATATTTATCAGGGCAAAAGCCGGTAAAATATCTATGGGGAAAAAAATCCCGAGAATGGCTCCGGCAAAGAGAATATTCGTCATAATGAGAAACAGCTGTCGTCCTTTTTCGCCGCTGATCATAATTCTGGAAGCACCAAAAAGAATGAAGCCACCGCTTAGAAGAGTGTAAGTAAGATAATGCCCTATGGACAACACTCCGTTCACAGTACCTTCCAGATATGAAAATAATTGGAATTCAAACATGTATAAAGAAAAGATCAGGGCATATAATACCGGACTGCCTTTTCTGACAGAATTCTGTAACATATGTTATCTCCGTTGTGTTTGTATTCTATCCTTTTTTGCCTTGTTTTCACATCATTCATTCCCTGTGTCATAAATATGAACCCGGCCATGAATCTGTGTCATAAATATGAGCCTAGCCATGATTACTGCTTCAGACCTATAATTTCGGCAGGAAATGAAAGAGAGGTAATCGATATGATAAAGTGTAACAGGAAAAAAATATTTGTAAAGCTCCGGCGGAGCGTAGGTCTTATATTGATCCTAATGCTGTTTGCCGGATCTTTGGAAGTGGCATTCATGCCGGTGAAAGCATTCGCTGGTACCACGCAAAGACAGGGAAATAAGATAGTAAATACTACTACCAGTGAAACATTAACATATGGTGGCTATTCACATGAATCGACTGTCTATGCCGGAGAAATAAAGAGAAATGGAGAGACTGTATTAAATTATCTGTTTTCTGAAGATATTACCCGTTCATCAGTTGTTTTTGACAATCTTCGCAAGGCATTGCCCAATCCATACAGTGACATGGTACCGTCAGTAATCGAAGAACAGACACAAAAAGGATTG
This sequence comes from uncultured Lachnospiraceae bacterium, assembly GCA_946623875.1. Lineage (GTDB taxonomy): Bacteria > Bacillota > Clostridia > Lachnospirales > Lachnospiraceae > UBA2868. The sequence continues at coordinate 947 of CAMORO010000071.1, read as the reverse complement.
AAAGAAATGTCTGCATCCACAGTAAATAATGTAAACCTCAGTTCTCTTTCCGCTGACTGGAAAGAAGCCGGTAACATTGCCTCACAGATATATAAGGGAAAAAATACTTCTGATGCGAAGAATGAGCTCATGTATGATGCGAGTGAAGAATGCAGATCCGGTATTGATGGGCTGGCACATGACCGGGTAGAGAATCTGGATAATCCGGTTGAAACCAATAAAAGAGTTATCAGTCATCTTGGTACACAAAGTATAGATACTGTTTCTTTCCAAGTTGAAGAAGGTCAACTGATAGAAATTCATGATGTGAACCTTATATACCTTTCAGAAGCCACAACCCTGATCTATACAACTGTAAATGTTGTTGACAAGACTGCTTCTGAGGAGAAGGCCGGTGAGGATGAGCCCGAGCCCGAACCCGAACCGGAACCTAAGCCGGAGCCAAAGCCGGCATCCAAGCCTAAAAAGGAAAGTAAAAGTGATTCGGACAGTTCGGATCATTCCCTGCCGCCCAATCCGAATGCGCTGACCATTATTTATAAAGAGAATGGAGTAGCAGTTGTAAACGCAAGGGCAGCGAAGCAGGTTCAGGGACCGACAGCTCAGCTGGCATTCAGACAGCTTATGGCGCAGGGGTGTAATGAGGCGTTCACATTCAACCTTTTAGTCGATGGCAAGACTCTCGATTACAAGCTGAAGAACGGTAAGCTTACACTGTTTATTCCTGACGCATACAAAAAGAACGGAAGAATATTTGCGCTGTTGGTGCTGGATAAGAATGGAAAAGTTCATTTTTGCCCCGATACGGACAATTCTCCGTTAACCGTGACAGTGGATCTTTTGGTTGAAGGTTATGCATTTGATCTGATCTATGTGGGATAATATGTAGACACAGATTAAATGAAGAACAGGGGATGGAGTTGTAAGCCATCCCCTGTTTTGCGTTA
>CAMORO010000070.1 GCA_946623875.1 uncultured Lachnospiraceae bacterium | reverse complement strand
TCGATTTGCTGGATGAGATAAACCGCTCCGCAAAATGTGTGGTGCAGATGACACTTACGACATGGGATGATGACTTGTGCAGAATACTGGAACCGAATGTCTGCAATACTAAGCGGCGGATAGAAGTGCTGGAAGTAATGCAGAAAAGGGGAATTCCTACTGTGGTTTGGCTGACTCCGATTCTGCCATTCATCAATGATACGGAAGAAAACATAACATCTATCCTGAATGAATGCGTTCGGGTCGGCGTAAAAGGCATCATAGATTTTGGCATGGGGCTGACACTTAGAGACGGCGACCGCGAATACTATTATGCAGCACTTGACAGGCATTTCCCGGGTATGAAGGAACGCTACATTAAGCGGTATGGAAATGCGTATGAACTTCCAAGTCCCAAAGCCGGGGAGCTGACTGAGATATTTCAAAGAATATGTAAGGAAAACGGGATTCTGTCAAGTCCGGAGGAGTGCTTTGGGTTTATGAATGACCTGCCGGAAAAATATTCGCAGATGAGTATATTTGACATATATACCATAAAAAGTCAGGGAGGAGTTGTATATTAATGAATATGGAAAAGTTCAAATCAGCAGGAAAAGAAGTGACCCTGTACCATACGAAAGGTTCGGGTAGCCCTCTGATCATATTAAATAACTATGCCGGCGATGGGAAATCCGTTATGGAAGCGGCAGATAAACCCGAAGGAAAAGATTTCAACCTCCTTTGTATCGGAAACCTTAACTGGAATCTTGATATGACGCCCTGGTACTGTCCGCCTTTATCACCAAAGGACACGCCATGTACAGGCGGAGCAGACGAATACCTGAAGCTTCTGCTGGAAGAGATTCTTCCCGAAGGTTTGAAAAAAGTTGACGGAACACCTTCTCATATCGGTATAGCAGGTTATTCTCTTGCGGGCCTTTTCGCTTTGTATGCTCTGTATCATACGGACGTATTCGAATGTGCAGCCAGTATGTCAGGTTCCTTGTGGTTTCCGGATTTTAAGGAATATGTTTTTTCACACGAGATGAAGAAAAAACCGGAGAAAATCTATCTTTCCCTGGGAGATAAAGAGTCGAATACAAGAAACCGGTACCTGAAGGCAGTGCAGGATAATACGGAAAGTATAGCGGCTCATTTCCGGGAAGAAGGAATGGATGTGACATTTGAGATGAACCCGGGCAATCATTTCAAGGATGCGACACTCAGAAGTGCAAAAGGCATCCTGGCAATCATCTGATGGACAAGCCTGATATGACAGGGATGCCGATGGGTGAAGGAGGCATAGGATGATGAGACAGAGATGTCTTACATTATAATTTTGTACATGATCAGCACTTGCAAATTATAATATTTTATGTTAACATAATATCGTTGATGGAACGAACGGTCGTTGATTTGTCCTGGTGGGAAAAGGATTGGACGATGAGGTCGTTGGTGAAGTCACTGACAATTTAATATTTCAATACACGTTTGCACGAAGGGAAAAGGATGAGCAAATAATGGTTGATATTTTTTTAATGGATTTATATCCTCATTCTTTTTGTATATGCAAATTGAATGAGGTTTTTTGTTTTAGGAGGTTAATATGATAGTAGCACGCAGTCCGCTGAGGATATCACTGGGAGGAGGAGGTACGGATCTTCCTTCATATTATCAGCAGAGAGAAGGTTTTCTTATTTCAGCAGCAATTGATAAATACGTATACATTACCCTGCATGAGACTTTTGATAAGGGATATTTCCTTAAGTACTCCCGGTTTGAGCATGTGCAGGATATTGATGAGATACAGCATCCGATTATCCGGGAAGCATTAAAGATGCTCAACTGGAGAGAGAATCATATTGAGATCTGTTCCATGGCGGATATACCGGCAGGAACAGGACTTGGTTCATCAAGCAGCTTTACAACAGCACTTCTTCGCGCACTACATACTATGCAGGGAAATATAGTAAGCACACGTACTCTTGCCGAGGAAGCCTGTGAGATAGAGATGAACCGTCTAAAGGAGCCGATAGGAAAGCAGGATCAGTACATAGCTGCGTATGGTGGTATCACATGCATGAATTTCCATAAGGACGGATACGTATGGGTAGATCCTCTTAACATATCCAAGGAAACCCTGTACAACCTTGAAGATAATCTCATTCTCTACTTTACCGGTTTTTCACGTTCGGCGGGAAGCATCCTTAAGGAGCAGGATGATAAGAGCAGGGATAAGAATTCTGACATGTTAAAGAACCTTGATTTCGTCAAGGATCTCGGTTATCAGAGTAAAAAGGCATTTGAGACAGGCGATCTTGATGCGTTTGCAGACATCATGAATGTGCATTGGGAATATAAGAAGAAACGCTCGGGTGGCATGAGTAATCCCCAGATAGATGAGTGGTATGACATGGCACTTAAAAACGGTGCCAAGGGCGGCAAGATGATAGGTGCCGGAGGAGGCGGTTTCCTGATGTTCTACTGTGAGGATAAGAGAAGGCTTCGTGAGGCCATGAAGGATACGGGAATGGAAGAGGTAAGGTTCCGCTTTGAAATGGAAGGCTCAAGGGTACTGTAGTCATGATGAACGCAGAAGTAAGTTTCAAAAGCACGGAGGATATGCAGGTTGTAGTCCTGATGGGAGGTCTTGGAACAAGGCTTAAGGAATATACGAAGGAATGTCCTAAGCCTCTGGTTGATGTTGAAGGACGTCCGTTCTTTGATTATTCACTGAAGCTGCTCATGCATCACGGATTTAAGAAGTTCCTTTTTCTTATAGGTTACCGGGCGGAGATGATCGAGGAATACTACGGTGACGGCAGCAGGCTGGGAATATCGATAACCTATTGTTATGACGGCAAAGAGCTGTTGGGAACAGGCGGGGCTGTAAAACGCGCTTATGATCATCTTGAGGATGATTTCCTTCTGATGTACGGTGACTCGTTCATGGATATTGATTATGAGGAAACACTGTACAGATACTTCGAAGGCAGGTCACGTGGAATGCGGGCTCTTATGACGGTACTTAGAAATGGTAACCGTTTCGATAAGTCAAATGTGATCATGGATGGTACGGAAATAAAACTGTACAATAAAAAGGATACATCTCCCGAAATGGATTACATAGACTATGGCGTATGTGTTTATGAGAAGAGCCTCTTCTCGGATGACTATATAAACGGACTGCTCGGCCGGAGTGAAGAAGCAGACTTAAACTGCATTGATAAGACAGATAAATCCGAAGTGTCCGGTTGGACGGGTGCTGATACGGATAAAGAAGAACAAAGGAAAAATGTCAGGTTTGACATAGCCGTACTTCAGAACAGGCTTAGCATTGATAAGAAAATAGCTGCTCATATAGTAACGAAGCGCTTCTATGAAATAGGAAGCCCCGAGGCTCTAAATGAATTCAGGAACTATGTAAAGCACAGATTTAATGAAAAACATCCGGCAGTCTTTCTTGACAGGGATGGTGTCCTTAACGAGATCGTATTCAATGATGATACCGAACAGATGGATTCCCCGCAAAAGCTGTCACAGTTCAGGGCTTTTCCCGAGGCGGCGGATGCAATAAAAACATTCAGGGATAAGGGTTACTACATATTTATAGTGACCAATCAGCCCGGAGCGGCCAAGGGTAAATCACAGCTCAGGACACTTTATGATATAAATACGATGTTTGTCGAACGGCTGAGTGAGCAGGGAGCAGAGGTTGACGGAGTTTATATGTGTCCGCACTATCCTAAGATGAGTGAGCATACAAAGGAGACGTTTCTTATCAGGAAGTGTGACTGCAGGAAACCGAAGCCGGGACTTCTGTTTAAGCCTAAGGATATCTACAATATCGATTACGATAATTCATATATGATCGGTGATTCATTTACTGATATAGTAGCTGGAAATGCTGCGGGAGTAAAGACGGTATTCATAGGAGAGTTAAAATGTGATGCCTGCAAGAAGCTGTGTGATATCGAACCGGATCATATAGTGCATAATGTTTCCGAGGCAGCGAAGATAGTGAGATCTGTCTGTTGTGAATAGTTACAGAGTTTCCTATACCATTAAAAAAGGAGGAGTGTATAAAATGAGTACAAGCTACATCGATAAGTATATGGAGGAGACAATGCAGATTGTCAATACCATAGACAGAAATGAAATTGCCAAGGGGATTGAAATCCTTAAGAAGCTTAGGGATGACGGCGGTCGCCTGTTTATCCTTGGTGTAGGCGGAAGTGCAGCCAATGCATCGCATGCGGTGAATGATTTCCGTAAGATAGGCGGGATCGAAACATATGCTCCGACAGACAATGTTTCCGAGCTTACGGCGCGAACCAATGACGAAGGATGGGAAACGACGTTTGCGGAATGGCTTAAGACATCCAGGGTAAACGACAGGGACTGCATTATGGTATTTTCGGTAGGCGGTGGATCGGAGACGACCAGTCTCAATATTGTAAATGCACTTAAGCTTTCCAAGGAGAGAGGGGCAAAGGTTATTTCTGTCGTATCAAGAACCGGCGGTTATTCGAAGCAGGTCAGTGATGCATGTGTCCTTATTCCGGTGGTAAGTGAGGAGAGGATCACACCCCATGCCGAAGGGTGGCAGGGAGTCGTATGGCATCTGATGGTCAATGCACTATGATATAATAAGTGTCGAAGCACGGAACAATCCGTATTATATTGATGTATGATGTATGATGTATGATGTATATAATAAAACCTCGAGGGGTAATTAACAGAAGGGAGTATAGGTATGAAGTTCGAAGATCTTAAGGTAACAGTGTATGCGGACGGGGCAGATATCGAAGCAATGAAGGAAGAGTACAGGAAGGGATATGTTAAGGGGTTTACGACCAATCCCACGCTTATGAAGAAGGCCGGGGTTAAGGATTACGTTACATTCGCAAAGGAAGCGGTAAAAGAGATCCCGGATCTTCCTTTATCATTTGAAGTGTTTGCTGATGATTTTGATACAATGGAAAAGGAAGCGGAATACATTTCATCCCTTGGAAATAATGTGTTTGTTAAAATACCGATCACCAATTCCAAAGGAGAATCGAGTGTGCCTCTTATTAAAAAGCTGTCGTCAAAAGGAATTAAGATAAATGCAACCGCAATACTGACTCTTGAGCAGGTTCGTTCGGTGGTGGATGCATTTGCCGAAGGTACCGAAAACATAGTTTCCGTATTTGCGGGAAGGATATTGGATACCGGTGTGGATGCTGTGCCTGTAATGAAAGAGGTTACCGAAATATGTAAGGCAAAACCCGGCACACTGTCCCTGTGGGCGAGCTGCCGTGAGTTGTATAATATCATCCAGGCCGATCAGTGCGGTACGGATATTATAACCGTAACCAACAATATCCTCGCCAAGCTTCCAAATCTCGGAAAGGACCTTACACAGTTGTCCCTGGAAACAGTTCAGATGTTTGTAAACGACGGAAAGAGTCTCGGATATTCCATTTTGAAATAAAGATGTATCTGTTGCCGGTAGATTTGAAACTGATGCCATGATCTTTACTTGTTCTTAATTTAGTACAAGTTTTTTGGATAAAAATATAAAAAAACCGTGATTTGAATTTGAAAAAAAAAAAAAACACGCTATAATACTGTATGTCGTATACAAATTGTTTTAATTTACAATAGTTATAAATATTTTTGCGGTGAGAAGTGGAAAGGAGATTGACATGGCAGAAGTTAAGAAACCTGTAGCAGTTGCTAAGAAGGCTGAAGAAGTTAAGACTGATGCTGTTGAAGCTAAGGTCGAAACAGCAGCTAAGAAAGCTACAGCAGCTAAGAAGACAGCAGTTAAGAAGGTAGCAGCTCCCAAGAAGGCAGCAGCACCCAAGAAGGCAGCAGCACCCAAGAAGGCAGCTGCTCCCAAGAAAGCAGCAGCTCCTAAGGCAGCAGCTAAGGCGGCTGATGTTGTTATCAAGATTGAGTTCAACGGACAGCAGGTAGATCTTAATGATCTTAAGGCACGTGTTGCTAAAGAGGCAGGTAATGATGCAGTAGCATACTACAACGTTAACGAAGGAAAGGTATATTGCACAGTTAACGGAGAGCCTAAGGGTGATTTCGAGGTTTAATCCCTGACTTGTATATAAGTAAAGATTGCAGCATCGGTTGAGATGACCGGTGCTGTTTTTTTATTTTTTCGAAAAATCATTTTTTTTCTTGACATAAATCATAGTCAGTGCTATCTTATCTATAGATGTTAGCACTCCATGGCGTTGAGTGCTAATAACATCGGTGAGATATACAGACGGAAGGGAGGTATAACCCATCGTGGAACTGAGCAGCAGACAGGAAACGATATTGTTGACGATCATTAAGACGTATCTTGATACGGGGGAACCGGTTGGTTCAAGAACCATATCGAAATATACCGATCTTAATCTGAGTTCGGCAACTATACGTAATGAAATGGCTGATCTTGAGGAGATGGGTTATATAATGCAGCCACACACCTCGGCAGGACGTATCCCTTCGGATAAAGGATACAGGTTTTATGTGGATCATCTGATGGCCGATAAGGAACGTGAGGTTGACGAGATGAAGGAAATCCTCATCGAGAAGGCAGATAAGATGGAGCAGGTGCTTAAGCAGATAGCCAAGTCATTGTCGGTCAACACCAATTATGCGGCTATGATATCCGCACCCAGATATCATCAGAATAAGCTGAAGTTCATACAGCTTTCCCGTATGGGTGACGATCAGATAGTAGCGGTGATCGTGGTTGAAGGAAACATTATTAAAAATGAGATCATAGATGTGGAGCAGCATCTTGATGATGAGACATTACTTAAGCTTAATATACTGCTGAATACGAATCTTAACGGGTTGTCCATAGAGGAGATATCCTTAGGTACCATCCAGAAGATGAAGGAGCAGGCAGGTATCCATTCGGAGGTCATCAGCAACGTTATAGATGCTGTGGGTGAAGCGATTAAGGCTGATGAAGATCTTGAGATCTATACCAGCGGTGCAAACAATATATTCAGGTATCCGGAGCTGTCGGATCACGAAAGAGCCAGTGAGATAATCTCGGCATTTGAAGAGAAGAAGCAGTTATCGGATATCGTATATGAAACATTATCCAATCAGGACGGTGACAGCAGCGGCATTCAGGTTTTTATAGGAGAGGAATCGCCGGTACAGAATATGAAGGACTGCAGTGTTGTAACCGCAACGTACGAGCTTGAAGAAGGAATGCAGGGGACGATAGGTATAATCGGACCTAAGCGTATGGATTATGACAAGGTTGTCAAGACGCTTAAGTCGCTAACCAGTCAGCTTGATTCTATATATAAGAAGAAAGACAAAAAAGTAAAGAAAACGGACGGTTAGTCCGGAAAGGAGTGTTATAAATTGGCAGAGATCGAAATAGACGAAGAGAAGATCAGTAAAGACGAACCGGTTAATGAAGCTGAGGAGATGATGCAGGAAACCGGGGAGCAGCAGGGAGATGATATCGAGGACGAAGAGCAGCAGGGCGATACGGAGGATGCTGCAGCAGAGGAGGACAGCGAAGAGACGGCTGAAGAAGGCGACGCCGCGGATACCGATGCAGCAGGAACTTCGGAACCTGAAGGAGGCAAAGGAAAGAAGAAGCTCTTTAAGAAGAATAAAAAGGATAAGAAGGATGAGCAGATAGAGGCTCTTACGGATCAGGTCAAGAGACAGATGGCCGAATTCGACAACTTCCGTAAACGTACCGAGAAGGAGAAATCCTCAATGTACGAAATGGGTGCAAGGTCTGTCATCGAGAAGATACTTCCCGTCATCGACAATTTTGAACGCGGACTTGATACAGTACCTGAAGATGAAAAGGACTCCCCGTTCGCGGAAGGAATGAGGATGATATACAAGCAGCTTATGACAGAGCTTGACGGAATGGGAGTTAAGCCTATCGAGGCACTCGGAGCCGAGTTCGATCCGGATTTCCACAATGCTGTGATGCAGGTGGAGAGTGAGGAATACGAGAGTGGTCATGTAGCTCAGGAATTACAGAAGGGCTATATGTACAGGGATACCGTGGTAAGACACTCAATGGTAGCGGTAGTCCAATAAATATATTGAAGAGAAATCTTAAATAAATCGAAACAGGAGGGATAAATCATGGGAAAAATAATAGGAATTGATTTAGGAACAACAAACAGCTGTGTAGCAGTTATGGAAGGTGGTAAGCCCACCGTTATCGCCAACACGGAAGGATCGCGTACAACACCTTCGGTAGTAGCATTTACAAAGACAGGTGAGAGACTTGTAGGTGAACCTGCCAAGCGTCAGGCAGTTACCAATGCCGAGAAGACCATTTCTTCCATTAAGAGGGAGATGGGCTCCGATTACAAGAGGACTATTGATGACAAGAAGTATTCTCCTCAGGAGATATCCGCAATGATCCTTCAGAAGCTAAAGGCTGATGCCGAGAGCTATCTTGGAGAGAAGGTTACGGAGGCAGTCATCACCGTTCCCGCATATTTCAATGATGCACAGCGTCAGGCAACCAAGGATGCAGGTAAGATCGCAGGTCTTGATGTTAAGCGTATCATCAATGAGCCTACGGCAGCAGCACTTGCATACGGTCTTGACAATGAGAAGGAACAGAAGATCATGGTATACGACCTTGGCGGCGGTACCTTCGATGTTTCGATCATTGAGATAGGCGAAGGTGTTATCGAGGTTCTTGCAACAAACGGTAACAACAGACTCGGCGGTGATGATTTTGATCAGAAGATCACAGACTACATGCTTGACGAGTTCAAGAAGAATGAAGGTGTTGATCTGTCTAACGATAAGATGGCACTTCAGAGACTTAAGGAAGCAGCCGAGAAAGCTAAGAAGGAGCTGTCAAGCGCTACCACAACAAACATCAACCTTCCGTTCATCACAGCTACATCAGAGGGACCGAAGCACTTTGATATGAACCTTACACGTGCCAAATTTGATGAGCTTACACATGATCTGGTTGAGGCTACGGCAGTTCCGGTTCAGAACGCCCTTAAGGATGCAGGAATAACCGCTTCGGAGCTTGGACAGGTTCTTCTGGTAGGTGGTTCGACACGTATCCCGGCAGTTCAGGATAAGGTTAAACAGCTTACGGGCAAGGAGGCATCCAAGTCACTTAACCCTGATGAATGTGTTGCACTCGGTGCTTCTATTCAGGGTGGTAAACTTGCGGGTGATGCAGGCGCAGGTGAGATACTTCTTCTTGATGTTACACCTCTTTCGCTCTCAATTGAGACGATGGGCGGTGTTGCTACAAGGCTTATTGAGAGAAACACAACAATACCTACCAAGAAGAGCCAGATATTCTCAACCGCAGCAGATAATCAGACCGCTGTTGATATCAATGTAGTACAGGGTGAGAGACAGTTCGCAAGAGACAACAAGTCACTCGGACAGTTCCGTCTTGACGGAATACCTCCTGCAAGACGTGGTGTGCCTCAGATCGAGGTTACCTTCGATATAGATGCAAACGGTATCGTTAATGTATCAGCCAAGGATCTCGGAACAGGCAAGGAACAGCATATCACGATCACATCGGGCTCGAATATGTCCGATGATGAGATCGAGAAGGCAGTTAAGGAAGCTGCTGAATACGAGGCACAGGATAAGAAGCGTAAGGAAGCAATCGATGCCAAGAATGATGCCGACTCCTTTATATTCCAGACAGAGAAGGCCATTGAGGAAGTGGGTGACAAGCTGGATCCTTCAGACAAGGCCAATGTGGAGGCAGAGCTTAAGAACCTTAAGGACCTCGTAGAGAAGTGTGATCCCGAGAACATGAGTGAGGATCAGGTAGTAGAGCTTAAGGCAGCTCAGGAGAAGGCAATGAACGCAGCTCAGAAGCTGTTTGAGAAGATGTATGAGCAGGCTCAGGGTGCAGCAGGAGCAGCAGGTGCGGGTCCTGATATGGGCAACATGGGCGGTCAGGCAGGTCCTGATGTGGGCTCATCCAGTAATGACAGCTATGACGGAGATGTAGTAGACGGAGATTACAAGGAAGTATAAACAAAAGATGAGTATATAAGGATTACTTGCCCATCTCATTACGGGGTGGGCAGTAGCCTGTTATAAGAAGATTTTAAGAGGTAGTAAAATGGCAGAAGCAAAAAGGGATTACTATGAGGTCCTCGGTGTAAACAAAAACGCCGATGAGGCTGAAATAAAAAAAGCATACAGAACGCTTGCGAAGAAGTATCATCCCGATATGAATCCCGGTGATAAAGAGGCCGAGAAGAAGTTCAAGGAGGCCAGTGAGGCTTATGCGGTTCTGAGCGATCCCGATAAGAAGAGACAGTACGATCAGTTCGGACATGCTGCTTTTGATGGCGGTTCGGGCGGCTTTGGCAGCGGATTTGACTTTACGGGTGCTGATTTCTCGGATATATTCGGTGATATATTCGGTGATCTGTTTGGCGCAGGTAGGACAAGAAGCGGCGGTCAAAGCAACGGTCCGATGAAGGGTGCCAATTTACGGACAAGCGTAAGGATCACCTTCGAGGAAGCCTTCACAGGTGTGGATAAGGAAATAGAGCTCACTCTTAAGGATACCTGTACCAACTGTAAGGGCTCCGGGGCAAGACCCGGGACTTCACCCGAAACCTGTACGAAGTGCGGCGGCAAGGGTCAGGTTGTATATACTCAGCAATCGCTGTTCGGAATGGTACGTAATGTTTCCACATGCCCGGATTGTCATGGAAGCGGTAAGGTAGTTAAGGATAAGTGCCCTGAATGTCATGGAACCGGATATATTTCGAACAGGAAGAAGATACAGGTTACTATCCCGCCGGGAATTGATAACGGTCAGAGTGTCCGCATCCGTGAAAAGGGTGAGCCCGGTATCAACGGAGGGCCGAGAGGAGATCTGTTGGTCGAAGTGGTCATACAGCGTCATCCCATCTTTCAGAGAAATGATATGGATGTCTACTCGACTGCGCCCATATCGTATGCAATAGCTGCTCTCGGCGGAGAGGTACTTATAGATACTGTGGATGGCAAGGTTATATATGAAGTTAAGGCAGGTACTCAGACAGATACCAGAGTACGTCTTAAAGGTAAGGGAATGCCTTCTCTGCGCAATAAACAGGTGAGAGGCGATCATTACGTAACTCTGGTTGTACAGGTTCCTGATCATCTGAGTTCGGAGGCCAAGGAGCTGCTTAAGGAGTTTGACAAGGTGACCGGTGACACTCTTCATGCCGCGTCCGATCAGACGGAGAACAAGGATAAGAAGAAAAAGGGATTTTGGAACAAGTAGAGTGTATAAAACCATAAATGATATAATAAGCCGCACATAAGAGGTTGATATCTTATGTGCGGCTTTTTTGGATGCGTTTGATCACATGTCTGTCAAAATACTCTGAGTAGTACGACTTTAGTTGCTTTATTGCGGTAAATATTCTATAATCAAATACGTTGATTTGAACGGCTTATTTATGGAGATCATATACAGATGAAATCAATAAAGAAGATAAGAATATGTACATATTCCGTTATAATGGCTTTTTTTATTGCGGCATTTGCGATCATTGTGAGCGCATATTCAGGAGCGGATGCGGAAGATATTGCATCCGTGCCGGATGATGACAGTACCGTCACACAGGCAGAGCCGACAGGAACACCCACACCCACACCTGAGCCGACCAAGGCACCCTCGTCTGATGAAGAAACGGAGGAAAAAGAGGATAACGGACTTAAGGAAGGGCAGATGAGGAGTTATCTTTCAGGGCTTCCGGTTGATGAGGAGATAGGAAAAAGAAGACCTATAGCAGTAATGATGAATAATCTCAAGGCAGCTCAGCCCATGTGCAGTATTTCCGAGGCTGAAGTTGTATATGAATATGTTGTGGAAGGCTCGATCACAAGGCTGATGGCACTGTTTGATGATTACGAGCATCTCGATAAAATAGGTTCTGTAAGAAGCTGTCGTGAGTATTTTGTATATACGGCTCTTGAATTTGATGCAATATACTGTCATTACGGTCAGGCCGCTTATGCGGTCGATCTGTTAAACAGTGATTATGTCGATAATCTTAACGGACTGGGTAAGGAAGGAGATACGGTTTACTACAGGACGACTGACAGGAAGGCTCCCCATAACGCTTATACGAGTGCGGAGGGTATAGATGCCGGAATAGAAATGATGGGCTTCAGACGCAATCTTTATGAGGATTATCAGGGCAAGTTCAAATTCTGTGATCTCGGTGAGACAGTTACCAATGAGAATGGAATGGACATTACTCATATGGAACCCAATTATAAGATAAACAAGCCATGGTTTGAATATGATAAGGAAAGAGAACAGTACGGACGTTACCAGTATGACGGTCCGCAGATAGATGAACTTACCGGAGAGCAACTGTTTTATGACAATGTAATCTTCCAGTATAACAACTGGGCTCAGCTTGATGAAAAGGATTATCTGGCTTTTGACTGTCATTCGGGTGGAGTTATACAGTATTTTACCAAAGGAAAGATGGTAGTCGGAACATGGATGCGTGATGCCAAGAGAGCGCATGACGGTAATTACGATCTGTGTCCCATAAGATATTTCGATCTTCAGGGAAATGAGATAGAGATAAATAACGGTAAGACCTTCATTTGTGTAATACAGAACACGGAAATAGAAAATATTGTTATTAAGTAGGAGGAACCATGAACCATGAAGTATACAGCGCTTATTATGGCGGGAGGACGCGGAGAGCGTTTCTGGCCACGCAGCAGAAAGAACCTTCCCAAGCAGTTTCTGTCGTTTACGGACAGCGGGAAAACAATGATCCAGCTTACGGTTGAGCGTATATTGCCTTTGGTTGATATCGGGGATGTCTATGTTGCTACCAACAGGGATTACAAGTCCCTGGTTAAGGAGCAGCTACCCGGAATCCCTGACGCAAATATATTGTGTGAACCTGTCGGAAGGAATACAGCACCCTGTATCGGTCTTGGGGCAATGCATATATCTGCCAAATATGATGATGCCATAATGATGGTACTTGCATCCGATCATCTGATAAAAGACACGGACAGGTTCCGCAGCGTGGTTGAGAGTGCCTGTGAAGTGGCTTCACAGGGCAACAATCTGGTCACGATAGGCATTAAGCCCAATTATCCGGAAACAGGTTACGGATATATTAAGTTCCTGCCGGATGAAAAGAATGAGGATGCCTACAGGGTAGACCGTTTTGTCGAGAAACCGGAGATTGAGGTTGCCAGGGAATATCTTAAATCAGGAGATTATCTGTGGAACAGCGGTATGTTTGTATGGAAGGTCTCCACTGTGCTTGAGGCATTTAAGGGATTTCTTCCTTCCACCTACAAGGGTCTTCTGGATATTAAGGCATCTATTGGGAAAGATGAAGAGGATAAGGTTCTTGAGGAGGTATTCCCCACGCTCGAATCTATTTCGGTTGATTACGGTATAATGGAGAAGGCAGAGAGTATATATACTATTCCCGGGGATTTCGGATGGGATGATGTAGGATCATGGCTCGCTGTTTCCCGCATAAAATCATGCGATGAAGACAATAATATCGTAAACGGGAATGCAGTTGTTATAGATACAAAGGATTGTATAATCGAAGCATCGGACAAGCTTATAGCAGCCGTGGGCCTTAAGGACATAATAGTAGTAGATACGGAAGATGCCACTCTGATCTGTGATAAGGGCAGTACGGCAGATATTAAAAAGGTACTTGCGAAGCTCAGAGACGGTAAGAAGGATAAATATCTGTGATAATTTATACTCAATAACGTAAATCACATAATTCAGGTATGATCAACCTGAAGGAAGTATAAAGGAAGATATATGAAATTTAACAAATATACGATAAAGACAACTACTGAGGCAGAAGACATTATCAGCAGTTCCTTAATGGATCTCGGTATAGAGGGCGTAGAGATAGAAGACAGGGTGCCGCTTACGGAACAGGAGAAGGCGGCTATGTTTGTTGATATTCTTCCTCAGGGTGAGGATGATAACGGGATTGCATATCTTAATTTCTATCTTAATGCCGATGAGGATAATACCGGACTTCTTACAGAGGTCAGACAGGAGCTTGAAGATATAAAGAGTTATATGGATGCCGGTGACTGTACGATCGAATGTACCGAGCTTGAGGATACTGACTATATAAACAACTGGAAGCAGTATTTCCACCAGTTTTACGTTGATGATATACTTATCATACCTTCATGGGAGGAGGTAAGCCCCAAGGATAAGGATAAGATGATAATCCACATCGATCCGGGTACGGCGTTTGGCACGGGTATGCATGAGACAACGCAGCTTTGTATACGTCAGCTCAGGAAGTATGTTGATAAGGATACGGCATTACTTGATGTGGGTACCGGAAGCGGCATATTGTCGATAATGGCATATAAGTTCGGAGCATCATGTGCTGTCGGTACCGATCTCGATCCCTGCACCATAGAGGCAGTACAGGACAATATGGAGAGCAATGGTCTGTCTGAAGCAGGATTTAAGCTTATCATAGGAAATATAATTGACAGTAAGGAAATACAGGATGAAGTGGGATATGATAAGTATGATGTGGTCACAGCCAATATACTTGCCGATGTACTGATATCGCTGACACCGGTTATAGTGAATCATATTAAAACGGGAGGGATATATATAACCTCAGGAATAATAGAAGATAAGGAGCAGGAAGTAACGGAAGCGGTTAAGGGAGCAGGCTTTGAAGTGCTTGAAGTCAACCATCAGGGTGAGTGGGTAAGCATAACAGCCAGGAAGTCCTGAATAAGAACAGCCAATATGAACAAACGATATAAGTATTCATTATGAATAGCCGTAATAATTTGAATAAGAAACCCCGGTTCAATGAACCGGGGTTTTATGATCGACAATGATCTTCGTATTACTGTCAGATAGACTCATGGAATGTTCTTGAGATAACATCAGCCTGCTGCTCGGGTGTTAACTTGATGAAGTTAACAGCATAACCCGAAACACGGATTGTAAGCTGAGGATAGTTCTCCGGATGCTTCTGAGCATCTATAAGAGTTTCTCTGTTTAATACGTTAACATTTAAATGATGTCCGCCCTTTGTAGCATATCCATCCAATAATGATACAAGGTTATCGATCTGCTGCTTGTTAGCTTCTGCTGCCATAATATTTTCCTCCTTTATTTAAGTGTAGTCATCCAGTCCCTGGTGAAGCGTAGGTACGCTGCATGCCAAAGGGGTTCTGGAACAGTCGGTGCATCCCATGGTCTCAATGTTTACCGCTTCTTCAGCCTTATCGTCTGTGTCAACATTGATATGACCGACACCCTTGCCGACTGAACCGTCCAAGAATGCTACCAAATCGTCAATGTTCTTATTAGTTTTATCATCCATGTGATCCGCCTCCTGTTATTTCTGTTTCTGTTTATCCGTCCCCACTCGGGAGAATTATATCTCTCCGAGTGAAAACGGGATTGTCTCTATTGTTCCTTACTTGTTAAGATCAAGCTCGATATCACCTGCAAATACCTTATCTTCCTTGCCGAGAGCTCCGGGGATGATCGTGAAGGTATTTGAGATACCATCCTGTGCATCCTTGAAAGGAAGCTTACTTACTG